>DASVGF010000055.1:0-6563 GCA_036379675.1 Gemmatimonadales bacterium | reverse complement strand
GACCCTGTGTGATGTACGTTCGGGCCTTCGATCGTCCCTTTCGACGAAAGAGGCCCATGCTCGGCCGATTCGCGCTTGCCCTCCCCGCCGTTCTCCTGCTCGTTCCCGCACTCCACGCCCAGGGTACTTCCTCGAGCCCGGCACCATCGGTCAAGCTCAGCGGGTACATCCAGGGACGCGAGACCTACCAGAAGGGCGTCGGGATCGTCGGGACCATCAACCGGGCGCGCCTGAGTGCGGCCGGCGGCGTGGCCGGCAATATCACGTGGAGGATCCAGGGCGAGTTCCGCACCGGCAACGCCGGCACCGGAAGGGCCAGCGTCTCCTTGCAGGACGCCTACATCCGCTGGACTCGAAACGCCCTCGGGGTGCAGATGGGCCAGTTCAAGACCCCGTTCACCCGGGAGTTTCTCACCTCGCTGGCGGAAGTGGAAACCGCCGACCGGGCGACCGTGGTGGACTCGCTCGCCCCCAAGCGCGACATCGGCCTCATGGCCGACTACGCCCTCGGCGGCCGCGCGACGGTCTCGGCCGGCCTCTTCAACGGCGAGGGCCAGAACGTCACCGCCAACACCGACTCGTCGGCCCTCGGCGTGGCCCGGGTGACGTACCGGCCGATTCCCTCCCTCGTGCTCGCTATCAATGCCGCGCGCTACTTCGCCGACAGCACCCGCTACGGGGTCGACGCCAGCCTGGAGGCGCCCTGGATCATCCTCCGCGCCGAGTACATCGGCCAGCAGCGGGACGGCGCAGGCACGGCCGACGACAAGGGCTGGTACGCGCTCGCCGCCGCGCCGGTGTGTCCCTGGCTTCAGCCGGTGTTCAAGTACGAGTGGTTCGATCGCCCCGGTGTGGCCCCGGCCGGCACGCTCGAGAACCGGGCGTGGACCGCGGGGGTGAATCTGTTCCCCTGGGGCCGCACCACCCGGCTCACGCTCGAGTACGTCTCGCGCAAGGTGGGCGAGCCGGGCGTCCGCAGGAGCCTGGGCCTGGCGCAGGCCCAGATCATTTTCTGATTCGCCGGTCGATCTCCTCGCCGCTCAGGTCTCGCTGGACCCCGACTTTGGGCGTCGTCCCGGTGAGCATCCCTCTGGCCACCTCGAACAGCACCAGCGGTTGGGGTTTGTTGACCTTGAGATAAGTCACCGACTGCACATCCACCGACACCAGCGCCAGCCGGGGATCGTCGGGACCTCCGTCGCGCTCTCCTCCCTGATCGCCGAACCACGCCTTCCAGTCCTTCCGGTAGAGCTCGTGGATGGCGCGGCGGTCCTGCGAAATGGTGGCGACACCGCTCACCGAGACCCATTCACGGGTGCGGTCACGATAATACG
Organism: Gemmatimonadales bacterium; assembly: GCA_036379675.1. Lineage (GTDB taxonomy): Bacteria > Gemmatimonadota > Gemmatimonadetes > Gemmatimonadales > GWC2-71-9 > CAVVWJ01. The sequence continues at coordinate 5,229 of DASVGF010000055.1, read as the reverse complement.
CCAGGTTGACCTGGGGGTCGAACTCCAGCTCATCCAGCTTGTTGGACTCAACGTCGGTGACGAACCAGAGATCGGTCCCCTCGGCCTGGGTCTGGGTGGCCATCGGGCGGGAGACCAGGCGTCCATCGGGGCGCCGGGTGGTGAACATGGCGATCTCGATGCCCTCGATGAGGTCATAGAGCTCGTCCAGCTTCTTGCTCAGGGGTGCATCCTCGCGGTCGCGGTTGCTGCTATCGCTCATGGCCATGGCTCGGGCGTAGGGGAAAGAGAAGACCTTCGGCTCGGGGGCCACGATACGCCGACCGGGTCGCGGCGCGAAAGGTCGCGCGTCACGGTGTCCCGGAGAACTCCCTCTTGACAGTATTCGTTGCAACAGCTAATCTGGGGCCATGGCACAGACCATCGATCGCGAGATCCGGCAGACGAAGCCGTTCCGCTCCCTCCAGGAACAGCTGGTCATCAACCTGATGCGCACCACCCGGGCCATCGAGGAGAGCTGGATCAGGTACCTCAAGCGTACCGAGGGAATCTCCCAGAGCCAGTACAACATTCTCCGGATCCTCCGGGGCGCCCGGCCCAAAGCCGTCAAGATCAGCGAGATCGCCGACCGGATGATTACCCGGGATCCCGATGTCACCCGGCTGGTAGACCGCCTCATCAGGCAGGGCCTGGTCCGCCGGGAGCGGGACAGCGGCGACCGCCGAGTGGTGCTGGTCGAGATCACCGGGGCCGGGCTGGCGATGCTGTCGCGCCTCGACGAGCCGGCTGCGGAGTACACCCAGGGCGCCATGGCCGGACTCAAACCGCAGGAGCTCAGGACCCTGGATACGCTCCTGAATGAGGTTCGGGCGGGGATTCGGCCGGTAGGAAGTGAACGGTGAACAGTAAACCGTAACCGTCACGTTTTACTCTTCACTGCTGTATAGATATCTGTTACAACGGATACCCTCACAAGGAGCGACTTATGTGGCCGGCCGACGTGACTCCCCGCAACCTGGGTATTGTAGCGCTGCTCGCCGTCCTTGCCGCCGTCATCTCGGCCGGCGTCACCGGCCGTGAGCGAACCCTCCGGGGGGCGGCTGCCCGGATGGGGGCCGGCACGGTGCAGAGCTTTGTGAGGCTGGATCGGGACGGAGCTCCCCGCGCGGTGGGGGTGACGATGTCGGCGGGTTCATTGGAACGGCTTCCGGCGAGGCCCAACACGACCAGCCGGTGCTTCGATCTGGATGGCGACGGCCGCCACACCGGGCACGAATGCATCGGCGATGAGGAGCGGATCCTCGACGTTCCGGTCGACTCCTCGGCGGGGCTCCCGTTCCGCTGGATCTCGGTCAACTGGAATCCTGCGGGTCACCACAACACGCCCTATGCCCAGCCCCACTTCGACTTTCACTTCAACGCGGTGGACCGGAGCCGGGTCGAGAGCATTGCTTCGGGGCGCTGCGGCGAGCTGGCTGACTGCGAGGACTTCAAGCGGGCCACCCGTCCGGTCCCGGCGCGGTATCGTCCCAGCGGCTACATCGACGTGGGCGCCGTGGTGCCCCGGATGGGCAACCACCTGCTCGACTCCCAGTCGCCGGAGCTCAAGGACTCGCTCCCGTTCACCCACACCTTCATTTACGGGGCCTACGAGGGGGAGCTGATCTTCTGGGAGCCGATGATCACCCTCGACTTTCTGGGCCAGACCCGCGGCGCGTGCTTCGAGATCCGCCAGCCTCCGGCGTTCAAGCAGGCAGGCTACTATCCTACCCAGTACTGCGTGCGGCAGGATCGCGAGGGAGAGCGGACCGTATCGCTGGAAGGCTTCCGCTACTCGGACGCGCTTTGAATGACATTGAAAACCTAATCCCACGGAGATTCGTCATGCCGGAGAAGAAAATCATCGCAGTGGTCGGGGCCACCGGGGCGCAGGGCGGGGGACTGGTGCGCGCGATTCAGGCCGATAAGAGCGGCCAGTTTGCCGCCCGCGCCATTACCCGCAACACCAATTCCGAGAAGGCCCAGGCGCTGAAGGCAGCCGGGGTGGAGGTGGTGGCGGCAGACCTGGATAAGCCGGAGACCCTCGCCAAGGCGTTTGCCGGTGCCTACGGCGCCTTTCTGCTCACCAACTTCTGGGAGCACTTTTCGCCCGAGCGGGAGCTGGCCCAGGCCCGCAACATGGCCCAGGCGGCCAAGTCGGCCGGGGTGCAGCACGCCATCTGGTCCACCCTGGAGGACACCCGCAAGTGGGTGCCGCTGAAGGACGAGCGGATGCCCACACTCATGGGCAACTACAAGGTGCCCCACTTCGACGCCAAGGGTGAGGCCGATCAGATTTTCCGCGACCTCGGCGTGCCCACCACCTTCCTCCTCACTGCGTTCTACTGGGACAACCTGATCTACTTCGGGGCCGGCCCCCAGCGGGGCCCGGACGGCACCCTGGCGATCACCTTTCCCATGGACGACAAGAAGCTCCCCGGCATCGCCGCGGAAGACATCGGTAAGGCGGCCCTCGGGATCTTCAAGCGGGGACGGGAGTTCATCAACAAGACGGTGGCGATCGCCGGCGAGCATCTCACCGGCAAGCAGATGGCGGAGGCCCTCACCCGGGCGCTGGGTCAGGAGGTGCGCTACAACAACGTGCCGCCCGAGGTGTACCGGAGCTTCGGCTTCCCCGGCGCCGACGACCTGGGCAACATGTTCCAGTTCAAGCGCGACTTCAACGACTACTTCGTGGGCGCGCGCGACCTGGCCTTCACCCGGTCATTGAATCCGGAGCTGCAGACGTTCGAGCAGTGGCTGGCCAGGCACAAGGCTGAGATTCCGGTGCCGGCCGGGGTGTAGGCGCTAGAGCGGTACAGCGGTACACTGCGAACGGATTTCATCCCGAATGCAACGAGGGATCTACTCAGCCGGCCCCGAGGAGTTCGCCGGGTAGATCCCTCACTTCGTTCGGGATGAGGTGTTATCGGTCCGCCCCTCCGCCCCTCCGGAAACCCCCCAGCCTCACACTCCGTCGTGATCTGAGTCGAGCCTACCGTCACCGCGGAGTTTCCGATGCTCAGAGCCTCGCTCTATCTCGTTCTCGCCGGTTTCCTCCCGAACGACGCCCCACCGCCGGTCATGTTTCGCGGCAACCCGGAACACACCGGGGTCTCCGATGCGCGGTTCTTTCCGGGACAGGGCGGCGTCAAGTGGAGGGTGACGACTGGGGGCGCGGTCCGCTCGTCGCCAGCGGTGACGGCGACCCGGGTCTTCGTGGGCAGCGGAGACGGCCACCTCTATGCGATCGAGCGCGGCACTGGCCGGGTGGCCTGGAGGTATCGGGCCGGCGGGCCGGTGGATGGATCGCCCGCCGTGGCGGAAGGGCTGGTGGTGTGCGCCACCATCGACGGGCACATCTTCGCGGTGGAGGAGCGCACTGGCCGGCTCCGCTGGGAGCGGAAGACCGGGGCTCCGCTGCCCTACAACACCACACCGGCGGGTGGCTGGGACCTCTGGGCCTCGTCGCCGGCGATCGTCGGACCGGCGGTGCTGATCGGGGGACCCGATGGCGTGGTCTACTCACTCGACCTCAAGACCGGGCGGGAGAACTGGCGCGCGCCCACCGGCGGGCGGGTCCGGGCCACCCCAGCCGTGAGCGGCAATCTGGTGGTGGTCGGCTCCTGGAACGGACGAGTCTATGGGCTCGATCTCCGGACCGGCCGGGAGCGCTGGGTCCACCGCACCATGGGCGACACGCTGGACTCGCAGAAATTCGGCTTCGACCGGCGGGCCATCCAGAGCTCCGCCGCGATCGCGGACGGCGGCGTGTACCTGGGCTCCCGCGATGGCGCGGTGTATGGACTCGAGGCCGCAACCGGCGAGCGCCGCTGGCGGGTGAGTCACCGCGGCAGCTGGGTGATCGGTTCGCCCGCGGTGCGCGGCGGCAGGGTCTACGCCGGCTCGTCCGATGGCCACTTCGTTCACGCTCTGGACGCGGCCACCGGCCGGGAGGTCTGGAAGCTGCCCACCCGCGGCAACGTGCTTGCCTCGCCGGTTCTCCTTGGCAGCGCGCTGGTCATCGCCACATCCCGCACCGACGCGCCTGCGGGTGAGCTCCTCACGCTCGACGCCGTATCCGGCGCGGTGCGCTGGCGCCTCCCGCTGGACGAGGCGTCCGTCTCCACTCCCGCGGCCGCCGACGGCGAGCTCTACCTCGGCACCGAGGCAGGCAGCGTGCTCGCGATCCACGAGGTGAGCCCGGTGGCGCCACGCATGGCGGTGTTTCACGATTCGGCGCTCGCCGGCGCTCCCGCGACGCCCGGGGGCCGCCTGGCAACGGAATACTTCAGGGAGCTGGGCTACGAGGTGCTGGGCAGCGACTCACTGACGGCCTTTCTCAGGGCGCGGGCTGAGGACGAGGCGCCCAGCGCCGTCGTGTTCGCCATGGATGTCATTCCGGTGAACCTGGGTCCCCAGGGGAGCGATGCGGGCCTGCTGCGGCGCTATCTCGACCGGGGCGGCAAGATTGTGAACTTCAGCGTGCCGCTCGGGGTGGCGGTGCGGGATTCGGCCGGAAACGTACTGGGCGACGAGCCCGCCAGAATGGAGCCGTTGCTGGGGGTCGCCGCGGGCACGATCGACTACGATGAAAATTCTGCTACACCCACGAAGCTGGGGAGGGCGTGGGGGATCGACCGGGCCTTTAGAGGCGACTACCCCATCGCGCCCAAGGCCGTGAGCGAGCCACTGGCGGTCGATAGAAGCGGCAAGGCCACCGCCTGGCTGCAGGTGTACCGCCCCGACCGGCCTGGCTCCGGCTACGTGCAGCTCTGGGGCTTCGGGGCGACGATCGACCGTCTCCCGGTGATTCGTGCCGTTGCTGAGTATGGGCTGCTGCGGAGAGTCGGCGGCTAGACCAGTTTCGGCCCCCTCGCTTCGCTCGGGGTGACAACTACCGTCCGACCGTCTTACCGATACACGTCGGTACTCAGATACTTGAGCCCCGAATCCACCATCAGCGTCACCACCCTGGCGCCGGGGCCGAGGCGCTCCGCCACCCGAATGGCGGCGATCACGTTGGCGCCGGACGACGTCCCCGCGAAGAGCGCCTCCTCTTTCGCCAGGCGGCGAGCCATGGCCTTCGCGTCCGCGGTCGGAACCGGAATGATCTCGTCTACCAGTGCAGGCTTCCAGAGCGGCGGCATGAAGCCGACTCCGACACCCTCGATCTTGTGCGGACCCGGCTGACCGCCTGAGAGCACCGGC
>DASVGF010000054.1:0-3788 GCA_036379675.1 Gemmatimonadales bacterium | reverse complement strand
ACCAGGCCCGCGCGATCCCGAAGGTCAATGAAGACGAGCCCGCCGAGATCCCGGCGCCGGTGGACCCAGCCTCCCAGACGAACGGTCTGGCCCACCTGCTCGCGGGTCAGCGCACCGGCCCGGTGCGTGCGATATGCCGTGACGCTCATGGTCAACGCGCCTCGGCGTCGAGAAGGATGTTGTAGAACTCGTCGGGCGTTGCGGCAGCGCAGAGCTGCTCGCGCAGGCTGTCGCGCCGCACCAGGCGGGCGATCCGTCCCAGCACTTTCACATGCTGGCCGGCCGAGGCCTCGGGACCCACGATGAGAAAGAAGAGGCGGACCGGTTCGCCGTCGATGGCGTCGAAGGGCACCGGCGCGCGGCTCACCCCGCAGACCAGACTGAGCTCGCGCACCTGCGAGGTCCTCGCGTGCGGGATGGCGACACCGAACCCGATCCCGGTGCTCAGCACGGCCTCGCGTTCCTCGACGGCCCCGAGCACCTCGGCGAAGCTTCCGCCGCAACGCTCGGTCAGGTGTCGGGTGAGCTCCGCGATGGCGGCTTTCTTATCGCGTGCGTCGAGGGGCATGACGACGCGATCCGGCGTGAGCAGCTCGGTCAGGAGCACGGCGTTACCGCTTGTGGTGCCCGGGGCAGGCTATGGGGTAGCATGGCGTCAAACCTAAACCGCGTGTTAGAACGGTGCAATGTGTTACTATTATTAGATTTACAGGATGTTGGCCCGGAGCGCGGATTCGCGGCCGGCGGCCCCTTCCGACGGTACTAGTTTTCACTCCATGTCCACGCCCGCTCAGCCGATACAACCGCAGCACAATCTGCTCGACCTTACCCCCGACCGTGCCGAAGAGGTGCTGCGGGAATGGGTTCGGGGACGCGGGCTGCCGTCGTACCGGGCGGGGCAGATCATGAGACGGCTTTGGCAGGCGCCGATCGACCGGTGGGATAGGGCCACCGACCTGCCGGCGGGCCTGAGGACGGAGCTGGACCAGGCCTTTCCGCTGAGCCGGCTGACACCCGATACCATTCAGCAGTCGGCCGATGGCACTCGGAAGTATCTGTGGCGCCTGGCGGACGGCGAGGCGATCGAGTCCGTCCTCATCCCCTCGGGAAGCCGCCGGACTCTCTGCATTTCCTCGCAGGCCGGCTGCGCCCTCCGCTGCTCCTTCTGCGCGACCGGACGCATGGGATTCCGGCGCAATCTCACGCCCTTCGAGATTGCGGGCCAGGTTCGCGAGGTGTTGCTGCAAGACCCATCCGAAAAGCCGACCAACGTCGTCTTCATGGGGATGGGCGAGCCGCTGCTCAACTGGCCGGCCGTGGACACCGTGTTGAGCATTCTCAACCATCCGCATGGGCTCGGCATCGGCGCCCGCCACATCACCGTATCGACAGTGGGTATCCTGCCCGGCATGGCGGAGTTCGCCAAACGGCCGGAGCAGTTCCGCCTCGCCATCTCGCTGCACGCTCCCACATCCGAGCAGCGGCTGAGCCTGATGCCGATCGAGAAGAAGTACGATCTGGACTCGGTGCTGCAGGCGGCCGCGGCGTTCCACCAGCGCATCACGTTCGAGTATGTGATGATCGCAGGCGCAAACGACAGCGATGCCGACGCCGATCGCCTGGCGAAGCTGGCGCGCCGGCTGGGAGCCCTGGTGAATATCCTGCCGCTGCATCCGGGTGGGACGCCGGATCTCACCCCGACGGCAGCGGGCAGAATCCGCGCATTCGGCGATCGCCTGCGGAACCAGGGGGTGGAGGCGGTGGTGCGTCGGAGCCGCGGCCTGGACATCAATGCGGCGTGTGGGCAGTTGAGGGTAGAGGTCGAGAAGACGCGGAGGGCTACCCCGTCGCTCCGAACCCCGCCGCAATCCCGTTGATCGAGAGCAACAATGCCGACAGCTGCTCTTCCTGGGTCCTGTCCCCGCCCGACTCGCGGAACCGCCGCAACAGCTCGATCTGCTGCCGACTGACCTGGTTGATGGTCGGTAATCGCCGCGCCAGCCGCCGCCGGAACCGGGGATAGCGCTCGACCAGCTCCCTCCCCCCGCTGATGCGCAACACCGCTTCGACGGTCCGGTGATACTCCTCCTCCACCATCCCGAAGATGGCTGAGCGCACGTCCTGGTCGGAAACCAGCTCCGCATACTCCCGCGCGATATCGAGATCGACGTAGGTAAGCGTCTTTTCCACTTCGTCCACGATCAAGCGGAAGAGGCGCGACTCGGTGAACATCCGATTCAGCAGCGTGGTCCCCCGCTGGCCCCGTACCTGCAGAAACGTGAGGATTCCGCTACCCACTCCATACCAGCCGGGGACGAAGTGCCGGTTCTGTGACCAGGCGAATACCCACGGGATGGCGCGCAGGTCGCCGAGGGACTTGGCGCCGAACCGGCGGGCCGGGCGCGACCCAAGGTTGAGGAGTGAGATCTCCTCCAGCGGGCTCGCCGTCTGGTAGTAGGCGAGCAGATGCGGATGATCGACCAGTCCGCGGTAGGACGCCTGGGCCGCGCCGGAGAGCGCCTCCATGGCCTCGTCGAACTCGGACGTGGGCAGCAGGGCCTTCTCCCGCTCGGATTTGAGCGAATGCTCCACCACGCTCGCGGCCAGCAGCTCGATCTGGTACTGTGCCGTGCCCCGATTGGCGTACTTGAACGACACCACCTCGCCCTGCTCGGTGATCCGCATGCGGCCGTCGATCGATCCCGCCGGTTGTGCCGCGATCGCCCGGCCGGTCGGCGCGCCGCCCCGGCTCACCGAACCGCCCCGGCCATGGAAGAAGGCGATGGGAACCCCGCACTCCTTCCCCAGCCGGGTGAGCTTGATCTGGGCCTTGCTCAGCTCCCAGTTGGAAGTGAGAAAGCCCCCGTCCTTGTTGGAGTCGGAGTAGCCGATCATGACCTCCTGCACACCGCCCTGCGCCCGGACACTCCGGCGGATCAGCGGCACGGCGAGCAGCTCCTTCATGATGGCCGGCGCGCGCTGCAGGTCCTCGATGGTCTCGAAGAGAGGCACGATGGGCAGGGTGCAGCTCTCCACCCCGGCGTTGTCGGCGAAGAGTCCCGCGTTCTTGGCCAGGAGATAGGCGCCGAGTATATCGCTCACGCTCCGGGTCATGCTGAGCACGAAGGTGCCGAATGCCTCTCGGTCCACTTCCTCCCGCAGTTGCCGCACCAGGTTGAACATGCCCTGGGTTTCGGCCGAATCGGCCGGGAGCCCGGGGTGAGTCCCGCCGCTCAGCGGCCGCGCAAGCTCCGCGGCGAGCCACTGGCGCCATGCATCCGACGCGGGATTGGGAGCTTCGGTTCCCCCGGTGCCCGCCTTCCAGAGGTCGGCCAGGGCGGCGTTCAGCTTGGTGGTGTTCTCCCGAACATCCAGCCGGACGGTGGAGAAGCGGAACGCCTCCACCTCGCGCCGCACCGGCCGCACCAGCAGCGTGGCGATGGAGCGGCTCCCGCCAAACTCGAGCGCCTCCTCGATGAGCTTGAGGTCCGCAATCAGGCCTTCGGGGTTGGCGTAGCCGCCGGGGTGCGGGCGGGTGTCGCCCTGCTCCGCGCGGGCCAGCATCAGGTCGAGGCGGCGGAGCATGCAGGCCAGGTACTGCCGGAAGATCTCGCCGGGATTGCGGGTGGCGATCTCGTCTCCGACCCCGGTGGCAGTCAGCTCCCGCTCCAGGGCCTCACGAAAGCTGTCCGGGACCGGCATGGCCCGCTCGGTGATGCTGAGTGCGCGCACCAGGTCCGCCAGCCGGCGCTGATAGCGGCGCAGCCCGGTGAGCCGGTTCTCGATCA
>DASVGF010000053.1:0-23211 GCA_036379675.1 Gemmatimonadales bacterium | reverse complement strand
TCGCCGTGCTCAAGGTCGAGCACCGCGGCGCGCGCCTGCCGGTGGCGCGCCTCGGCAACTCCGACGACCTCATCGTGGGCGAGTGGGCGATCGCCATCGGCAACCCGTTCGGCTTCCTGCTCAACGACCCGTCGCCGTCGGTCACCGTGGGCGTGATCTCGGCGACGCGGCGCGACATCAAGGGCGGGGTCACCGAGGGCGGCATCTACAAGAACATGATCCAGACCGACGCGGCCATCAACCCGGGCAACTCGGGCGGCCCCCTCACCAACGCGCTGGGCGAGGTCGTGGGAGTCAACTCTTCCATCTTCAGCAGCAGCGGCGGCTCCGTGGGGCTCGGCTTCGCCATTCCGATCGAGCGCGCCGTGCGGGTGGCCGACGAGATCATCAAGCGCGGCACGGTGCGCCGCGCCTGGGTCGGTCTCGACGTGGAAGGAGCCCGGGCCATGCGGGCGTGGAAGAGCCAGGGTGGGGTGGTGGTTACCGGGGTGGCGCCGGATGGTCCCGCCGCGCGGGCGGGGTTGAAGAAGAACGACGTCCTGGTCGCGGCCAACGGCCGTCCGCTCCGCAACTATCTGGACTGGGAGGCCGTCAAGCTCGACCTGCATGTGGGCGACGCGGTCGAGGTCGCCATCCGACAGGGGAACGGGACGGCGGCGCGGCGGATCGTGACCGGCGACCTGCCCACGGTAACGGCTGAAAAGATCACCGTGCTCAAGGATCTGCAGCTCATCAACGTGACGCCCGCCATCCAGGCCGAGCGGTCGATCCGGAGCGAGCAGGGCGCGTTGATCTTCCGGCTCTCGCCCCAGGTGAGCCGGGCCACCGGGCTGCAACCCGGCGACGTAATTCTGGCCATCAACCGGACCCCGGTACGGAACGCATCCGATGTGGCCACGCTCCTGAACGTGCGGCCGGGCCAGGTGATCCGGATTTACGTTGAGCGCGAGGGGCAGGTGACCTTCACCGATCTGATGTTCCGATGACCGACGATCGCTGGCGCTCGCCGCTCGGCTCCCGCTACGCCTCGCCGGCCATGCAAACCCTGTGGGGAGAGCGGCACCGGATCGGCCTCTGGCGGCGGCTCTGGCTCGCGCTGGCCGAAACCGAGCGCGAGCTGGGACTCGACATTCCCGATCAGGCCCTGGCCCAGATACGGGCGCACCTCGACGACGCCGACCTGGAGGCGGCGGCCCGCTACGAGCGGCGCTTCCGGCACGATGTCATGGCCCACGTGCACGCCCTGGCGGATCAGGCGCCTGCCGCACGACCCTATCTCCACCTGGGCGCCACCAGCGCGTATGTGACCGACAACGCCGACCTCATCGTGATGCGCGACGGCCTCCGACTGCTGCTCGGCCGGCTCATCGCAGTGCTCGGCGCGCTGGAGCAGTTTGCCGCCCGTCACGCTTCCCTGCCCTGCCTGGCATACACCCACTTTCAGCCGGCCCAGCTCACGACCGTGGGGAAGCGCGCCACGCTGTGGATGCAGGATTTTGCCCTCGATGTCGAGGAGGTCTCGCGGCGGATCGAGACGATGCGGCTCCGGGGCTGCAAGGGCACCACCGGCACCCAGGCCTCGTTTCTGGAGCTGTTCGGCGGGAATCATGAGAAGGTGCGAGAGCTCGACCGGCGGGTGGCCGCCCGGCTCGGGTTTGCCGCCACCTTTCCCGTCACCGGCCAGACGTACACCCGCAAGGCCGACAGCGGCGTGCTGGACACCCTGAGCGGCATAGCTCAATCGGCATCCAAGCTGGCGGGCGATCTCCGGCTGCTGCAGCACGAGGGCGAGCTGCTCGAGCCATTCGAGTCGGAGCAGATCGGGTCGAGCGCGATGGCGTACAAGCGCAACCCGATGCGAGCGGAGCGCATCAGCGGGCTGGCAAGGTTCGTGATCTCGCTGCAGGCCAATACGGCGCAGACCGCCGCCAGCCAGTGGCTGGAGCGCACGCTGGACGACAGCGCCAACCGGCGGCTCACGCTGCCCGAGGGATTCCTCGCCACCGATGCCATTCTCATCCTCGCCACCAACATCGCAGCGGGCATCGAGGTCCGGGAAGAAGTCATCCGGCGCCACGTGAACGCGCAGATGCCCTTCATGGCCACCGAGCGGTGGCTGATGCTGGGCGTGTCCGCCGGCGGCGACCGGCAAGCGCTGCACGAGGTGGTGCGCAGCCACAGCCTGCAGGTAGCCGACGCAGTGAGCCGAGGCGAGGAGAACACCCTTCTCGACCGGCTCGCGTCCGACCCCGCGTTCAGGGCCGTGCCTGCTACCGCCCTCAGGGCCGAGCTCGATCCGTCGCGCTATACCGGCCGAGCCTCGGAGCAGGTGGGAGAGTTCATTGAGCAGTACGCGCGACCGCTGATGGCTCGTGCGCGGCCGCTCGCCTCCGAGCCTGAAACGGCGGAGATCGGCGTATGACGGCCCGTTCGCGGAGCCTGTCCTCCAGCGCGGCGAAGGCCCCGGGGCAGCCCCTGACCGAAAGCCGGCTGCCCCTGTCCCTGTTGCGCCGGGGGAAGGTCCGGGAGGTCTACGAGGTCGATGCCGAGCATCTGCTGCTGGTGGCCAGCGACCGGGTCAGCGCGTTCGATGTAGTCATGCGGGAGCCGATTCCCCGGAAGGGCGCGGTTCTGACCCAGCTGAGCGCCTTCTGGTTCGAGCAACTGCGCGACGTGTTCCCTTCTCACTACATCACCGCGCGCACCGACGACATCCTGGCCCGGGTGCCCGCGCTGAGTGGCCTGGAGGAGCAGATCGCCGGCCGCGGTATGCTGGTGCGCCGGGCGGCGCCGTTGCCTTTCGAGTGCGTGGTGCGCGGCTACCTCTCGGGCTCGGCCTGGGCCGAGTGCCAGAGCCAGGGCACCCTGGCGGGCGAAGCACTGCCCAGCGGGCTGGTGGAATGTGCCCGGCTCGATCCTCCTCTCTTCTCTCCCGCCACCAAGGCGGAGAGCGGCCACGACGTCAACGTCACCTTCGGCGCCGTTGCCGAAGCGCTCGGTCAGGCCCGCGCGGCCCAGCTGCGCTCGGCGAGCTTTGCGGTGTACCAGGCCGGCCGCGACTACGCCGCGCAGCGCGGCATCATCATCGCCGATACCAAGTTCGAGTTTGGAACCGACTCGGCCGGTACGCTGCGGCTCATCGATGAAGTGCTGACGCCGGACTCGTCCCGCTTCTGGCCCGCTGACGCGTATGCGCCCGGCCGGAGCCAACCCAGCTTCGACAAACAGCCGCTTCGCGATTACCTCGCCAGTCTCAAGGCGGCGGGGCGCTGGAACGGCGAAGCGCCCCCCCCTCCGCTACCGGGCGAGGTGGTCGAGGCCACGAGCCTGCGGTATCTGGAGGCATTTCGTCGGCTCACCGGCCGCCCCCTGGAGTCCGATCAGTGATACGCACTGCCCCCGAGGGACTGTGGTTCATCGTCGGCGCCTGGCTCATCGCCCTGGCCCTCCTCCTCGCCGCGCTCCGCTTCGACTCGAGGCTCCTCTGGGTGGCGTGCGCCCTCTGGGTCGTGCTGGCGGTCTGGGTCGTGGCATTCTTCCGGGACCCCGAGCGCGCCGGCCAGCGGGGTGACCGGCTGATCCTGGCGCCCGCGGACGGCAAGGTCGTGAGCCTGATGGAGGCCGATGAGCCGACGTTTATGAACCAGCGGTCGTGCCGGCTTTCTATTTTCATGAACGTCTTCGATGTCCATGTGAACCGGTACCCCACCGAGGGTACCGTGGCGTACCGGCACTACAACCCCGGGAAGTTCGGACACGCGGGCACTGAGAAGTCCAGTCTCGACAACGAGCAATCCTCGGTGGGGGTCACCACCCCGCGGGGGAAGATCCTCATCCGCCAGATCGCCGGCCTCATCGCCCGGCGCATCGTGACGGATCACCCGGTGGGCACCCCGGTGCAGCAGGGTGATCGGTTAGGCATGATTCGCTTCGGGTCGCGGGTAGACCTGTTCCTTCCCTGTGAGAAAGTGCGGTTCCTGGTGAAGCCCGGCGATACAACCAAGGCGGGGTCGACGGTGGTGGCCGAATGGATCTGACCGAGCGCAGGCAACGTCTCCGGCGTCCGTCGATGCGTCAGGTGGTCGTGGTGATGCCCAGCGCGTTCACCCTGGGCAACCTGTTTTTCGGTTTCTGGGCCATCGTCTCCGCGTTCAACGGTAACTTCCGCTGGGCCGGCTGGTTCATCGTCTTCGCCGGCATCCTGGACATGCTCGACGGGCGGGTCGCCCGTCTGTCCGGAACCGGAACGAGGTTTGGCGCCGAGCTGGACTCGCTGGTCGACGTGATCTCGTTCGGCGTGGCCCCGGCACTGCTGATGTACTTTCTCGATTTCTCCAATGCCGGCCGCTTCGCCTGGATCCTCTGCTACATTTACGTGGTGGCGGTGGCGCTGCGACTGGCGCGCTTTAACGTGCTCTCCGCCGGGAAGCCATCCACCGGCTGGTTTACCGGCCTCCCCTCCCCGGCCGCGGGCATGACCCTCGCCGCGTACTACCCATTCAGCCAGACCAATTGGTACCGCGCGTCGCTCGCCTACCTGGACCTCCAGCACGAGGGTCTGGTTGTGCTGATGCTGCTCCTGGCCGTGCTGATGCTGAGCAACGTGAAGTACCCCAAGTTTCCACCCATCGGTCTTCGCAGTGCCAAGGGGATCTTCGGCCTGATGGTGCATGTCATCATCCTGCTCGGCGGCCTGCTGGCGCCCGAATATTTCCTCTTTCCCTTAGGTTTGTTCTACATGGCCTACGGCATCGGGCGGGCCACTGTGCTGGGGCTGATGGAGCGCTCCGAAGTGGTGCCCGTGGTGGATGAGCGGCTGGCCGATTCGAGCGACCCGACACTGCCACCCCCACTTTCCCACGAACGGCGCGGCCGGTGGGGCGACCGCCGCCAGGAGTCCGAATGATGACGTACCGAGTGCATGTGCGGGTAATGCCCCGAGCCGGACTTCTGGACCCTCAGGGTCAGGCCGTCGAGCATGCGCTCACCGCCCTGGGTTTCGAGGAAGCGGGCGCGGTGCGGGTGGGGCGAGCCATCGAGCTGGATGTGGAAGCCGGATCGAGGGACGAAGCGGAAACGCGGGCACGCCAAATGTGCGACAAGCTGCTGGCCAACCCGGTGACCGAGGACTACCTGCTCGAGGTGGAGACCGACTGATGCCGAGCGTCGCCGTGGTCCGGTTCCCCGGCAGCAACTGCGATTGGGACAGCCTGCGCGCCGCCGAGGCTGCCGGAGCCGACGCTTACTTCGTGTGGCACCGGGACACGGATCTCCGGGGCGCCGATATCGTTTTGCTTCCCGGCGGGTTCAGCTACGGTGACTACCTGCGCTCCGGAGCCATCGCGCGGTTCAGTCCGATCATGCAGGCCGTTCAGCGCCATGCCGGCGCCGGGGGGCCGGTGCTCGGGATCTGCAATGGCTTCCAGATCCTCTGTGAGGCGCATCTGCTCCCCGGTGCGCTGCTCCGCAATGCCGGGCTCACATTCGTCTCCAAGCCGGTGGACGTGACGGTCGAGCGGACCGAGACGCCGTTCACCGGTGATTATGAGCTCGGCGCCCGCCTCAGGCTGCCGGTGGCTCACGGCGAGGGCCGGTTCGTGGCTCCGGCGGACACCCTGCGGATGCTCGAGGCCGAGGGGCGAGTAGTGCTGCGCTACGTCGCCGCCACCGAGGGCTCACCCTTCCAGCCCAATCCCAATGGCTCCGCCAACCACATCGCGGGGATCTGCAATGCCGCCGGCAACGTGGTCGGCATCATGCCCCATCCCGAGCGCGCGGCCGACCGGCTGCTCGGGCTCACCGGCGGGAGCGGGTTTTTTACCTCCATGATCAGCGTCACTCAGAACAGCGCCAAGTCGAGGATATGAGTCCATGAAACAAGAGAAGCCCAGCCGCAACGAGGATGAATACTTTGCCCGGGAGGACGCCGAGCTGCTGCGGAAGCAGCGCGAGCGGGCCCAGGCGGCCGCCACCGAGGCGGAACGCAAGTCCCATTACATGAAGTGTCCCAAGGACGGCTACGATCTCGCGAGCAGCGAGTACCACGGGGTCCAGATCGAAACCTGTCCCCACTGTGGCGGGATGTGGCTCGACGCGGGTGAGCTCCAGGCGGTAGCCCATGACGAGCATTCCAATGTGCTGACGCGGGTGCTCTCCGACGCTCTGTCCACGTTCCGCAAATCTTCCGGCGGCAAGAAGTCGGATCAGCCAGGCAGGTGAGGACCCAGCGGTGACCGGTTCCAGCGTAGCGGGCGCGGTGACGGAGGCATCTCCCCTGCCAGGCGAGCCGCAGGTGACGCCTGAGATCATACGCGAGCACAACCTCAACGATCAGGAATACGGCCGGATCGTGGAGATGCTCGGCCGCACGCCCACCTTCACCGAGCTCGGCGTGTTCTCGGCGCTGTGGTCCGAGCACTGCTCCTACAAGCACTCGAAGCCGGTGCTGAAGACGTTTCCCACCACCGGCCCGCAGGTCATCCAGGGCCCGGGCGAGAATGCCGGCGTTCTGCGCCTGCCGGAGGGCTGGGCGGTGGCCTTCAAGATCGAGTCGCACAACCACCCGTCGGCGGTGGAGCCCTATCAAGGCGCCGCAACCGGGGTGGGAGGCATTCTGCGCGACGTCTTCACCATGGGCGCCCGGCCGGTGGCCCTGCTCAATAGTCTTCGCTTCGGGCCGCTGGATTACCCGAGAAATCGGTACCTGTTTGCGGGCGTCGTGCGAGGAGTCGGCGATTACGGGAACTGCGTGGGGGTCCCGACCCTCGGGGGCGAGGTCAATTTCGCCCCGGGTTACACCGGTAACCCGCTGGTCAATGCCATGTGTGTCGGTCTGCTGCGCGAGCGCGACCTGATCCGGGCCGCGGCTCATGGTGTCGGCAACGTGCTGCTGGCCGTCGGCGCTCGCACCGGGCGAGACGGCATCCACGGCGCCAGCTTCGCGTCGGAGGAACTTTCCGAGAAGAGCGAGGCCCGCCGGCCCCAGGTCCAGGTGGGCGACCCCTTTACCGAGAAGCTCCTGCTCGAGGCCAGCCTGGAGCTCATCACCTCGGGGCTCATCGTCGCCATTCAGGACATGGGCGCCGCGGGGCTCACCAGCTCGTCGGCGGAGATGGCGGCCCGCGGGGGCGTGGGGGTGGAGATCGACACTGCCCTGGTGCCGGCCCGCGAAGAGGGGATGACGCCCTACGAGATCCTGCTTTCGGAGTCCCAGGAGCGCATGCTGGTGGTCGCCAAGCCGTCGCGGGTGGCCGAAATCCAGTCGGTATGCGCCAAGTGGGAGCTGAACGCCACCCCGATCGGCCGGGTGACCGACGACGGAATCTTCCGGGTTCGTCACCATGGCCAGACGGTGGTGGCCATCCCGGGTCAGCGGCTGGTCGAGGATTGCCCCGTCTACTACCCCGAGGCCAGGGAAGGCGACGAGGCCCGGGCTCGGCGCGACGCCGTCGACCCCGGGATGCCGGTGGTCGACCTCGAAGGCGCCCTGGAGATGCTGCTGGATACCCCCAGCATCGCGAGCAAGCGGTGGGTCTTCGAGCAATACGACTCGACGGTCCAGGCCTCGACCGTGCTCCCTCCCGGCTCCGATGCCGGCGTGCTCCGGGTGCCCGGCGCCGAGTTCGGGCTCGCGATGACGGTCGACTGCAACTCGCGCTTGATTGCGCTGGACCCGTACGAGGGCGGGAAGGCCGCGGTGGCTGAAGCGGCTCGCAACATCGCCTGCACCGGGGCCGTCCCCCTCGGGATCACCGACTGCCTCAACTTCGGCAACCCTGAAAAGCCGGAGGTGTTCTTCCAGTTCCGCGAGGCGTGCCGGGGCATCGCCGATGCCTGCCGCGCCTTCGGCACCCCGGTCACCGGCGGCAATGTCTCGTTCTATAACGAGAGCCCGACCGGCGCCATCGACCCGACCCCCACCATCGGTATGGTCGGACTGCTCCCGCGGGTCGAGAACCGCGTCCCCAGTTACTTCGACTCGCCCCGCGACGAGGTCTTCATCGTGGGCGCCACCAGCGGGATCCTGGGCGGCTCCGCCTACTGGGCGGAGGTGTGCGACTTTGTCGGGGGGCACCAGCCCGCCGTGGACTTGGAGGCGGAGGTCCAGCTTCAGCACTTCCTGACGTCCGCCGCCGAGCGGCGGCTGCTCCGGTCCGCCCACGACTGCTCCGAAGGCGGTCTGGCGGTCGCCCTGGCGGAAGCGGTCATGGGGGGGCCGTACGTGGTGGGCACGCTGGGGGCCAGCCTCGATCTCACCGGCTACGCGCCCGACGTGCCGACCGAGGGCGTGCTCTACGGCGAAGACGGCGCCCGCGCCGTGGTCACCTGCTCGGCGGCCTCCGCTCGGCACCTGATTGCCCTGGCCAACGAAAACCAGGTTGCGGTATTCCACGCCGGCCGGGTGGAGAGCGCCGGAACCCTGGAACTTCAGGTGGGATCTGACCTGTTCAGCTGGAACACGGAAGCATTGCGAAGGATCTACTTAGAGGCGATCCCCCGGCGGATGCAGCACCCGGATGTGGACCGCGCTGTGGGAGAATAGGCATGTGTGGCATCATCGGTGTTTCCGGCATTCCCGACGCGGCCAAACTGGCCTATCTCGGCCTCTACGCCCTGCAGCACCGGGGACAGGAGAGCGCGGGCATTGTAGCGGTGGACCGAGACGGCACCCCGCGGTCGCACCGGGGCATGGGGCTCGTCTCGGAGAACTTCGACGAGGACATTCTCGGCAGCCTGCCGGGTGACCTGGCCATCGGCCACACCCGGTACTCGACCACCGGCAGCACGGTTCTCGCCAACGCCCAGCCCTGCAGCGTGAATACCCGCTGCGGCCCGCTGGCGATTGCCCACAACGGGAATCTGATCAATGCCGACTCCATCAAGCGCAGTCTGGTGGAGCACGGGGCCATCTTCACCAGCTCCAGCGATACCGAGGTGCTGGTACACCTCATCGCCCGGTCCGAAGCCGACACCGTCGAGGGTCAGATCCGCGGGGCGCTCGAGCAGGTGGACGGGGCATACAGCCTGGTCATCACCGTGGGCCGGACGATGTATGCGGTGGTGGACAGCCGCGGATTCCGCCCCCTCGTTATCGGCCGGCTGGGGAACGGCATCGTAGTGGCCTCCGAGTCGTGCGCGCTGGATCTGATCGGCGCCTCCATTCACTGCGAGCTTCGGCCGGGCGACTTCGTTCGGATCGAGGATGGCCACGTCACCCACCTGCCCCGCCTGAGCGCCCGGCCGGTGAGCCGCTGCGTGTTCGAGCTGGTGTACTTCGCTCGGCCGGACAGCACCGTCTTTGGGGAATCGGTGGATCGGGTTCGCCGGGAGCTTGGCCGCCAGCTCGCGCGCGAGCAGCCCGCCTCCGCCGGCGAAGTGGTGTTCAGCGTGCCCGACAGCTCCAACGCCATGGCGCTCGGATTTGCCGAGGTGTCCGGGATCAAGCTGGAGTACGGCCTGATCCGGAACCACTACGTGGGCCGCACGTTCATCAACCCGACCCAGGCGCTGCGGGTGGCCAAGGTCAAGATCAAGTTCAATCCGGTGCGTGAGGTCATTCACGGCAAGTCGGTGGTGGTGGTCGACGACAGCCTGGTCCGGGGCAACACGAGTAAGGAGCTGGTCCAGATGATCCGGTCCGCCGGCGCGCGCGAAGTGCATCTCCGGCTCGGGTCTCCTCCCATCACCGGCCCCTGTCACTACGGCATCGACACGCCGAGCCGGGAGGAGCTGATCGCGGCCACCCACTCGGTGGAGGAAATCCGCCAGTTCCTCGGGGTGGATTCGCTGGGCTACCTCTCCTTGCCGGGCATGCTGCACGCCGCCGGCAAGGACACTGGCTTCTGTCACGCCTGCTTCTCCGGCAAGTATCCGACGCCCACCCCTGACGATTCGGTGCGCCTTCGACACGCGGCGCCCCTGATCGCGACGCCGGCATGAGCGGGCCGTACACCCAGCCGCTGGTCTACTTCTTCGGGCAGGGCCGGGCCGACGGCACGGCCGCCATGAAGGACGTGCTCGGCGGCAAGGGAGCCGGCCTTGCCGAGATGACCACGCTCGGCATTCCCGTCCCGCCCGGCTTCACTATCGCCAGCAATCTCTGCCTCCACTATCTCGAAAGCCACCAGTTTCCCAAGCGCCTCCAGGTGCAGGTGGAGAACGCGCTCCAGCGGCTGGAATCGGCCACCGGAAAGCATCTGGGCGACGGAGAGAACCCGCTGCTGGTATCGGTGCGGTCCGGCGCCGCCGTATCGATGCCCGGCATGATGGAGACCATTCTCAATCTCGGCCTCAATGACGTGACGGTGGCGGGCCTGGCGCGGCAAAGCGGGAATCCGGCCTTTGCCTGGGACTCCTACCGGCGCTTTGTCCAGATGTACGGCAGCGTCGTGTTCGATCTCTCGAAGAAGCCCTTCGAGCAGATCCTGGACGAGCACAAGCATCGCTGCGGTGTCGAGCGGGATATCGATCTCCCGGTCGAGGAGATGCAGGCGGTGGTGCGGCGCTTCAAGGAGCACATCCGGAGCGAGACCGGCCGGGAGTTCCCGACCGAGCCGCTCGACCAGCTCTGGGGGGCCATCGCCGCGGTCTTCGAAAGCTGGAACACCCGGCGCGCCATCGACTACCGGAAGCTCCACGACATTCCGGATTCCATGGGCACCGCGGTCAACATCGTGGCGATGGTGTTCGGCAATCTGGGAGAGGACTCCGGAACCGGGGTGACGTTCAGCCGTGATCCCTCGAACGGCGAGCAACGGCTTTACGGGGAGTATCTGCTCAACGCGCAAGGCGAGGACGTCGTCTCGGGAAGCCGTGACCCCCTCCCGATCAGCACGATGCGCCAGCAGCTGCCCCACGCCTATCAGGAGCTGGAACGGGTTGCCCGCACCCTGGAGCGCCACTTCCGCGACGTGCAGGACATGGAGTTCACCATCGAGCGGGGCAATCTCTACATGCTGCAGACTCGGCGGGCGCAGCGCTCGGGTCACGCGGCCGTACGGATCGCCTGCGAGATGGTGGACGAAGGTTTGATCACCGAGGAGGAGGCGGTGGCCCGCATCCCCCCCAACGACCTCAACCAGCTGCTCCATCCCACCATCGATCCCCACAGCCGGCTCGACCTGCTGACGACCGGTCTTCCGGCCTCGCCCGGCGCCGCCTGCGGCACCGTGGTGTTCGACGCCGACCAGGCCGAAAAGCTGGGTCGGGCCGGACAGTCCGTAATCCTGGTGCGCAAGGAAACCTCGCCCGAGGACTTCCATGGGATGGTCACCGCCAAGGCCATCCTCACGGCCCGCGGCGGGATGACCTCTCACGCGGCGGTGGTTGCCCGCGGCATGGGCAAGCCCTGCGTGGCCGCCGCCCAGTCGCTGCTGGTAGATGAAAAGAGCAATCGCTTCTCGGTCAACGGGCGCAGCATCAACGAGGGCGACTGGATCACCGTGGATGGCAGTACCGGCAAGGTGTTCGCCGGGCAGGCGAGTCTGATCGCGCCCGAGCTCAGCGGCAACTTCAACCGGCTGATGAAGTGGGCCGACCGGATCATGCAGCTCAGGGTGCGGGTGAACGCCGACACGCCGGCCGACGCCCACCGGGGGCGCGATTTCGGGGCCGAGGGGATCGGTCTGTGCCGTACCGAGCACATGTTCTTCACCGGTGACCGGCTCCTCGCCATGCGCGAGATGATCGTCGCCCAGGACACCGCGGGCCGGGAGCGGGCGCTGGCCAAGCTGCTCCCCATGCAGCGCGGCGACTTCGAAGCCATCTTCCGCGCGATGGAGGGATATCCCGTCACCATCCGCCTGCTCGACCCGCCGCTTCACGAGTTTCTGCCTAAGAGTCCCGCCGAGATCGACACGCTCGCCCGGGAGCTGAACATGGAGCCGGCGGCGCTCCGCGGAGTGGTGGATCGCCTGCACGAGGTGAATCCGATGCTCGGCCTCCGGGGCTGCCGGCTCGGAATCATCTATCCCGAGATCACCGCCATGCAGGTGCGCGCCATCTTCGAAGCCGCCTGCACGGTTGCCAGCCGGAAGGGCCGGGTGATGCCCGAGGTCATGATCCCGCTCACCGCCAGCGTGGTGGAGTTCAGGAAGCAGGCGCTCATCGTGCGGCAGGTGGCAGAGGAGGTCTTCCAGGAACGCCAGATCACCGTGCCCTATCTGCTGGGCACCATGATCGAGCTGCCGCGCGCGGCGCTGACCGCGGACGAGATTGCGCGCGAGGCCCAGTTCTTCTCGTTCGGGACCAACGACCTCACCCAGACCACCTGGGGACTCTCGCGGGACGACGCCGGGCGCTTCCTTCCCTACTACCTCGAGCACGGGGTCATCGAGGACGATCCGTTCCAGGTGCTCGACCAGGCCGGGGTAGGCCGGCTCATTTCCATGGCCTGCGACCTCGGACGGCGCACCCGGCCCGACCTCAAGCTGGGCATCTGCGGCGAGCACGGGGGAGAGCCGGCGGCGGTGGCCTTTTGCGACCGGCTCGGCATGAACTACGTCTCCTGCTCCCCCTTCCGGGTTCCGATCGCGCGTCTGGCCGCCGCGCAAGCCGCGCTGGCCGCCCGCGGGACGATGGACCGCACCCGAGCCACGGTCTAGCCATCATGGCGGAGCCGCTGGTCGGTATCGTGATGGGGAGCGACTCGGACTGGGAGGTCATGCAGCACGCCGCCAAGCGGCTCGCCGATTTCGGCGTGCCACACGAGACCAGGGTTGTCTCGGCCCATCGCACGCCCGACCTCCTCTATCGCTATGCCGAAGACGCCGCCGTGCGCGGACTGCGCTGCATCATCGCCGGCGCCGGTGGCGCGGCCCACCTGCCGGGAATGCTGGCGGCCAAGACGACGCTGCCGGTGCTCGGCGTGCCGGTGCCCACCAAGCATCTCCAGGGTCTGGATTCGCTGCTTTCGATTGTCCAGATGCCCGCCGGGATTCCGGTGGCCACCTTCGCGATCGGCAATGCCGGTGCGGGCAACGCCGGGCTTTACGCCGTCGCCATCCTGGCCCTGAGCGATCCCGAGCTGGGGAACCGGCTGGAGGAGTTTCGCCGGACGCAGGAGCGCCGGGCCCTGGACTCGCGATTGCCGGAGCCCTCGTGATTCTTCCCGGCGCCACGGTCGGCGTGGTGGGCGGTGGGCAGCTCGGCAGGATGTTTGCGCTGCAGGCTCGTACGATGGGGTATCGGGTCGTGGTCCTCGATCCCGACCCTCAGAGTCCCGCCGGGGCCGTTGCCGACCACCACATCCGCGCGGCCTACGATGACGAGCGCGCCCTGGGCGAGATGGCGGCCAGCTGCCAGGCCATCACCACCGAGTTCGAGAACGTCCCCGCCGCAGCTCTCCAGACACTGGCACGGTCCTCCCTGGTTCGGCCACCGGTCGAAGCAGTCGCCACCACCCAGGACCGCATAGCAGAGAAGACTTTCCTCCAGCGCCATGGGTTCGCCACCGCTCCCTTCCGGGCCATAAGAGATCGCGGGGACATCTCGGCTGCGCTCGGGGCCATCACCCGCCCCGCTCTGCTCAAGACCAGCCGTCTGGGGTATGACGGAAAGGGGCAGGCGACCATCACGACGAGCGAAGAGGCGGCGCGCGCCTTCGAGCGCTTCAAGGGCGTCCCGTGCATACTGGAAGCACGGCTCGAGCTGGACTGCGAGCTGTCGGTGATGGTAGCCCGGGGAGCCGACGGCGAGGTCGTCACGTTCCCGGTAGCGGAGAACACGCACCGGGACGGGATTCTGGAAACCTCCGTCGTCCCGGCCCGCATCCCCGAGGGGCTGGCGCAGGAGGCGCGAGACGTTGCCACGCGCGTGGCGGACGCCATGTCTTATGTGGGCGTGCTCGGCGTAGAGCTGTTCATGGTGGGCGGACGGCTGATGGTCAACGAGATGGCGCCTCGGCCACATAACAGCGGCCACTATACCATCGACGCCTGCTCGGTAAATCAGTTCGAGCAGCAGCTCCGGGCCCTCTGCGGGCTCCCTCTCACCCAGCCGGAGCTACTCTCGCCCGTGGCGATGATCAATCTGCTCGGCGACCTGTGGGAGGGAGGCGAGCCGCGCTGGGAGGAAGCGCTGAAGCGGCCGGGCGTCAAGTTGCATCTCTACGGCAAGGCGGAGGCCCGGCCCGGCCGGAAGATGGGGCACCTCAACTGCCTCGCGCCCAACCCGAACCGGGCGCTCGCCCTGGCGCGGGAGACCCGGGACGCGCTCCGGGCTATCCCCGCCGGCATACCTCGCTGACCCCGGCGAGCAGCCGGTCGACTTCCTGCTCCATCGTGTAACAGGCGCAGCCCGCCCGGACCAGCCCGCCATCGGCGAGGCCCAGCCGCTGAACCACCGTTGTCGCGTAGAAATCACCGCATGAGACGAACACACCCGCCCCTGCCAGATGGCGGGCGACGGCTTCTGCCGAGCAGGCAGCCACCGTGAACGCGACGGTCGGCGTCCGGGGCTGCTGCGGGTCAGGACCATAGAGCGTCACGCCCTTCAGTTCGGACAAGCCGTTCCACAGCCGGCTCAGGAGCGCGGAACCCCTCGCATGCAGTGCGGCAAAGGCACTGGCCAGCCGCGCGCGCCGGGTTTCGCCCCGGCCCTGCGAGCTCAGAAACTCGACCGCGGCCGCCGCGCCGGCGATCCCCTCATGATTCTGGGTTCCCGTCTCGAGGCGTTCAGGGGAGGTTTCGGGGGCGGGTGCAAGCTTGGGCACGTCGAGCCCGCGGAGCAGTTCCTCCCGTCCGAAGAGCACGCCGATATGGGGGCCGTAGAACTTGTAAGCGGAGCACGCCAGGAAGTCGCAGCCGATCCGGGTGACATCCACCAGGTTGTGTGGTGCGTAGTGCACCGCATCCACGAAAGAGAGCGCACCGGCCTCCCGGGCCAGGGCTGCAGCCCGGCGCACATCGGTGACGGTGCCCAGCGCGTTGGATGCCGCGCCGATGGCCAACAGCCTGGGCCGCCGCGCCAGCGCATGCTCCAGCCCGGACCAGTCCAGCTGGCCCGATTCGGGGTCGAACGGCACCGAGAGCACGGTGACGCCCCGCTCCCGCTCGAGCGCTCGCCAGGGCGCGATGTTGGCGTGGTGATCGAGCTCGGTCACTACCACGCTGTCGCCGGGACTCCAGCCCCGGCCCAGGGCCCGAGCCAGGTGGAAGGTAAGCGTGGTCATATTGGCGCCGAACGCGATCTCCGTTGGAGTGGCGCCCAGGAAATCAGCCAGCGCCCGCCGCGCCTCGGCGATCAGGGTATCCGTTTCCTCGCTGGTGGGATAGGGCCAGTGGGTGTTGGCGTTGTGGTGGAAGAGGTACTGCTCCATCGCCCGGACAACGGTGCGGGGAACCTGGGTCCCGCCGGGGCCGTCGAAATAAGCCACCGGATGTCCCTGGTGTCGGCGCTCCAGAGCCGGGAAAAAGGCTCGGATCTCCGACACCGACGAATGCGGGCGGACGGTGGAGGCGGTCATGGTGAATCCCCTGGCGAAGATCGAACCCCTTCTCTACGTTCAAAGTATCCGCCCTTCAACTCGGAGCCAATGATGCGGTCGCTGCTGGGACGAGGCACGTGCCTCGCTCTCGTCCTCCTGGTTGTCGCCTGTGGGGGCTCCGAGCCTCGCGTTCCGACCACGGTGACCATCAGCCCCTCCGCCGTCGCGCTCAGCGCAGTCGGGGAGTCGCAGCAGCTGTCTGCCAGCGTCGGCGACCAGAATGGAAACCCGCTGGCCGAAGCCGTTATCAGCTGGAGCAGCAGCGACGGCGCAGTCGCCAGTGTGAGCTCTGCGGGGCTGGTGACCGCCCAGGGGCCAGGCACGGCGGACATCGTCGCGACCGCCGGATCGGCCAACGCGACCGCGGCAGTCTCGGTGGTCCAGACTCCCACCCAGCTGTCGAAGGTTTCCGGGGATCACCAGACCGGCATCGCCGGTGACGCGCTGGGGCAGCCCATCGTGGTCGAAGTCAGTGATGCGCTGGGCCATCCGGTGGCGGGAACCACGATCACTTTTCAGGCGCAGGGAGGCGGGAGCCTTGCGCCGGAGAGCGCCAGCTCGGATGCCGAGGGTCGGGCCTCCACCACCCTCACGACAGGCGCCCTGGCCGGAATCCTTCAGACGGTCACGGCGACCATCCCGGGTAGCGCCGTCTCGGTGGCGTTCACCGCAACCACCACCGCCGGGCCGCCCGCCTCCATCACTCCGGCCGCCGGCAGCAACCAGCATGCGGCCGTCGGGAGTCAGGTCCCGGTTCGGCCGGCTGTGTCGGTGCGTGATGCGCGTGAGAATCCAGTGGGAGGAGTTGCAGTGGAGTTCGAGGTCGTCTCCGGCGGAGGAAGCATCACCGGCGGGTCCAGGGTGACCAATGACAACGGACGGGCTGAGGTCGGCAGCTGGACCCTGGGGTCGAGCGGTCCCAACGTGCTTCGTGCCACCGCCGCCGGGGCGGATATCGACGGCAACCCGGTGACCTTCTCGGCATTTACCGACCCCAACGCCTTCGACATAGAAGTCCGTTTTCTGAGCAGGGCCACCTCCGCCCAGGTGGAGGCCTTCGCCGGCGCCGAGCAGAAATGGGAGGCTCTGCTCACCGGCGATGTGGAAGACGTCGCGATCGACGCAGCCGCGGGCGAGTGCGACTCGGGCACGCCGGCGCTCAACGGAACGATCGATGACGTCATCATCTTCGCCACCATCGACACCATCGATGGCCCCGGCGGCATCCTGGGGCAGGCGGGGCCCTGCTTCATCCGGGATCCCGGCTTTCTGCCGGCGGTCGGCGTGATGTTCTTCGACAGCGAGGATCTCGATTTCATCGAGAGCGAAGGGCTCCTCCAGGCGTTGATTCTGCATGAAATGGCCCATGTGCTCGGATTCGGCACACTGTGGCCCTTCCAGGACCTGTTGGCCGATCCGGTCAACTTGGATACGACGGCCGAAGAAGATCCCCATTTCACCGGCCCGCGGGCCATCGATGCATTCAACGAGGCCGGGGGCTCGAGCTACACTGGCGGCAAGGTCCCCGTGGAGAATGCCGGTGGCGCGGGGACGGTCAACAGCCACTGGCGCGAATCGGTGTTCGGTAACGAGCTGATGACGGGCTTCATCGACACCGGCACCAATCCTCTCAGTGCCATCTCGGTGGCCGCGTTGGCCGATGCAGGCTATTCGATTGACCTCTCTGAAGCCGATCGGTACACGCTCACGGCGGCCCTCCGCACCGGCCCCGGCACGCGGCTGCTCCTCACCGACGATGTACGTCGCGTGCCTATCAAGCTGCTCGACAACCGTGGCCGCCTGAGACTGTTGCGGCGATGAATCTTCGCGCGGTCCTCTGGAGCGCCGCGGTTCTCAGTCCGATTTCAGCCTGCCGGGGGCAGACCCCGGTGCCCAGCCCGATGAGCTGCGTACCTGGCACCGGCGGTCCGAAGGCGGACGCGGAAGGTCTCGTCGGCAGTTATCGCCTCAAGCTCGTGGCCACCGAGGGCCCCAGGGCGGGCCAGGCCACCGAGGGCACCCTTGGCCTCAGGCCTTATGAGGGGAGCCTGCGTGCGGTGACGATTGACGGCATGCGCGACACGGCAGCCAGCTACGTCCACTATGGAAGCGCCGACGTCGACCTCGAAGCAGTGGGGGCGGTCCGTCTCGGAAATCTGGGCTCCCTCGATCCCACGCGCCCGGGCGCGGTGGTACTTGAGCGCAAGGGTGTGATTACCCTTCGGCTGGGATCGGAAGCAAACCGGCGAGACGTGGTCCGATTCGACGGTGGTTTCACCGCGCTCCGGGTGGCTGGGGCCTCGCGGGAAGGTTTCACCGGATCCTGGACCAGCGGGGTGGGCATCCAGCGGTCGTCGGCAGGCTACTTCTGTGCGGTGAGGATGGAAGAGCGGTAGATCAAGCGGCGGAAACCAGAGGCGGAAGGCCAAGCGGCGGTACTCGTCCGCTTCGGTCTCTGCCGCCGCTCATCTGCCGCCGCTTTAGCCAGTCATGGAGGCGCAGGGAATCGAACCCTGGTCCGAGTGAGCTTCCAGAACCGCGTCTACGTGCGTAGGCTCGACTTCTCGCCGTCACTTCAGGTCGGTATCGAGCCGACCTCCCTGAAGCCTATCTCCTGAAGATCTCGCCGTTCGCATCGGAGCGACACGACCGGCCAGCCCAGATTTGCGATTCGATGGGCAGCGCCCCGGGCGGGCTCCATCCATCGAAGGAGCATAAGCGAGCGTTAGCTCAGCTTACGCAGCCATTGCCAGTTCAGTATTGGCAGTTGAATCGTTCCAGACGGTTTTACCAGGAACCTGGACCTGGGCACGCTACAATTCCTTCATCAAACCCGTCGAAGCCAGTCGCCCCCGGGTTCGAGAATCATAGTGGATTGGAGGGCTGGAGAAAAGGCGGCACGGCGGTAAGGCGGTACGCCGGTAGCGTGGATGCTGCTTCATACCAGTATGCTAATCATGGGGTTATGCAGCTTACTTCAAGCAATTTATTGTCCGGTCCACAACGTCATTAGTGGACCTGCCGCCGTACCGCCTTAGCCTTACCGCCCTGCTTTCTCCACCCGGTTTCGGCCGCTATTCTTGGCCACATACAGGGCCGCGTCGGCCTGAGCGGGGAGGTTGCCGAGGCTGCGGCTGGTCTCGGGACAGGCGGCCACCCCGAACGAGGCGCTCAGCGGCCAGGGCCGTCCCCGCCAATCCCACGCCGTGGTGCCCAGCTTGAGCCTGATCCGTTCGGCGATCCTCGCCCCGAGATCCAAACTGGTCTCCGGCAGCCAGACGGCGAATTCCTCTCCCCCGATTCGGCCAGGCACGTCTCCGCTCCGGATCTGCTCCCGAATAATCCGCGCGAAGTGAACCAGTGCGGCATCGCCGGCCGGGTGGCCCAGCGTGTCGTTGAGGCTCTTGAATCGATCCAGATCGGCGTATACCAGCGCTCCCGCGTTGGCCGTGATGAGATTGAAGGCCTCGTCGAAGCCCCGGCGGTTGTGGAGGCCGGTCAGCGGATCGATGGTGGCAGCGCGCTTGTGCTGGTCGGTCTCGAGCGCACGGGCCACCCGGGTGGCGGCGTTATCCAGCGCTTCCATCAGCTCGGCCCGCGCGGCCCCCACCGGCTCCCGCCCTCCGGTCAGCCAGATCGCGACCCCGCCGACCCGCTGATGTCCCCGCACCATGGGGAGCAGCAGGACCGCGCCTGGCCGGGTCCGGCGGTCCGCGACCACACCACCCAGCGGGTCGCTCTGGGAAACGAATGACTGGAGGCTGCCCTGCACCACCCGGGCCAGCTCGCTCTCGGGGGGCAACAGGCTGTCGAGCAGGCGCCGGTCTCCCCTGCCTGACACGCCGATCACTCTGACTCCGCTGCTATCGAGCGCCGCCACAACCACCTGCGCATCCAACGTCCGCTCCAGCTGGTAGGCGAGACGCAATCCCACACTCCCCACCGATTCGAGGGAGGCCTCCTGGGATTGCGCCTGGGTAAGCGCCACGATGTGCGGCCGGCGGCGCACGCCCTCGAGCAGCCGGCGAAGGTCATCTTCCACCCCGCTCAGTCGCATCGCGTCCGCGCCGTCGAGGAGCAACAGCCCCACCGCGGCACCGCTCTGGGCATGAAAGACGAGGGTGCCGGCCTCCATCCGCTCGACCCCGCTCTGCTCCTGGTCGCGGGCGCGCTCGAGACGGCGGTCGACGGCAACAATCTGGGCCACGGACAGCCGCTCGGGTTCGATGATCCGCTCGGCCCGCGGGCCTTCCTCTCCCGGGTCCAGCTCGGTGATCCAGACGCCTGCGGCCCGGTGCGCCCGGCGGAGCCACTCGAGGGCGGGATCGGGCAGGAAGTGGGGAGAGACGCCCGGTCGGACCAGGGAACGTACGCCGCGCCGGCCCAGAACCCAGCCGAGAAGACCCGCCATGACCGCAATGATGACCACCCCCGTGGGGGTCATCCCCGCAGCCAGCCGCGCCGGCGGAACCAGAGATAGATCACCAGGGTGACTATGCCCATGCCGATGATGACCGCCGGATACCCCCACCGCTGGCGCAGCTCGGGCATGAACTCGAAGTTCATGCCGTACACACCCACGATGAACGTGAGCGGCAGGAAGAACGCCGTAAATACGGTGAGCACCCGCACCACCTCGTTGGTCCGGTGCGAGGCGAGGTGCAGTTGAATGGTCAGGAGATTATTGACGTCATCCACCAGCTCATCCGCCCAGAAATGCATGCTCTCCACGTTTTCCCGCAGATCCTGAAACAGCGGCGCGGTGGGCTGTGACGCCGGTACCAGCCGCTGCACCAGATCGAGCGTGTGCGAGAGCATCCGCCGCATCTGGGTGACCCGCCGCTTTTCGGTGTAGATGCGCTGGAGCAGGCCGCCCAGATCGTGGTCGCCGAAAACCGTGGCCTCAAAGTTGTCGATCGCCACTTCAGCCTGCTGCAGCGGTCGATCGTAGGTCGCGATGGCTCCGTTGATCAGCTCGATGAGCAACCGGGGCAGGAAGGTCTTTCGCCGGTCGGCGCCGGGGGGCGGCACCGACGTCCGGTGTTTGTCCATCAACGACGTCAGGAACGGCTGCTCCGTGCGATGGATGGTGATGAGAAAGTCGGATCCGTAAAAGGTGGCCACCTTGCGGGTCATCTCCTGCACGGTGGAACAGTCCCGGGTGGCCTGGGCATCCATGGCTCGAACGATGATGAAAGTGACGGCTTCGATCTGTTCGTACTTCGGGAGGTGCTCCGGGTCGAGGGAGTCCTCGACCGAGGTAGGATGAAGGCCGTACTGTTTAGCGATGTCGGACAACTCCTCCCGCGTAGGCTGTACCACATCGATCCAGGTGAACCGGGGCTCGGCGCTGCTGATGACGGTGCGAATCATGTCCGGCAGATCCGGCTGGCGGCAGCGGCGGCCCCGAAGCCGTTGTCGATGTTGACCACCGTCACCCCGGCAGCGCACGAATTCAGCATGCCCAGCAGGGCCGCCAGGCCGCCGAACGATGCGCCGTACCCGACACTGGTGGGCACGGCGATGACCGGCACGGCCACCAGGCCGCCTACCACGCTGGGAAGCGCGCCCTCCATCCCCGCCACCACGATCACGACCCGGGCCCTTTCCAGTTGACTGTTGGCCGCCAGCAGGCGGTGGAGACCGGCAACCCCGACATCCACCAGCCGCTCCACCTGGTGGCCGAACACCTCCGCCACGACCGCGGCTTCCTCCGCCACCGGCAGATCACTGGTGCCGGCGGACACGACCAGGATAGGGCCGGTGCGATTGGCCGGCTCACCTCCGGACAGGTGAATGGTGCGGGCGAGCGGATTCCAGACCGCCTTGGGAAACCGTGTCTTCACCCGTTCCGCCACCGGCTCATTGGCCCGGGTGCCCAGAAACGATCCGCTGGCTGCCGCGAGCCGCTCGCAGATGGCCACCACCTGGTCCGGCGTTTTTCCCTCGCAGAACACCACTTCCGGGTGGCCCTGTCGGAGCGCCCGGTGATGGTCGATCCTGGCGAAGGGCAGATCTTCAAACGGGAGGTGTCGCAGCTGGTCGAGCGCCGCGGCGGCCCCGAGACGGCCCGCGGCAACTTCTGCGAGCAGGGCTTCGAGCTGCTCGG
The DNA here is from genome assembly GCA_036379675.1 of Gemmatimonadales bacterium. Taxonomy (GTDB): domain Bacteria; phylum Gemmatimonadota; class Gemmatimonadetes; order Gemmatimonadales; family GWC2-71-9; genus CAVVWJ01. Next base: position 1,618 of record DASVGF010000053.1, on the reverse strand, counting down.
CTCTCACGCCACCTGGGCGACGGGATCGAGATATTCGAGGAAGATCGCTTCGGCCTCCGCGATGGACTCGATCTGGAAGAGGCGCTGGCGGAGCGCGCTCGAGCCGTGGAGACCCCGGGTATACCAGCCCAGATGCTTGCGGAACTCGAGCACGGTGCGGCGCGTGTCACCCTGGAGCCTGATGGCCAGGCGCGCATGCTCCAGCGCCACCGCAAATCGCTCGGCCGCCTCCGGCGCCGCCGGTGCCGTACGTCCCGAGAGCAGCGCCCGTCCATCGCGGAACAGCCATGGATTGCCGAAGGCCCCCCGGCCGATCATGGCTCCCGCGCACCCGGTATGCTCACGCATGCGCACGATGTCGGCGGCAGTGTCCAGATCGCCGTTGCCGATCACCGGAATATCCAGCGCCTCGACCACCCGGGCGATCTCGTCCCAGTTGGCCTTGCCGGAAAACATCTGGGTGCGAGTCCGGGCGTGCAGGGTGAAAGCTCTGGCGCCGGCATCCTGCATCCTGAGCGCGATCGTCACCGGGTCGCGGCTCTGGTCGTCCCACCCGCTCCTGGTCTTGACCGTGACGGGCAGATGGGTGGCGCCGATGACCGCCCGGATGATGCGGTCAACCAGGTCCAGGTCGCGCAGGCAGCCAGAGCCGCCGTTGCGTTGGACCACCTTCTTGACGGGACAGCCGAAGTTGATGTCGATGAACTCGGGCCGGTAGTGCTCGGTGATGAGTGCCGCCGCCTCGGCCATGGCATTGGGATCGGCGCCATAGATCTGGATGCCGATGGGCCGTTCCACCTCTTCGAACTCCGCCCCTTCCAGCGTATTCCGGATGCGCCGCCTGATGGCCTCGGAGGAGAGGAACTCGGACAGCACCAGATCGGCGCCCATACGCCGGCAAATCTGGCGGAACGGCGCCTCGGACACTCCCGCCATGGGGGCGAGAATGAGCGGGAACGGATGGGCGGAGGGATAGGGCAACTGCATGCCGACAAAATACTTGGGCGTCCAATGAGTGGCAATGGAACGGCTCGGGGGTTACTCTAGGCAATATGAGTCTCAAGGACTTTTTCAGCGCAGACGCGATCAACCTCTCGCTCCGGGGCACCTCCAAGGACGAGATCCTGGCCGAAATGGTCGGCCTGCTCCGGATGGACGAACGCTCCTCCGGGACCCTGCTCCGGATTCTCCAGCGACGGGAAAACTTGGGATCTACCGGCATCGGACGAGGGATTGCCATCCCGCATGGCCGATCCCTGATGGTCAGCCGCCTGCGGCTGGCCTTCGGACGCCGCAAGGAGGGAGTGGACTTCCAGGCGATCGACAACCGGCCGGTGTACAGCTTTATCCTGATCGTCGCACCGCCACTCGAGATCTCGAACCAGTACCTCCCGGTGCTGGGAAAGATCGCCCAGTTCGCGAGCAAGCCGGATGTGCCGGAGCGCCTGAGCGCGCTCCAATCGCCCGCCGAGCTCTTCCGCCTGCTGGAGGAGAAGGGAGTGTAGCAGGTGAGGGGAAGGACGTCTGAAAAGTGAAAGGTGAGAGGTGAGAAGTGAGAAGTGAGAGGTGAGAGGTGAGAGGTGAGAGGTGAGAGGGTACCCTTGAAACTACTCCCAGC
>DASVGF010000052.1:0-6568 GCA_036379675.1 Gemmatimonadales bacterium | reverse complement strand
GTGAAAGGGAGCCCGCTGACTGGTAGAGGCCTGATAAAATCCAGCCGAATACGTAGTCACGCTGGACGTCTGACGTGTGGACGCCCAGTTCCTCCGACTTCGCGTCAATCTCGGCCTTCTCAATCATGGTCAGTAAATTATCGATACCCTGCCGCCTGCAACTGAAACAACTCCGAGTACAACCCACCCAGTGCCACCAGCGCCTCGTGCGTCCCCTGTTCTACCAGCTCTCCACCCTTCAGAACCAGGATCCGGTCCGCCATCCGCACCGTCGAGAACCGGTGCGAGATCAGCACCGCCATCCTTCCTTTAGTAAGCTCGCTGAACCTCAAGAACACCTCGTACTCCGCCCGCGCATCCAGGGCCGCCGTCGGCTCGTCCAGAATCAGGAGCTGCGCGTCCCGCATGTACGCCCGGGCCAGCGCCACCTTCTGCCATTCGCCGCCCGAGAGATCCACCCCGCCGTCGAACCGCTTGCCCAGCATCTGGTCGTACTGGCCCTTGAGCCGCTGGGCCACCGTGTCTGCCAGGCTCCGCTCGGCCGCGGCCTTGATCGCCGGCTCGTCCTCGATCCGGCTGACGTTGCCCACCGCGATGTTCTCCCTGAGCATGAAGTCGTAGCGCACAAAGTCCTGGAAGATGACCCCCACATTCCGCCGGAGGCTCTCGATGTCGTACTCCCTCAGATCCACGCCGTCGAGGAAAATCCGCCCCTCGGTCGGGTCGTAGAGCCGAGCCAGCAGCTTGACCAGGGTGGTCTTGCCGGCGCCGTTCTCGCCCACCAGCGCCAGCCGCTCGCCCGGCGACAGGGCAAAGTCGAGCCCCCGCACCGCCCAGTGCTCCGAGCCGGGATACTTGAACCCCACGCCCTCGAAGGCAAACCCTTTGCTGATCGGCACCGGCACCGCCTTGGCGCCCGGAACAGGCCGGATGGTGGGCTCGATGTCGAGGAAGGTGAACAGGTCGTCCAGGTAGAGGCTCTGCTCGAAGATCTGGGCCAGCGACAGCAGGATCCGCTGGATGAGGTCGCGGCTCTGGCGAAAAGATCCCGCGAGGAACGTCAGCACGCCAATGGTGAAGACCCCGGCCCGCGACTGGTAGCCGATGACCGTCAGGTAGATGATGATGGCGTAGGCGCCGTAGTACCCGATGGTCCCCACCGCCGCCAGCAGGGTCGAGACCACGCTCCGCCGCACCGACAGCGACTTGTTGGCCTGGTAGAAGTCGTGCGACAGCCGGTCGTAGCGGCCCACCAGGAAATCCGAGAGCCCGAAGAGCTTGAGCTCCTTGGCCGAGATGTCGCTGGCGCCGATGTAGCGCAGGTAGTCGAGCTGGCGCCGCTCCGGGGTCCACGAATAGAGGAGCGAATACCCCAGCGAGGCGAAGTGGGTCTCGCCCAGCAGCGAGGGGAGCACCGCCACGATCAGGAGCACCAGGAGCCAGGGGACGTACACCGCCAGCGCGATGCTGAGCGACACCAGGGTGATCAGGTCCTGCAGCGTCGCCAGCAACATGGTAAACAACCCGATCCGCCCCACCGTCTGCCGCCGGGCCCGCTCCAGCTTGTCGTAGATCTCGGCGTCCTCGAACTGCTCCAGGTCCAGCGTCGCCGCGTGCCGCATGAGCTGGACGCTGGTGCGGTTGGCGAAGAGGTCGCCCAGGAGGCTCTCGAGCAGGGCCGACACCCGGCTCAGCCCCTCGCCGGTCAGCGCGATCGCGAGCTCGATGCCCAGGAGAACGGCGAGGCGGGTCCACGGGATCGGGCCGCCGGCCTGGTGCACCGTGATGGCGTGCACCACCTCGTCCACGATGAGCTTCCCGACCCAGAGCACCGCCAGCGGGACGGCCGAGCGGGCCACCCGCAGCAAAAGGATGCCGACCACGTAGCGCGGGTTGGTGTCCCACACCATCCGGAGCAGCTTGGGGAGGTGCCGGAGCGCCTGGAGCCGCTGGCGCCAGGAGACGTTGTGTCCACCGGGCGGTGTGCGGGGGAAATTGGCGCGGACGACGGGGTGCTGGAGGGGAAGGGACATGAATAGAAGGTAAGGCGGTAAGGCGGTAATCAGGGTGACATCGGAGCGACCCCGCTCACCGCTTACCGCTCACCGCTCACGCTTTTACCTTCCACGATGCCCTCCTCCCCCACCCAGACCGCCTTCGTCACCGGCGCCACCGAAGGCATCGGCCGGGCCACCGCCTTTGCCCTGGGCAAGGCCGGCTACCGGGTGGGCGTCTGCGCCCGCACTGCATCCAAGGTGAAGCAGCTGCTCCAGGACCTGGACCGGGAAGAGATCGAGGCCGCCGGCGCGACCGCCGACGTGGGCGACCCCGGCGACGTCGAGCGGGTGCTGAAGCAGGTCACCGGGGTCCTGGGCGAGATCGACCTGCTGGTCAACAACGCCGGCATCCTCATCGGCAAGCCGCTGGAGGAGCTGACCCTGGAGGACTGGGACACCACCATGAGCACCAATGTCCGAAGCCTCTATCTGGTCACCCGTGCCGTCCTCCCCGGCATGCGGCAGCGGAAGCGCGGCACCATCGTCAACGTCGCCAGCCTGGCCGGGAAGAACGGCTTCGCCGGCGGCACCGCCTATGCCGCCTCCAAGCACGCCGTGATGGGGTTCAGCCGGTCGCTCATGCTGGAGGTCCGGAAGGACAACGTCCGGGTCATCGCGGTCTGCCCCGGGTCGGTGGACACCAGTATGATGCACGACCAGCCGATGCTTAAGGCGGAGCCAAGCCGGATCCTCCAGCCGGAGGACGTCGCCGCCGCCATCCTGGACGCCGTGAGCCTCGCCGGACGCGCCCTGGTCAGCGAGCTGGACATCCGGCCCACCAATCCGTAGGTCGGGCGGTCAGCCGGTGCTGGTGTCGGGCTGCATCTGCAAGGCCACCCCCTTCGACGTGCTGCATGCCCAGGCGGTCGCCGAGGGCTGGACCCTGGAGGACATCATGCGTGAGACCGGGTGCGGGACCCAGTGCGGCCTCTGCCGGCCATACCTCAGAAAGATGCTCGCGACCGGGCAGACCGCCTTTTACGAGCTGCTTCCACCGGAAAGCCTCTGACCTCCACCTCCATTTCCCCGGTACGCCTGTTCTTCGCCCGGCTGGAACGCCGCTGGCGGAGCGTGTCCCGCACCGGCTCGATCGCGGGCGTCGCCATCATCATCACCTGGCTGGCGCTCTGGCTGATCCGGCGGGACGACGCCTTCGGCCTGCTCCTCGCCTCGATCGCCACCTTCCTGTCGCTGGTCACCTTCCGCCACATGAAGGAGCTGTACGAGACCCAGCAGGAGTCGCTCCGGGTGGCACTGTCGAAGGCCGACCGGCGGAACCGCGAGCTGGAGCGGCTGCGCCACCTGGCCGGCACCCTGCTGGCCGGGGCCGAGCTCGACAGCCTGGTCAAAGAAGTGGCCCACAGCGCGGCCGACCTGCTCGAGGCCGACGGCGGCGCCGTCACCCTGGTGGTCGAGGAAGGCCGGTTCCTCCGGATCGTGGCGGCCAGCGGCCCCATCGAGAACGGGGTGGGCCAGCTGCTGCCGATCGACAACTCGCTCCTGGGCTGGGCGGTCACCCATGACACGCCGCTCATGTCCCAGGACATGGACGCCGACCCCCGCGCCTACAAGCTGGCGAAACTCCCCGTTCCCCTGAAGACGGCGGCCATCATCCCGCTCCGGTCGGCCGGGGTGACGGTGGGCACCGTGAGCGTGTACAACCGGCGCGACGGGCAGCCCTTCACCGACCACGACCTCCGGCTGCTCCAGATCCTGGGCGACCAGGTGGTGGTGGGCCTCGATCGCGCTTCGGTCCTGGAAGAGAGCCGCCGCAACGAGGTGGCCCTCCGCGCCAAGAACCGCGAGCTGCAGCGCGCCACCCAGCTCAAGAGCGAGTTCCTGGCCAACATGTCGCACGAGCTGCGCACCCCGCTCAACGCGATCATCGGGTTCTCCGACCTCATCCTGGAAGGCGGCACCGGCGAGCTCAACCCGCAGCAGCGCGAGTTCACCGAGGCCGTGGCCCGGAACGGAAAGCACCTGCTGTCGCTGATCAACAGCGCGCTTGACCTGTCCAAGATCGAAGCCGGCCGGATGACACTCTCGCTCACCGTCAACGACCTCCGGGAAGCGATCACAGCGGCCGTGGCCGACACCGCGAGCCTCCGCACCGCCAAGCAGCAGGAAGTCGTCCTCAACCTCGACTCGGCCTCCCTCACCGTGGTGGCCGACGGCGGCCGGATCCGGCAGATCCTGTTCAACCTGCTGTCCAACGCCTCCAAGTTTTCCCCCGAGGGCGGGAAGATCACCCTGGCGGCGGTGCGCACCCGGGCGCCGCTCAAGCTGCCGGCCGACCGGGCCGGCGACCGGGCCCGCCTGGTGCCGCAGGAAGTAGTCTGGGTCTCGGTGACCGACGAGGGCATCGGGATCAAGCGGGAGGACATGCCCAAGCTGTTCCAGGAATTCAGCCAGGTGGACAGCTCCGCCAGCCGCCGGGCCCAGGGCAGCGGACTGGGCCTCGCCCTCTGCAAGAAGTTCGTGGAGATGCACGGGGGGACCATCGGAGCCGACTCGGTCTATGGAAAGGGGACCGCCCTCTGGTTTCTGCTGCCGGCCGAGGGGCCGATGCGAAGGACGTTGTAGAATTTGTCACCCCGAGCGCAGCGAGGGGGCCGAAACCAAAACGCGGATCGATGCTGCAGGCGCAGTTTGGACGTTGGGACTTGGGTCCGACCCCCTCGCTACGCTCGGGGTGACATCATGGCTATACTCTTCTCATGCCCTCTCGGCTGATCCGGGTCAAGTCTCTCCTCCTGCTGCTGGTCTTCCTGGCGGCCGGCACCAGCCTGCCCAGCCTGGACAGTCTGCTGTTCCACGGCGAGGCGGGCGCATCCCAGCGCGGCCGGATCCACCTCGAGCCCGCCGGGGGCTGCCTGGACCACGCCGAGCACTGCGTGCTGGGCCGCACCGCGACCGGCGCGGGCGCCATCGCCACCCCGATCATTGAAGTCACGGTCGAGCCCGGCGACGGGTCGGCCCACCAGCTCCGCCCCACCTCTCGCTGCCGCAGCTACCCCCGTGGCGGCATACCCCAGCCCCGAGCTCCGCCCGCTCTTCGAATCGTCTGATCGCCGCGCCCGGCGCGGCGCGACCCTAACGAATCGGAGACCCCTATGCCCTTCCGTGCTCGCACGGCCACACTGGTGGCCCTCTGCTGGCTGGGCCCGCCGTCCTCTCTATGGGGACAGCAACCCGCGGTGGATTCACTCAAGCGTGAACTACAGGCGCTCTCGGCCCGGATCGACTCGCTCGAAGCCCGACTCCGGGCGAGCGGCGGCAAGGCAGCGGCCGACACGTCCACCGATCTGGCCGCGATCCGGCGCGCGGCGGCCGAAGCGGCGGGAGAGCCGGTCGCCGAGCCGGCCGACACCACGCGGGCCCAGCCCCGGAGCGCCAACCTGCTCAACCCCGAGATCACCGCCACCGGTGACGTCCGCCTCCTGGCGGCCGAGGGGGTACGGGGCGATAACGCCATCGCGCGGGAGTTCGAGTTTGGCTTCCAGTCGGCGCTGGACCCCTACTCCAACACCAAGATCTTCCTGGCGGCGAGCGACGAGGGGGTCGAGATCGAGGAGGGTTACATCTACTACACCGGTCTGCCCGGCCGGCTGCGGCTCGACTTCGGCAAGTTCCGCCAGCAGGTGGGCGACCTCAACCGCTGGCACGCGCACGCCCTGCCCGAATCCGAGTACCCGCTGGTGTACCAGCGATTCTTCGGCGAGGAGGGTCTGGCGGGCGTGGGCCTCTCCCTCTACACCACGCTTCCCGTCGCCCTTGCGGGCGGCACCCACGAGGTCTGGCTCCAGGGCACCACCGCCGAGAGCGACCCGCTGCTGGCCGGAAGCCGCCAGCTCATGCTGCTGGGACGGGTGCAGAACTTCTGGCAGCTCAGCCGCAGCACCTACGCCCAGTTCGGTTTCACCGGCCTGGGTGGCAACAACCGCGACGCCGATCTCAGGACCCGGGTGCTCGGCGCGGATTTCCGGCTGACCTACCGGCCCCCCAATGCGGCTACCCGACGGGACATCACCTTCCGAGCCGAGGGATACCGGTTCCACGCCAGCGAGCCGGGGGCGACCACCAACCGCTACGGCGCGTTCCTGGATCTCCAGGCCCGCACCAGCCGCCGCTGGATACTCGGCGCGCGCTACGATCACGTCGAAGCGCCGCGCGGGGTGCCGGACACGGAATGGCGGGTCACCCCCAGCATCACCTGGTGGCAGAGCGAGTTCGTGTATCTCCGGCTGGAAGGGGAGCACCGCAACAGCGACCTGGAAGGCAAGCGCAACATGCTGACGCTGCAGGCCGTATGGGCCATGGGGCCGCATAAGCATGAGACGTATTGACAGCGGGGCGGCGGGGCAGCGGGGCAGCGGGGCAGTTCGTGAGAAACGAAGGAACGATGGAACGTGTCATTCTGAGCGCAGCGAAGAATCTACCTTGAGGACATAGATGATGCTTGCTCCACTGCTTTTACTCATGGGACTGCTGGGGCACTTTCCTGCCCCGCT
>DASVGF010000051.1:0-54121 GCA_036379675.1 Gemmatimonadales bacterium | reverse complement strand
AGAGATCGGGTTGCTGGAGGTCTGAGCGATATCCCCGGTTGGCTGCCTCGGTGGTCGAGGGGGAATCGCGATTCGCCCCGGCTGGACTAGCCGGCGCCGCAGGTTTGAGATTGAAGGCGAGTCCGATCCGAACTGCCAAAGGCTTCCTCTACAAAAAAGGCCGTCTGCGAGAGACGAGCCGAGACGAGTGAGCTTCGATGGCATCTAAGGTAAGAAAAAGTTTTTGGGACCACAATAGTTTTTGGGGAAAAAGTCGGATCGAGTTTTCCGGTGAGCGGTAAGCGGTAAGAGGTGAGCGGGGGTCCCCAGCATCGAACGACCCCCTTCGTCCGGGCCCTGGAGGGTCATTGCATTCGCACCTCCCTCTCACCGCGTACTGCTCACCGCTTACCGTAGTTCAGACCTTATGAAATCCTACCCGACCCGCCTCGCCTCCCTCCGAAGATTGATAGATCTCGAAGTCGGCGAAGAGAGCCGGCGCCTCCTGCTGAAGCACCCTGAGACAGGCCACGGCCATCCGTCGGATCTCCAGCTCCGCCCCTTCTCCCAGGCGAAGCTCGAGCATCGTTCGCCAGGCCCGCACGTTGGCGCTCACGACGATCTTTACTTCGGTGGCATTGGGGAGGACGCTCCGCGCCGCCTCCCGCGCCATCTTCCGCCGATGGACCTTGTCCTCCACCCACTCATAGCGGGTCATCAAGCGCTCGACGGAGGCTACATAGGCCGCCTGCGCCCCCTCCACCTGCCGAGTCCACTCGGACTCGCCCGCCGGATCGCCCATGATGGCCGGAGGCATGACGAAGGCGGCATGCGACTCGTCCACATACCGCTGGGAAAGCTGGGAGTAGCCGAAGCCGGCCCGATGCCGCACCAGCTCGTGGCTGCACGAGCGCGAGATCCCCTCGATCAGCATGACATACGTGCTGTGCTCGAAGACCGAGCCGTGGCCCTGACTGAGAATGTTGCGGAGGTACTCGGCCGTGGTCCGGCCCGCGGGGTTGTGCTGGCTCATGTAGCAGAGCCGGCCCGCGAACTCGGCGATCCGCTCCCCATCGCTCGACTGGCCCTTCCACTGAACCGGCAGGTGGGCGGGCTCGATGAACTGGGGACGGGCGATCAGGGTTACAGTGGGGGTGCGGATGATTTCCATGAGAGCTGGGAGCCGGGAGCTGGGAGCCAAGGGCCAGGAGCGACGAGCGGAAAAGATATCCTCATCACGAGCATAAGGAACCTGAGCGCCACCTCCGCTTCCACCTGCTAGCTCCCAGCTCCCAGCTCCCCAGCCAGCTCCAGCCTGGACCTCAGATATCCCCCCGTTACCTCGATCTCACGGAGTCCGCGCTCAATGTCGGGCGGTAGAGGGGCGGCGCCGGGGCCGACCTTGAGGCGGCTGATCGCAGGCGCCCCGGCGCCAGCCCCGGTACAGGAAGGAAGCACAATCCCGGGATTCAGGATTCCGAGTGGATCGAACGCGGCCTTGGTACGGCGGAACAGGTCCACGATCTCCGGCCCATACACCTGCTCGAGCAGGCTGGCTCGAAGTCTTCCGTCGCCGTGCTCCCCCGAGGGTGTGCCGCCAAGCTGGACAACCACCGCGGTTACCTCCTCCAGCAGGCGGGCGACGGCCACTTCCCAGTCGGGGCGGGCCAGCTCTGGAAGGAGGTTGACATGGAGGTGGCCGTCGCCGGCGTGGCCGAACATCACCACCGAAAGCCCGCGCTCCGACGCCGCGCGGCGAACGGCCCGGATGTACTCAGTCATTCGATCAACGGGCACGCAGGCATCCTCGATCACCTGGAGCGACCGCCTATCCTCGGGAAGGCCGGCGAGAATGGGACTCGCCGCATGGCGGATGGCCCACAGCCGCTCCGCCTGGGGGGGTGAGAATGCTGTTTCGATGGAGGTTGCCCAGCGTTGGATACCTTCGGACGCGCCGGCCAACACCTGCCGCAGCGCTTCGGGGTCGCTCCGCTCCAGCTCGACCAGCAGGATGGCCTCGGGAACGAAGCCGCCGGCGGGCCCGCCCCAGCTCTCGGCCCCGACAAGCTCGAGAAACGTCCGGTCCAGCAGCTCCAGCGCGGAAGGCTCGCATTGTTGAAGCGCTCGGACCACGTCGCTGAGGCGATCGAGCGAGGCGAGATGCACCCGAAGCCCGGCCCGAAAAGGCGGAACGGCGTCCAACCGCCAGTCGATCTGGGAGACGATGCCGAGGGTGCCCTCGGAGCCGATGATCAGGTCCAGCACATCGCCGGAGCCGAGGTAGGCATCCAGGGCGTAGCCCGAAGAGTTCTTCCGGGTGTGAGGGAACCGGGCGGCGATGAGCTGGGCGGACTGCCGGATCGCCGGCGCGACGTCGCGACTGAAGCGGGTGAGGGCCGCCGAGCTCTGGCCGGCAGCGCTGGTGTCACCCCGGCGCAGCTCCACGGCTTCGCCGTCGGCCGTCACCATCGTCAGGCCCTCGACCCACCGGCGAACGCTCCCATAGCGGACGGATCTGGCGCCCGCGGCATTGGTCGAGAGCATCCCGCCTAACGTTGCCCACCGGCCACTCGAGGGATCGGGAGGCAGGCGGAGTCCGTACCGAGCCGCTGCCGCATTGAGCTCAGCAAGCGTTACGCTCGAGCCGGCCACAGCCCGGGGCGCCATGGCGTCTATCTGAATCGGCCGCTGCGCCAGCCTGGTGAGGTCCACGACCACGCCGTCCCCCACGTTGCCTCCGGCCATGGCGCTGCCGGCGCCGCGGGGCACGAGGGCCACGCGGTGCTCGGCGGCCCAAGTCACGAGCTGTTGCAGGTCCGCGGAATCGGCGGGCAGGCAAACCGCCTGGGGGACGATGCGGTAGATGCCCGCCCCTTCGGCATATGCTGCCCGGGCTCTCACATCGGTCCGATAGATACCGCGGATTTCCGGAGGAGGCAGCATCGTCGAAAGATAAGTATCTTCAACAGCCTATGGCTGAAGGCACCCGCGCTCAACTCATTCATATCGATGTGGATCGACGGCTGGGCCACGAGTGGGACGAGTGGAACGGCAAGCCCCTGCCCAACCAGGGAAACTACGATTCCCCGCCCGCCCTCTTCTTCGCCTGGTCCGCCGTTACCCTGACAGTGGGGCTCGGGGCCCTGGCGCTGACTCTCTTCCTGCTGGCACCCCGTCTCGGTGGGATCCACCGGTCGGTACCCGGGATCCTGTGGGGCTCCCTGCTCGCCGGTGCGGCGGTGGTCTGGCTCTGGTGGAGCCTGATCTTCCTCTCTTATGAGCTTCGCCGGCCGCTCCTGCCCGAACGGCTGGGCGAGCGGGGGCCGTTCCTCCGGCTCATGCGCCTGACCTCCCGGGTCGCCGATCAGTTCGGCCGGCGCGACTGGGTGGAGAACGCGGCGGTGAAGGTGTACAACGCCCTCGCGGTCAGGCGTGGACGGAAAGTGGGCCAGGGCGAGCTGCTGGTGCTCATTCCCCGGTGCCTGTCCAAGGAGACGCTCGACGGAGTTCTGGGAATCGCCGGGCGCTACGGCGTTCCGGTCTTCGTGGCCACGCGCGGTCAGCTGGCGCGCCGGGTGATTCGCGAGCGGCGGCCGCGGGCCGTGGTGGCAGTGGCGTGTGAGCGGGACATGGTGAGCGGCCTGCACGACGTCGCGGGTAAGATTCCGGTACTGGGTCTCACGATGACCCTGCCCTCCGGCCCCTGCAAGGACGCGGCTCTCAACCTGGGACAGTTCGAGGAGTGGGTGCGGGCGTACGTGGCCTAGAAAACACGACGGCCCGCTCGAGAGGACAACGAAAAAGCCCGGCCTTGTCGCCGGGCTTTTTATTCGGGGTTGGTCTCGCTCGGTTGCACCGCCCGCGGCTCCTCGGGCTGGGGCGGAGGTGGTGCTCCGTAGCGTTCGGCCATCCTTGCCAGGACCGCGGTGACCTTCCTGGCCACCCGGTGGTCGGCCGGGACCAGTTGCTCCAGCTCGCGGTGAGGTAAGGACGGATCCGCCAGCGGCTGATAGAGAGTCTCCACAGTGAGACGGCTGCTGCCGGGCCGGGCGGGGTCCGCCCAGGCGCGAATCTTCACCACACCCGATCCAACCGGCCGCCGGTTGGTGGGCCGCCCGGTGCGCGCGTCGAACCAGGGGCTTTCCATATATCCGTCCCGAAGCTCCACTCTGCGAATCGGAATGGTGTCAGCCCTGAGGGCCGCGGCAAGACGCTGGGTGGCTTCCCGCCGCGAGAGCCGGAGCTCCTGGCCCACCGCCTCCGGGCGCGGTACCACCGCGGGGCGGTTCGTAGTAGGCTGGCACGCGGCCGCCAGCCCGATACTGAGGAGCCAGAGACTGCGCATAGTCAGTGGGTGTGCGGCGGCGTACCGGGGGGATCGACGTGCCCCGCCGGCGCCGGCGCCGCGGCCGAATCGGGGACCGTGGGCGCCTCGTGTCCCCCGCCGGCTTCGTGGTGATGGTCCCGGGTACGCTCCTGGAGCTCAGCCTGCAGGACGGGCGTGCCGATGCCGGCGGCATGCTCGAATACCAGCCGGCCGCCGTACAGGCCGGTGGCGATGAGGACCCCGACACCCGCCAGCGAAAAGAGAAACGAGGCGACCCGCTCGCCGCTCGCCATGCGCTTCTCCCGCACGATGCGCCACAGGATCAGCACGCCAAAGATACCGAGCGTGATGAGGCCGAGCTGCTCGTGGGTTTCCATGACCCGATGAACCGCGTCGCCGTGGGCGATGTGATCTTCCGCCTGCAGTCCGGAGAGCACAGCTACGACCCCACCTGCCCCGCCCGCCAGCATAGTCCAGAAACCTGCCTGGCGGAATCCGGGACGGCGGGTGGCGAGCCCGATCAGGTCGAACAGGACCGCCGTGACCAGCAGGGCGGCCGGGAAGTCGTTCAGGAGGGCGTGGAGACGGGGCCAGTCGTAGCCGAGCATGTCTTCTCCAGAAGCGTGAGCGGTAAGCGGCAAGAGGTGAGCGGGAGGTGATGGGCAGGGCCCTCTCACCGCTTACCGCTTACTGCGTACCTGCTGGATGAGGTCGACCGGTCTTGGTGGATCAGCTGAGTAATCATAAAACCCCTTCCCGCTTTTCTTGCCATGCAGTCCCTGCTCGGTCATCCGGCGGAGCAGGGCCGGCGCGGCATACCGGCTGTCGCCGTAGGCCTCGAACATGATGTCGGCAATGCGGACGACCGTGTCCAGTCCGATGAAGTCCATCAGCGATAGCGGGCCCATGGGGTGGCCGCAGCCGAGCTGCATGGCGCGGTCGAGGTGGACGGTGGACGCGGCCCCCCGTTCCAGCGCCCGAACCGAGTCCAGCAGGAAGGGAACCAGCAGGAGGTTCACGATGAAGCCCGGGCTGTCCACCGCCGCCACCGGCTCCTTTCCGAGGGCCGCGGCAAAGGCGAAGGCCCGGTCGAACGTCTCCGCGCTGGTGCTGGAGGCGCGGACGACCTCGACCAGCGGCATCATCGGAACCGGATTGAAGAAGTGGAGGCCCACGAAGCGGTCGGCCCGCCGGGTAGCCGCGGCCATGGACGCGATGGTGAGGCTCGAGGTATTGGAGGCAAAGATCGTCCCGGGTGCGCAGGCACGGTCCAGCTCGCGCCACAGCCGATTCTTGAGCTCGAGATCTTCGGTGACGGCCTCGATAACGATGTCGCAGTCGCTGAGGGCCGTGAGATCGGTGACAAAGCTCAGCCGTCCCAGCGCCTGGTCCCGCACCTGGGCCGTGATCTTCTCGCGCTCCATCATCCGGCCGAGCGATTTCACTATTCCCGCTCGTCCCTTGGCCAGGTATGACTCGGCGACGTCGTGTACCTTGGTGGGGAACCCCGCACACGCCGCGACCTGGGCAATGCCGCTCCCCATGAGCCCGCAGCCGACTACGCCCACCTTCTCGATGTCAGTCATGGCGCGCGGTCACGATTTCAGAGCCTTCCGCACTTCGTCCGCCAGAAGGCCGAGGATCCCGGCGGAGCGGTCGGGGAGTTGGTGGTGCGCCTTCGGATTGCCTTGCTCCAGGAAGTCGAGCGCCCGCTCGAGGCCCAGATGAATGCGGGCCACGACCGGGCCATAGCGCCTGAGGATGCCATACCCGAAGCCGAAGGCCACCGGCAACGGGAGGAGCGCCAGCGGCAGCAGAGCGCCCAGGGCAACGAGGATGGCGGTGCCGCCCACGCCGGCCCCGGCAAGGAGTGATCCCGCCGCGACGTACTCGTTCCGGAGGTTTTTGGTATCGGCGGTCAGCGTCACGTGGGCGTAGCCGGGCTCGAGCGGAACCACCGTGGCCGACACGGTGGCTGCGCGCGAAAGCATGAACGGCCGTTTGCCCGAGCCCAGCGCGGCGGTGGAACGGCGGATGGCGGCCTGGATGCCGCCGATCGGCTCCCAGGTGATGCGTCCTGGCTTCTGCCGCTGCACGCAGAACAGCTCATTGTGCTCGATCCAGCGAAGCAGGTTCTGCTCGATCGAGTCCTGCTCGCCCGCCACCACGCGCTGAACCGTAATTTGGCCCGGACCGGCCACCCGCTGGACCAGGCCCGTGGCCCCCACGGTGCCCAGCCGGGTGCGCTCCTCGAGCATGGCCTGCTGGAGATAGCGGCCCGGAATCCCGACCTCCCGGCCCAGCGCCATCAGCTCGTCCGAGGTCATGCTGTCGCCGATCTCGTGCTCAGCGGTCTGCAGCTCGGCCGCCCGCTGAATGATCCGTTCAAGCGCGGCTCGATCGATCCGCGCGGGTCCGTTGCCCTCGGCCATGCTATTCCTGCGCAGGGTCTTTGGCGGCGGCCTGGATGCGGAGCTGGGACATCAGCGATGAGATGTCGGCCGCGGGCAGGGCGGGTCCGGACGGCTCAGCCGATCCTACGGCCCTGGGGCCGGGCGCCGCGGGCGGGGCCAGGAAAGGACGGAAGAGCTCCATCGGAATGGGAAAGATGGTGGTCGAGTTGTTCTCGGCCGCGATCTCGGTGACCGTCTGGAGGTAGCGGAGCTGCAATGCGGTAGGCTCGGTGGCCAGCTGCCGGGCCGCCTGCGCCAGGGTCTCGGAGGCCTGGAGCTCGCCCTGAGCGTTGATCACCTTGGCCCGGCGCTCGCGCTCGGCCTCGGCCTGCCGCGCCATGGCCCGCTTCATCTGATCGGGCAGGTCCACGTCCTTCACCTCCACCGCGGAGACCTCGATACCCCAGGCCTCGGTGCGCTCGTCGATGATCTTCTTGAGCACGGCGTTGATCTTCTCCCGATCGGACAGCAGCTCGTCCAGCTCCACCTCGCCCAGCACGGAGCGCAGTGTGGTCTGGGCCAGCTGGCTCGTGGCATACATATAGTCCTCGATCTCGATCACCGCCTTGGCCGGCTCGCTCACCCGCATGTACAGCACCGCGTTGACCTTGACCGATACGTTGTCACGGGTGATCACGTCCTGGGGCGGGATATCGACGGCTGAGATTCGGAGCGAGACCCGCTTCTGACTGGCGAAGCCGGCCGGCAGGAAGATGAGCCCGGGGCCCTTGGTGCCCCAGTAGCGGCCCAGGAAAAAGGCGACCCCCCGCTCGTACTGACGCAGGACCCGCATGCTGAGGAACGAGTAGATCACCGCGAACGCCAGCGCCCCGACTGCGAGATCCATGGCTCAGCTCACCCGGAAAAGGCTTCGACCACCACTGCCGCCCCCTGCCCGCCACCGATGCAGGCGCTGCCCAACCCATAACGACCTCCGGTCCGCCGCAGCGCATGCAGCAGGTGCAGGGTGATCCGTGCCCCGCTCGCTCCCAGCGGGTGGCCGATGGCCACCGCCCCACCCTCCACATTGGTCCGCTCGCGGTCGAGCCCGAGCTCCTGCTCGACGGCCAGGTACTGGGCGGCGAACGCCTCGTTCACTTCGACGAGATCCATGTCGTCGAGTTTCAGGCCGGCGCGGGCCAGCGCCTTCCGGGAGGCCGGCGCGGGGCCGATCCCCATGAGGGCCGGCTCGACACCGACACTGGCCCAGGCCACGAGGCGGCCCAGCGGGCGCACACCGCGTTCGGTCGCAAAACGCTCGGAGGCCAGCACCAGCGCGGCGGCCCCATCGCAAATACCTGACGCGTTCCCGGCCGTCACCACGCCGTCCTTCTTGAAGTAGGGGGCCAGCTTGGCCAGCCCCTCCACCGTGGTCCCCCGGCGCAGGTGCTCGTCGGCCATCCAGCTGTCGGTCTGGCCGGTCTTCCGATTCTTGATCGGGACGGGGATGACCTCGTCGGCGAAGGCACCCGAGTCCCACGCGGCGGCGGCGGCGGCCTGGCTGCGTGCCGCGTAGCAGTCCACTGCCTGGCGCCCGATCCGGTATTTTTCCGCCAGCCTCTCCGCTGTCTCCGCCATGGAGAGTCCGCAGCCGGGATCTCGCAGCGCCTCCCACAGGCTGTCTTCGAGCGGCGCGGGGGGACCGAGCCTGAGGCCCCAGCGCGCACCCCGAACCACGTGGGGCGCCTGGCTCATCGACTCGGTCCCCCCGGCCAGGACGACCTGCGACTCGCCCAGCACAATCTGCTGCGCCGCCTGAATCACGGCCTCGAAACCGGAGCCGCACAGGCGGTTGACCGTGAGCGCGGGGGTGTCCACCGGGAGGCCCGATCGGAGGCCGATGTGGCGGGCGAGATAGATGGCATCGGCCGACGTCTGGAGCACGTTGCCGAAGACGACGTGATCCACGGCTTCGGCGGGCACGCTCGCACGGCTCAGGGCGCCCTGGGCCGCGATGACCCCAAGGTCGGTGGCCGAGAGGTCCTTCAGCGTGCCGCCGAAGGAGCCGAAACCGGTGCGAACGCCGGAGAGAAAAACGACGGAATTCGAGTGGGGTTGGGACACGCGAGAAATATAGCGACCCGGGTTATGGCCCGTCGCCGATCAGGTAGCCGCAGCTCACGCAGTGACGCCATCCGGCCTCGACCTCCTCCTCGCATACCGGGCAGTGAGTCAGCGCCTGGCTCCGGCCGCAGTGAGGACAGAAATTGGCAGGTCGCCGGCGGGGCAGTTTGCCTTTGCAGTGGGAACAGCGAGGGGGAGCCGCCTCTTCCGGCGACGCCACCGGCGCCATGATGGGCTCTCCTATCTCGATCCGCGGAACCGGGTGGTCCGGTGGAGCGAAAGCCCGGTCGGGGACGGGATCCAGCGCGTGGGCAACCAGGCTCGCTTCGAGGGACACCATCGCGTCGCCGTATTTTCTCAGGATACCGAGGTCCGGGTTGGGGCTGGTGACCTCGGCCTGGAGCTCCGCGCGGGCTTCGGCCGGCTCGGTCCGCGCGAAGCCGCCCTCGCCGGCACACAGCCGGATGAGCGCCAGCTCGTAGTCCTCGCTGCTCTCCAGCTCGAGCGGCCGCCGGCTGGTGCGATACGGCACAATGCGATCGCGGATGTCGCCTAGGGCAAGCGGGCGGCGCAGCCGTGAGGGATCGGTGGCGGACAGATTCCGCACGATCTGACGGAAGAGGCGCTCCACCTCGGTCACTCGTAGCCTCGCGGAAAGGCGATGTGGAACGCAGGTTAGAGGTCGCCTAACCCACTGTCAAGCAAAGGACCCGAGGATGCGTGGCTTGACCGCCGGCCCGGGCGCGGGCCTCCTGCTGCTCCCGGCTATTGCCTGGGGCCAGCTGCCCGACTGCTTCCCCTCCAAGACCTCGAACGAAGCGCAGCTCTTTGCCGAGCTGTCCGTGCCGCTGGCCTACTCGGTAGCCGGGGCGCCGCTGATCCCGATGCCGGGCGGGGTCCGGCTTGCGCTCGAGGTCACCTACCTGCCCAACATCGACGAGGAGACCCGCACCCCCACGACCTGCCGGCCTGGCAAAGGTCCCGAGAACACCGATCTGCTGTTTGCCTTTCCCCGCCCCCGAGTATCGGTCGAGCTTCCGGCGGGGTTGATGCTCGAAGCGAGCTGGGTGCCGCCCATTCCATTGAACGATGTGAAGGCCAACCTGGTAGGCCTCTCCGTCCAGCGGCCGTTTCCGCTGGGCCGGCGGGCGCTGATGACCCTTCGAGCGCACGGCACCATTGGCCGTATTCGCGCTCCGATCACCTGTAACGACGAGGCGCTGCAGGACCCGGCGAGCGTGTGTTACCAGGGAACCCGGTCGGACGACCGCTATCACCCCAACATCTTCGGCTTGGAAGGCACGCTATCCTGGCCGTTGGCTGAGGGACGGGTACGACCATTCGTGGGGGGAGGGCTCAACCTGCTCCACCCGCGATTCCAGGTGAACTTCACCGATCAATTCGGCGAGACCGACAATCGAAAGGTCGAGGTAGACCTGACTCAGGCGGCGCTGTTCGGAGGCGCTACCTGGAGCCCGGGAGGCCGACTGGCCCTGAGCGGGCAGATCTACGGCGCGCCGGGCGATGCGGTGACCGGCAGGGTGATGGCGAGCTACGCCATCCGGGGTGAGAGGTGAGAGGTGAGAGGTGAGAGGTGAGCTGGAGTGAGTCATATCGCCAGCGGAAATGACTCGCCGGCAGCGACTCTTTGCGCCAGCTGGTCGAATTCCCTGTCGGGGTCGTACTCCAGGTATTTGCCCTTTGCGAGTTTCCCAGCGAGCCATTGCAGGAAGCCTGATTCCACCGCTCCCGGTGTGCTCGTCTGCTCCCGTGCCGCCGCCACCGCGAGCATATCCACGTACTCGTTTTTCGGGTGGCCCGCATGCCCGCGGACCCAGGCCCACTGCAAGTCATGCTTGCCGGCTGCCGCGACCAGGTCCTGCCAGAGCTGGAGGTTCTCGATGGGGCCGCCGGCCCGCTTCCAGCCCCGCGCCTGCCAGCCAGTCACCCACATACGCATTCCTTTGACCAGGTATTCCGAGTCCGACACCATCAGCGCGTGCAGCCGGGCCCCTTTACCGCCGAGCAGCTCCAGCGCGCGGGTGGCACCGGTGAGGGCCATCCGATTGTTGGTGGTGGCCGGCGAGTGCCCGTAGAAGTCCCGCCGCTGGATCTGCGAACGCGTCCGTACCTCGATGAGGCCGGCATAGCCGCCTGCGTTCTCCCCATCCCGTCCGTTGCCGAGGCAGCTCTCATCGAGGTGTACGACGGCCACCACGCTCACTCGATCACCTGAAAGCTCGAGATGTCGTCGAGCCGGAAGGTGAGCTCTTCTCCGGTCATGGGGAGCCGGGCAACCAGCGCATCGTGCTGATCCACCGAGGTTACCCGCAACGCCACCACGATGTACTCGGTGCCACGACGGTCGAGCGCCACCCGGAGGCCGCGCCGGGCGGCGCTCTCGAGCTGGTCCATCCTTTGGGCTGTCCAGCGAATTGGCGGCACTAGGAGGAGCTCCTCAGACAACACATTCGCTTTAGCCGAGCTTGCGGGTGACTCTGACCTGTCCCGCCTTGCCGGCGACAACCCTACCGATCACCGCGGCCGCCGGGGTGCGCTCTTCCTTCAGCGCGCTGACCAGGGCCGCCTCGTTCTCCGCCGGCACCGCCAGCAGCAGGCCGCCGGAGGTCTGGGCGTCCACGCAGAGGTAGCGGTCGGCCTGTCCGATCTCGGGAGACCATTCCACCTGGGTGGCCGCCTGGAGGTTGCGCTCGGTGCCGCCCGGGACGATGCCGCGCGAGGCGAGGTTCCGGGCGTGGGGCAGGATGGGAATGGCCTCGAACGCGATCTCCGCCGCCACCTTGCTGGCCTCGAGCATATTGGTCAGGTGGCCGATCAGTCCGAAGCCGGTGACATCGGTGGCCGCGCTGACTCCCACCCGCAACGCCGCCCGGGCAGCGCCGTCGTTCAGCGTGGTCATGGATCGCACCGCCTCGGCCATGCCGGCCTCGATCAGTGCGTCCCGCTTGAGCGCGGTGGCCAGAATTCCCGTCCCGATGGGTTTGGTCAACACCAGCACATCACCGGCGCACGCACCGGCGTTGGTCAGCATCCCGTCGGGATGCACGTCGCCGATGATGGCCATGCCGAAGGTGGGCTCGACCGCATCGATGGTGTGGCCCCCGAGAACGAGACACCGGGCCCGCTCCGCCACCTCGGCGGCGCCGCGGAGCACCTCGCCCAGCATCTCCATGGGTAGCTGCTCGCGGGGCCATCCCACCAGGTTGAGGCCGAAGAGCGGCGTGGCCCCCATCGCATAGATGTCGCTCAGGGCGTTGGCGACCGCGATGGCGCCCCACGAGGCAGGGTTGTCGACGATAGGGGTGAAGAAGTCGACCGTGGCCACCAGCGCGCGCTCGGGAGACAAGACAAAGACGGCGGCGTCGTCCTTGCTGGCGGCGTCGATGAGGACCCGGGGGTCCTTTACGCTGGGCAGAAGGCGCAGGACCTGCGCCAGGTCGGCCGAGCCGAGCTTGCAGGCTCAGCCGGCGCCGTGCGACAGCGCGGTCAATCTGATCCTCGGTTTCTGGTCGATCGGCTTGCCGCTCATCTAGTCCCTTTCCGACCAGAGCAGCGCGCGCAGCGCTATCAGGGCCCGCTCCTGCTGGGCGGTTGCGCCGAAGCTACCGTCGATCCGTTGCCGCGCCAACAGGGCGGGCACGGCCCGGCGAACCGCGGTGTGGGCCTCGGCGGAGCTCAGCGCGCGCAGGGCCTCCAGGGTGTGGAACAGGTCGGCGTGGGGCCAGGTACCGTCGGCCGCCTGATTGGCCGCCACAATTGACGCCAGCCGGGGCAGCCCGGCGCGATGGGGCTCCGGCGCGAACGCCAGCGCGTGGATGCCGGCGATTATCGCATCCGCGGAAAAGTACCCGTCCCAGTCCTCCCACTGTTCCTGGAGCTGCAGCAGTCCCAGGAGGTGCTGCCGGACCTCGGGCCGGTCTTCCATTCGCGCCCGGAGCGCCGCGCGCAGAGCCATGCAGCTGATGGCGAACCGGGCGGCCGGCTCTGCCCGGAATACCTTCCCGTTGGGCAGCATGACCGGGGTGAGCCGCTGTCCTGGCGGCGCGGGCGAAAAGAACCCCGAGATGAAATGCTGGCAGGTACGATGGGCGTGGCGCGGGGCGCTGCAGCCTTCGCTGAATGCTCCTGGCTTGCCCTGCAGCTGAAGAATCCAGCCCATTACCCGCCCCGTCCCGGCCTGACCCCCGTCGCATCCGAGGTCGAGCAGCTCGTGAGCGCGCCAGATGGTAGGGACCACGGCTCCTGCGATGCTCCCATCCATCCGGGTTTCGGCCCGCATATCGTCTGCCAGCCGCTGGCCCAGCAGCTCGTCTCCGGGCGCCGGCTCCCCCAGCGCCTGGCGCGCGAGGATGCCCTGGCGGGTGGTGGTCGCCGCAAAGTACAGCCGCAGCCGCTCGATAGCCTCCTGGGTGCTGCCCGGAGCGGTGAGTGGCTCGGTACGATCGAGCGACATGGCGCTACCGGCCCGGGCGGCTAACGCGGATCACTGGATGAATGGTCGTGAAGAATCTTCCAGCCTTCGGGCCGGCGCTCCATGACGAGGGTGAACGGGCCGCTCGCGGTGGTCCGGCCGCCTCGCTCGAGAATGAACCGGGCGGTCACGAGCGCAAACGAGGGGCCGAGGGCCCGGGTCTCGATTTCCTCGAAGTGGAGGCTATCCCGGCGCGCCTGGCCGGTAAAGCGGGGTGCGTAATGCTCCCGGATCCAGGCGAAGCCGCGGCGCGAGCGGAAGCCATCCACGAAGGTCGTGGTGCTGTCGGGCGCATAGTCGGACAGGAAGGCGTCGAGG
The DNA here is from genome assembly GCA_036379675.1 of Gemmatimonadales bacterium. GTDB lineage: Bacteria > Gemmatimonadota > Gemmatimonadetes > Gemmatimonadales > GWC2-71-9 > CAVVWJ01. The sequence continues at coordinate 40,488 of DASVGF010000051.1, read as the reverse complement.
TCACCCCGATTCCAGTCGCCGGCGGCCCGGCTGAGCTGGGCGGTAATCTGGGGTTTCAAGCCTGCGTCGGGGCTGGTCACCGGTGCCGCTGAGGGCTGGCCTGAAGCCCGGCAGGCCGCGAGAGCAGCCGCCACGATGAGGACGGAGACACGCATAGCGATCAGTGAAAGGGTGCTGGAAGGTGGGCCGGTCGCCGTGGTGATGCAAGTTCCATTACGCCGGACTTATACTTTGGCAATGACTGAAGTCCAGCCCCAGGCGCTGGCCGATGCCACCGCCCGGCGCAGCGGCACAGCTCGACAGCAGCCGATCTCCTCCTACGGACTGATCGGCGACATGCGCACGGCTGCGCTCGTGGGCCTGGACGGCGGCATCGACTGGTGCTGTCTGCCGCGGTTCGACAGCGGGAGCGTATTCGCGGCGCTACTCGACCCGGAACGCGGCGGCACCTGGTCGATCCGGCCGGCGGAGAAATACACCTCCACCCAGCGCTACCTGCCGCGCACCAACATCCTCGAGACCACCTTCCGGACCGCTGACGACGGCATCGTCACGGTCACCGATTTCATGCCGGTGGCCCAGGACGGCCGTCCTACGGGTCCCCATCCGGAGATTCACCGGCGCCTGCGCGGTACCCGGGGCCGTCTGGCCCTCGATATGGTGTTCATGCCGCGGTTCGAGTACGGGGCCCGGACCACGCGCCTCGAGCTCCTTCGCGCCGGCCTCTTCGCGACCGACCGCACCGACCAGGTTCTCACCCTCTCCAGCGCGAAGCCGTTCGACTGGGTCGTCGAGCAGTCCATGGCCACCACCCGGTTCCACCTGGAAAAAGGGGAAGAGCGCTGGCTGGTCCTGCGGTACGATGACGACGACATCCACCCGGTCGACCGCTACGAAAGCGCCCGCAAGCTGGACGACACGGCGGCGTTCTGGCAGAAGTGGTCGTCGGGCGTGAAGTACCGCGGGCCCTACCGCGGCATGGTGAAACGGTCCGCCCTGGCGCTCAAGCTGCTCACCCACGCGGAGACCGGCGCCATGATCGCCGCGCCGACCACCTCGCTCCCCGAGACCATCGGCGGCATGCGCAACTGGGATTATCGCTTCGTCTGGCTCCGCGACGCCGCGTTTACGCTGGCCGCCCTCGACGCCGTGGGCCACCACCGCGAGGCGGACCACTTCATGCGGTTCCTCAAGAAGGTCTGCCGGCACGAGGGCGGCGGCCACCTGCAGATCATGTACGGCATCGACGGGCGACGAGATCTGATCGAACGCCAGCTCGATCACCTCACCGGGTACTACGGGTCGCAGCCGGTCAGGGTGGGCAACGGCGCCGTCGGCCAGCTCCAGCTGGATGTGTACGGCGAGGTCATGGAGACCGCCGACATCTGGCGCCGGAATCACGAGATGACCGAGGGCACCTGGCGGGTGCTGCGGGGGCTGGTGGACTGGGTGAGTCGGAACTGGCACCTGCCCGACTCGAGCATCTGGGAAGTGCGCGGCGAGGTGCGCCACTACGTGTTCAGCAAGGTGATGAGCTGGGTGGCGTTGGACCGCGGGGTGCGGATGGCCGAGGAGCTCAGTCTCGATGGCGACACCGCGGCCTGGCAAACGGCCCGCGACGTCCTGCACGCTGAGATCATGGAGCGGGGCTGGAGCGAGGAGCGCCAATCGTTCGTCCAGTCGTACGGCAGTGATGCGCTGGATGCGGCCGCCCTGGCCATTCCCATGTTTCGGTTTCTTCCCTGGAACCATCCCCGGGTCCACAGTACGGTCCATGCCATCGCGCGGGACCTTACCACCGTGGACGGCGAGCTGGTCTACCGGTACCGTCACCCGGATGGGCTGGAGGGAGAGGAAGGCGCCTTTTCGATCTGCACCTTCTGGCTGGCGCAGGCACTGGCAATGATCGGCGAGCGGGAACGAGCCGAGCGGGTTTTCCGCCGGATGCTACGCCACGCCAATCACGTCGGGCTCTATTCGGAAGAGATCGAGCCGGCCACGGGAGAGTTTCTGGGGAATTTCCCCCAGGCCTTTACCCACATTGCGTTGATCAACTGTGCCGCAGCCCTCGCCCGCCTGAAGGACGAGGGCTAGTCGGAGCCACTAGCGGCGACGCCGGCCGCCCTTTTTGGCCCGCTTGCGCGCGGTGGACCGGCCCCGCTTGGCGGTCTTCCGGGCGCTCTTCCTGGTGGACTTCCGGGCGCTCTTTCGGGCTGATTTCCGCGCCGTCTTCCGGCCGCCGCGCTTGGCCGCCTTCCTGGCGCCTTTACGCGCCGACTTCTTGGCTCCCTTGGAGCGCTTGGCCGACTTGCGGGAGCTGCTCTTCTTCGCGCTCTTCCTGGCGCTCTTCTTCCGCGCGGGTGGACGGGGGCGAGCCGCTGCGGGCTCATTGAAGTCATCGAAGGATGAAGGTCTGGAGGTGGGAGCCGGAGCGGGGGTGTTCTCCATCGGCAGCGGATCCATCCAGCCTGAGCCGGACCAGCCCATCTCCATATAATGAAGCTCGGCCATCTTCGCTCCCTCCAAGCGCATGTGCGGCGCCACCCGCCGCCGGTCGAGGCGCTCCCGCGCCCGCCACTAACGAGACCCTATAACATGCACGTCCTCAAAGCTTGTGCAAGGCATATGCGGCAGCCCGTTGTGTGCGCTATAATTACCGCACTTCATCCCATTTTTGTGGACTCAACGATTCGGTGAAACCCGCCCCCAGCGACCGGGGCCGCGCCTGCCGCGGCCTGCCCGTGTGGACACCCACCTATCTGCTCCTGGGGCTGGGACTTGCAACATGGCCCGACGGCGCTCTGGCCCAGGCTCCGACCGTTGCCGAAGTCCAGATTACCCCGGAAACCATGACCCTGGGGCTGGGCCAGAAGCAGGCCCTGTTCGCCACCGCGTTCGACGCGCGCGGCAACCTGATCGCCGCGGCCAAGTTCACCTTCTGGAGCTCGGACACGATGATCGCCCAGGTCCGGAAGGACGGGACGGTCGTCGGGGTCAACCCCGGTCTGGCCAAGATCGAAGCGCGGACCGGCGGTAGGCGGGCCTCCATGGCGGTGCTTATCACCGGCAGTCCTCCGGGCGCCCGAGCCCAGCCGGTATCCTCTCTGACTCTCGACCCCGCCGGCGCCAGTCTCTTCCCGGGCGAAAACGTACGCGTGACCCCGCGGGCGGTCCGGGAGGATGGAAGCCCGGCCCTGGTGGGGAGGGTGACCTGGATCTCGCGGAATCCCGAGATCGCCACGGTAGACACCGGAGGCGTGGTCACTGGCGTCGCGCCTGGCCGGGCGGTGATCGAGGCCTCATCCGGCAGCAAGCTGGTGGCTACTCTGACCGTAACGGTTTCTCCCCCCGAGTACGTCCTTTCGCGGCAGTCGCTGAACCTTGCTCCGGGCGAGGTGGACACTCTGCGTGCCCTGGTTCCGAGCCAGGGGAACCGCGAGCTCCGCGGTCTGGTGCAGTGGCGCTCGAGCGATTCCAGCGTGGCGAGCGTGAGCCCTACCGGCATCGTGCGCGCCCACGGCGCGGGCAAGACCGAGGTCATCGCGTCGGGTCTCTCGCTGGAGCGCCGGATCCCGGTGACGGTTCACCGGGACCCGGCGGCGCTCGTCGTCTCACCGCAGCCGAGTGCCGGCCCCATCCAGGTCCCGCTTCGCTCCAGTCGCCGGTTCACCGCCGTGGCCGAAGCCGACGATTCAACTTCCATCCCGGAAGCCCGGGTCACCTGGGAGCTGGCCGACACCGCGGTGGCCTCATTCGATCCCGGCTCCGGGATGCTCACACCCAGGACCCTCGGCACGACTACGCTCACGGCTCGAACCGCAGGCATACGGCCGGCAGTGTGGACCATCGAGGTCACCGCCGGGGAGATCGGGGTGCAGCCGGAGCGCGCCGGTCTCGCCATTGGCCAGCGCACCACCCTGGCGGCGATTCTTCGGGATGCACCGGGCGGGGAGGTGGGGAAGGCGCCCGCAGTCCGGTGGAGCTCCGACCGTCCGGACGTGGCGCTGGCCAGGGAGGGTGGGGTGGTGGAAGGGGTCGGTCCGGGACGTGCGGCGGTGACCGCAACGACGCCGTGGGGCAAGAGCGCCAGGGCCGACGTAATCGTCACCGCCGACCTGCTCCTCAGCTCCAGCCGCGGGGGCAGCTACGGGATCTACCAGATCCGGGTCACCGGTCCCCACACCCTGATGCCGCTGCTGACGGATACCGCTACCAACATCCAGGCGTCGCTGTCTCCCGATCGTACCCGCGTGGCCTTCAGCTCCAACCGGGGTGGCAACTTCGACCTCTACCTCATGGACGCCGATGGGCAGAACCTGCGCCGGCTGACCACCGATCCGAGGAACGAGGGCGACCCGTTCTGGACGCCGGACGGGACCCGCATCGTCTACACCTCGACCCGCGGGACCGGCACCCAGATCGCCATCATTTCGCTGGACGGCAGTGAGGTCGTGCTCACCGCCACCCCGGGAGGCAACCACTCTCCGGCCGTGTCCCCCGACGGGCGCACCATCGCATTCGTCTCGGCCCGCGATGGCAATCAGGAGCTCTACTCGATGGGCATCGATGGCAGCAATCCGCGGCGGATAACGCGTACTTCGGTGCGTGAGGCGAGCCCGCGATTCTTCCCCAACGGCGATCTGGCCTTTGCGGTGGAGCGTGGCGGCGGATCGAAAGGATCCAAAATCCTGCGGCTGGCGATGGGAGGCTCCAAGACCACATCGATCCTGCAGACCGAACAGCCGATCTCGGCGCTGGCCGTGTCCCGCGACGGCGACCGCCTGGCCTACGTCGTAGGCCGCATTGCGGATGCAGCCCGAGGCCGGGTGGAATTCAGTCTCTTCTTGCAATCTACGGCGACGGGAAGCCCGCCCGTGCCCGTTCCGCTCAAGTCAGGCGAGCAGATTCTTACCCCCTCATTCTGAAGTACCTGCACCGATGAAGGCGCTGACCCTGGTTGCCGCCGGAGGGCTGGAGCATCTCAAGGTACAGGAGTTGCCTCAGCCGGCGATTCAGTCGCCTCGCCAGGCACTGGTGCGGGTCAAGGCTGCAGGCCTCAATCGCCTCGATCTGTTCGTCACCTCGGGTCTCCCGGGAGCCACTCACAGCTTTCCCCACGTGATCGGGACGGACGGCGCCGGCCTGGTGCAGGAGGTGGGGTCGGAGGTTTCCGGGTTCCGCCCCGGCGACCGGGTCATGATCAACCCGGCGCTCTCGTGTGGCGAATGTGACGCCTGCCAAGCCGGCGAGGAGTCCCTCTGCGACGGGCTCCGGGTCATAGGGGAGCACTGTGGCGGCACGGCGGCGGAGTACATCGTGGTCCCCGCTGCCAATCTCGCGGCGGTGCCGGCAAGAATGCCCTGGCCCCAGGCCGCTTCCTTTTCGCTGGCCACGTTGACCGCCTGGCGAATGCTCGTCACCCGGGCCCGGGCGGAGCCGGGCGAGACGGTGTTGATCTGGGGCATCGGCGGCGGGGTGGCGCTGGCCGCCCTTCAGATTGCCCGGATGATCGGACTCCAGACCATCGTCACCAGCGGATCAGATGCCAAGCTGGAAGCGGCACGTGCGCTGGGCGCGGACGTCCTGCTCAACCATCGTGAAGCAGACGTGGTGGCCGAGGTCCGGAAGCACAGCGGTGGCCGTGGGGCCGACGTGGTGGTGGACAGCGTCGGGGAACAGAGCTGGCAGCACTCGCTTCGCGCCCTGCGGCGCGGGGGCAGGCTGGTGATCTGCGGAGCGACGACAGGACCGATGATTTCCCTGGATCTCAGACGGCTCTTCTGGCGGCAGTGGAGCATCATGGGATCCACGCTGGGCAACCGCCGGGAGTACGCCGAGATCGTAGCCCTCGCGGCGCAGGGAGAGCTGTGGCCGGTGATCGACCGGACGGTGCCGCTGGCGGAGGCACTTGCGGCCCTCGAGCGGCTGCAGCGGGGCGAGCAGATGGGCAAACTCGTGATCGAGGTTTCACCGTGAACGAACTCTGGCAGCGGATCCTGATAGGCGCGGAGCAGATCGGCCACGTGCTGCCTGCCCTCGTGGGCGCGGCCGTCATCCTCCTCACCGGCTATTTCCTCGCGAAGCAGATCCAGCGCTGGGCCGATGATACGCTCAAGCGGCTCGACTTCAACCGGATGGCATCGGCAGGGGGGCTCGATCAGGCGGTCGTCCGCACCGGCTCCCGCCTGGACCCGGTCCGCGCGCTGACCAAGCTGCTGTTCTGGCTGGTGATGCTGGTGGTCATTCTCCTCGCCAGCACGGCCCTGGGATTGGAAAGCATCAACGAGATGTTCGGGCTGATGCTCGCGTTCATTCCTACCCTCATCGCCGCCATCGTGATCGTGATCCTCGGCATCATCGTGGGCGAGTTCGTGCGAGGGGTGATCGTGGCGTCCGCAGGCAGCGTCGCCGGGGTGCCGACCGTGGCCAAGGTGGCCAAGGGGGCGGTGATCGTGATCTCGATCTTCATGGCGTTGCAGCAGGTGGGGGTTGCGGAGGAGATCGTCACGGCCGCCTTCACCCTCATCCTCGGCGCGGCGGCCCTGGCGGTGGGACTGGCCTTCGGGCTGGGGAATCGCGAGCTGGCCGGCGAAATCACCCGACGCTGGTACGAGGAAGGTCAGCGGCGCGACCGGCGTCGGAGCGATGGAGGTGGGCCCAACACTCCGCCGGGAGACCAGCCACCGATTTTGGACTAGTGAGAGGTGACCTTATACCGCCCCACCGTACGCTTGCCGTCCCCGCCCTTGATCACCGCATAGACCGCATCGTTGGCCCCGAACCCGGCGAGCGTGGCCCCCTTCGGGAAGGTAACCGCGCGCCGCCACTCGCCCCGGCGATCCACCACATCATACACCAGGGGCGCGTCCTCCTGGCTCCGCGGCCGCTGGAGCCAGACTTCGCCGTTGGGCCGGCCCAATGCAAAGTCGAACGGAGGCCTGGTCTCGGCGAAGGGGTAGACGATTTTCAGCTCCTGCGGCATGCCGAACTGCTTCCCCTGCTCCCGCACCTGGGCCAGGACCCGGTCCCGGTCGGCCTGGGTTACCGGCACCCTGGGGTACTCCCGCGCCTTTCCCTGGGTCCAGCTCCCATCCGGCGCCCGCCAGTCCACCCTGTTCTGATGCCCGCGCGCCACCCACGCGGTGCCGTCGCCCAGGACCCCGAAGTGGTCGTTGGGCGCAAAGACCTTGGCCGCCTGCTGCACCTGCTCGCCGAAGGTCGCGTCGCCCAGCTCCGGGCCGGCCAGCATTGCGACGGTGTCCACCTTGCCGCCCTTGAGGCGGATGCGGAGCACGGGAATGCTATCCGTCTGCAGCACCCGGCCCGGGGCGCCGCGCCCGAACATCGCCTGATAGTCGATCTTGTACCCGTGGCCCACGGAATCGTACAGCAACACCGGGGTTTCACCCGCCACGCCGAGGATGGGGAGGACGCCCAGCGGCTTGCCCTTTTCGGTCCACAGGGTCGTGCGGAGCACGCTGAAATCCACCAGGGCGACCGTATCGCCTCCCAGATGCGCTACCCAGCCGGGAAACTTGTATTGGCCTACGGGCCCCCCCGGCTTGAGCGAGTCAACCCGGCTGCCGAGGGTGTCCACCTTGCCGCTCTTGAGGTCTCCGGTCAGGAACAGCTTGTCCCTCGTATCGGCAAACGCCACCCGGCCGTCTTTCAGCTCCACCACATTGCTCACGGCGCCATATGAGGCCGCCAGCGTGGCATCGAGCGTGACGGCGCTCTGGCTTTCAGCTCTGGTGCATCCCACCGCCGCAGCGAGGGTGACGGTGCTCAAGGAGAAGACGAGCTTCATTCTGGCATTCCTCAGTTGATCGAAGGCAAGGGGACCTGGACGAGGCGGGTCCCGTCGTTGGTTGATTCGGCAACCAGCGCGGCGTCGGCGCCCACCCCGAGAATCCGGCCCTGCCCGGGTAAACGGACCTCGCGAATCAGGCGGCCATTGCGGTCCACCACGTGGTACGCGCGGGCAGAGTCCGCCGGCGCGCGGCTCTTCTCCAACCAGACCTCTCCGGTCGCGCTGGTGAATCCGGATTCGAACGGCGGCTTCAGGGGAGCGAACGGCAGGTCCTGAGCGGTGCCTCGCAGCTCCGGCGGAAAGCCCCGGATGAAAAGCTCCCGGTCATAGCGAGTAACCTCGAGCACGCGGTCGGGGAGAGACTGCCCCCGGGTCCACGTGCCGTCGGGGGACCGCCAGTCCACCCGGTTCCCGTAGACCCGCGCGATCCAGATGGAGCCATCCGGCAGGACACCCCACTCGTCGGCCCCCCCGAACACGCGGCGTTCGAAGCGGCGTCCCGCGTCTCCCGTCACCTCGGCAATGTCGAGCGGGGCAAGCCGGGCCACGGTGTCGGCCCGGGTGAATCGGGGATCGGTGCGGACGATGGCGGCGGAGTCGCGGTTGCCGCTCCCGTCGGGCCCGGGCCTGGGGTAGAGGTCCAGGTAGAACCGGCCTGCGTTGTCGCGAGCCCGCGGCAGCGTGCCCCTCACCGCATCGGCGGTGGGCGCGGAGCCCACCAGCCTCCCAGCAGGTGTCCAGAGGCTGATACGGCGCAGCCCCCAGTCGCCCACGTACAGTGTGTCACCGGCGCGGAAGACCGTTGCCGGGTTGCGGAGCTCCTTCGACCGGTTGGCGCCCAGGGGGCGGTAGCGGTGATCGGAGAAGTCCACGATCCCTACGGCTTCGTTGCTGGGGGCAATCACCGCCCAGCGGCTGCCCCCGAGCCACACCGCGTCGGTAACTGCCGCGAAGTTGGTGGAGACGGTGTCGCCCCCCCGGGCCAGCTCCACCGGGGGAGCCGGGGGCTTCGACTCGCTACATGCTGCCAGCACCACGGCAAGGCCGAGAGCCGGGAATCTAGCCAGTGGCCTCGTTCTCCCCGGATCCCTTGACCCTGAACTCCAGGTGGTCGGCCCGAATCATCATGTAATCCTGCGAAGTCTTCAGCCGGGCCAGCCGCTGGCCCGACATGTTCCGGGTCCGCTCCGTGAGGCCGGGCCAGAGCGGGACTACCGGGTACCACTTGTAGCCGCTCAGGTCGGGATGATCACGCCGGTGCTCCGGCTTGAGACGTGCCTCGAACTCCATCGACGCTTCCTCCTATGCTCTATGCCGCTCCGCCTTCGCCCGGAACATAGGGGCGGCGCAGCTTGATCGCTTCCGCCTTGCGCTTGCGCATCCTGAGGTTCAGCAGCTCCACGCCGACCGAGAACGCCATGGCGAAGTAGATGTAGCCCTTCGGAATATGCAGATCCAGGCCCTCGGCGATGAGCGCCATGCCGATCAGCAGCAGGAAGCTCAAGGCCAGCATCTTCACCGTGGGATGCTGATCCACGAACTCGCTGATCGGACGGGCAAAGAGCATCATGAAGGCCACCGCCACCACCACGGCCGTGATCATGACCCCCACGTCCTCGGCCATCCCGACCGCCGTGATGACTGAATCGAGGGAGAAGACGATGTCCAGCAGCATGATCTGGATCAGCACGCTGGCCAATGAAGGAGCGACCCGGCCGGACCCATGCCCCTCCTCGCCTTCCAGCCGCTCATGGATCTCACGGGTGCTCTTGAACAGGAGGAACAAGCCTCCAACGATCAGCACCAGGTCGCGCCCCGAGATCTCTTCGCCCAGCACCGTGAACAGCGGAGCGGTGAGCTTGATGATCCAGGTGAGGGAGAGGAGAAGGAGAATGCGCATCAGCATCGCCAGCCCCAACCCGATCCGCCGCGCCTTGTTCTGCTGGTCGCGCGGCAGCTTGCCGGCCAGGATGGAGATAAAGACCACGTTATCGATGCCGAGTACGATCTCCAGCACAGTGAGCGTGGCCAGCGCGATCCACGCTTCGGGGTTGCTTATCCAGTCCATGTGGCCGGGAGGGGCAAGAGGGTGAGCGGAGGCTGCCAGGGACAGAAAAGGTAGACCGGCGGCCTAGGAGGGGAAAGAGACCAGCGGCCGGGCCATCACCCGGTCGGTCTGGATATCGCTGCCGAGCACGAAGGCGTGCTTGCCGACATCCACGAATCCACACTTGCGATAGAACCCCTGGGCTCGCGGGTTCCTCTCCCACACGCCCAGCCACAGGGTTCTGGCATCCCGCGCGAGGGCCGACTCGACGACCGCCTGCATCAGCCTCCCCGCCACCCCCATACCCTGAAACGGGCGGTCCACATAGAACCGCCACAGCTCGATCGGCGCCGGGCCAGGAACGCACGGGGGAGTTTCCCCCGGCCGAACCTGGGCGAACCCGGCCAGTTTGCCTTCCACCTCTGCCACCAGGGTGGTCACGTCAGGATCGTTGAGCTCGGCCAGCTGCTGGCTGTGGCCGTAGGCCCTCCCGATGTACATCTCCAGATCCGCGGCCCGATTCTGGGCGGCAAAGGCCTCGCGGAATACCCGTTCGCCGAACGCGGCCAGCGCGCCCGCCTCATCCGGCCTCCCGCGCCGGATCAGCACCGACCGGACAGCGTCCATCTCAGCTCCCCTCTTCGCCCCGGGCCCGCCGGGAGGTTTCCTCGTCGAGCCTGGCTCTGAGAGCGGCCATAACGGGATCAGTGCCGGTGTATTGCCGGCCGTACGCCAGGTTGAAGGCGTAATCGAAGTCGGGCGGGTTCTGCCCCTGAGTGTGCTGCAGAATCGTTTCCAGCTTATCGAGCCCCTTGGCGAGCCTGGCCTCGGGAGACGCGGCGCTCTCGTACTCGTCCCACAGTCCGACAATCTCGTCCCGCAGGCCCCGCGGCAGGGAAGCCGTCAGCTCGAGGAGGTCGGCCCGCTCCTGGCCGGCTTTGCTCGCTCCCGCTTGCTGCGCCGGCGCCGGAACGTCGCCGCCGATAGCCTCGCCGAGGTCGTGAATGAGGCACATCCGCAGCAGCCGGCCGAGATCGATCCCCGGGGTGTGGCCATAGAGGAGCATCGCCATCAGACAGAGCCGCCAGGTGTGCTCCGCCACGCTCTCGGCCTGCCCGGTCGACGTCCAGCCGCTGCGCGTCTGGATCTTCAGCCGCTCCGCCGCCCGGAGGAAAGTCAGGATCCCTTCGAGGTCGTCTGCCCGCATCCGTCCGTTTCCCTCAGACCGGTCGCTCAGCCTCATCCAAAGTTCATCCGGGTTAAGATACGGCGGCAACCGTCCCCCTGCCGCTGATAGGAGATTCGATGCGACTCCCCTCGCTCGAGACCCTGGCCCACCAGGCCAGGGAGGTCCTGTTCCGGTTTCCCTGGACGTTAACCGCCGCCGTCATTGCCGCCGCCGCGGCCCTGCAGGGCACCGCCCGGCCCGCCAATGCCGATGAGCTGGCCCGCATCGGGATGGCCGTCGCGCTGGGCATTCCCCTCACGCTGGCGCTGACACTGTTTGCCGAAGAACGGGGATGGACCCCCGGCCGGAAGGCGGCGCTCAACGCCGGCGGCGTGGTGCTCCTTCTGGTGTTCTACCTGGTCTGGCCCGGCCCGGAGCGCAAGCACGAGGTCATCCGTTACCTGCAGCTCAGCGCCGGCTTGCACCTGTTGGTGGCGGTCCTGCCGTTCCTGGGCCGCGACGAGAGCCGCGCCTTCTGGCAATACAATCGGCGGCTGTTTCTCGGGATTCTGCGGGCAGCCGTCTTCTCGGCGGTCCTGTTCGCGGGGCTGGCGATTGCGATCGTGGCTCTGGACCAGCTCTTCGGGGTGCATGTTCCCGAGGAAGTTTACCCCAGGCTCTGGATCGTCGTCGTCTTCGTGCTGAACACATGGATCTTTCTCGCTGAGGTCCCCCGTGGCATGGGACGGCTGGCCAGTGATACCAGCTATCCCCGCGTCCTCAAGGTCTTCGCCCAGTACATCCTCACGCCGCTCGTCTTCGTCTACCTGGCCATGCTCCTCGCCTACCTGGTGAAGATCATCCTGGGTGGCGAGTGGCCCTCGGGGTGGATCGGCTGGCTGGTCACCAGCGTCGCCGTGGCCGGGCTCCTGGGCTTCCTTCTGGTCCATCCGCTTCGGAACGAGCCGGGAGAGGGCTGGATCCGGACCTATTCGCGGGGGCTCTTCATCGGCCTGATTCCGGCCGCGGTCGTGTTGCTCCTGGCCTTCTGGAAGAGGGTCCTTCCTTACGGCTGGACGGAGCTACGCCTGCTCGGCGTGTTGCTGGGCCTGTGGCTGCTGGGGATCGCGCTGAGCTACACCCTGCGGCCGCGGGCCGGGATCAGGCCGATTCCCTTGACGCTGGCCGCATTACTTCTGCTGACCGCCTACGGACCGCTGAGCGTCACCAGTCTCTCGGTTGCAAGCCAGGGGAGGCGGCTGGCTCGTCTCATCAGTCAGAGCGATGAGGCCAATCGCGAGCGGGAGGCCAGCGCGGCATTGCGGTTCCTGCTGGAGCATGGCGCACGCCGTCAGGTCGCAGCAGCCTTTCCTTCCAAGCTCGAGCCATTGAACTGGGATTCACTGCCGGACTCGCCGACACTGCGGGACCAGGCGGCTACCCGGATCCTGAAGAGGGCGGGCCTCCGCTACGTTCCCCGATTTGCCATGTCAGACGAGGGGTATGTGCACCTCAACGCCGCCCGCCATTCCGCTACGCCGATCTCGGGGCTCGAGTGGATGCTGAACGTGTCAGCGGGGGATACGACCACGCTCGTCGCCGGTGGCGATTCGGTACGGGTCCGGTTCGACACCGCCACTGGCATCGCCCGTGTGAGAGCCGGGTCCGACACGCTCGTCTTCGACCTCGGTCGGCTCGCCGCACAAGTGCAGGATAGCGCGCAGTCATGGAGCGTCGCCGCAGACCGCCTCCGGCTCGAGGCGAGGTCGCCCACCCGGCGCGCGGTGCTGGCGCTCGAGTCGATCAATGGCAGGCTCCAGGGAGACTCGATCCGGGTGCGAGGCTGGCAAGGGAGGCTGTTCCTCGGCAAAGCCAAGTGAGAGGGAACCGACGATGCTAGCCAACTGGATTACCATCTCGCGCTTCCCCCTGTTGCTGGTCACGGTGCTGATCCTGTACCAGGGCTCTCCCCCGGCCCGGCTCGCCGGCGTGGGGCTGCTCTTTGTGGGGCTCATGCTGGACACGGTGGACGGGATGGTGGCCCGCCGGACGGGCCAGACCAGCCTGTTCGGCAGCGTGCTGGACATCGCGGCCGACCGGACCTACGAGCTGGTGCTCTGGGTGTGCTTTGCCGACCTGGAGATGATTCCGGTGGCCATCCCCATCATCATCATCACGCGTACGACGCTGACCGACGCGCTCCGGAGCATCGGGGTAGGCCAGGGGACGGCGCCCTTCGAGCAACACCGAACGGCTCTCGGAAGATTTCTGGTGGGCTCGACCTGGATGCGGACCGGTTACGCCGTCACGAAAGTGTTGACGTTCTGTGGCCTGGCCCTGGCTCAGGCGCTGGCCGGCTTTCCCGACGTTGCCGCCGCCGTTCCGAGCATTATGGCGATTGTGCGGGTCCTCGCGTGGACGGCGGTGGCCTTCTGCGTCTTCCGGGGGCTGCCGGTGATCATCAGCTCGCTGCGGCGGTACTGGGGAGTGCCATCCACTACCCGGCCGGGGACAGCCGGCCTTTAAGCCGGCTTCCGGGGCCTGGTCCAGCCGAGGCCACCACAGTCCATGCACACCACCTCCTGAACCAGCCACCCCTTGCCCCGGCACACCGGGCAGGTGGTGGCATTGGAGGGGCGGCGCGGCAGCAGCTCGGCAACCTCGGGAATTCGCCGCCCTGCAATGACGAGCGCGGCGGTGCGCTCGTGGTCGCTGGCCGGACGCCAGGCCGGCTCGACCGGTGGGAAGGGCTGGTCGAAGTGCTCGTCCACCATGACCAGGACACGTCCATCGGGCTTGAGAACCGCTTCTATCCCGATGGTGCCAAAGAGGTAGATAACCTCCAGCCGCCGGATAAGGGCGGCCATGGCCGGATTGCGATCCTCATACTCGCGAAGCTGCTCGGCAAAGCGATCCTGGAACCAGGGGAGCATGGTCTCAGGGCGCTCCAGCCAACCCGCGGGACGTGGCAGCGTCCTGGATCCATCGCGGAACGACAACGATGCCGACGTGGCCGGGCTCGTCGATGTCCTCCGGCCGCACCTCGCGGGTGAGCTCGAAGGAAGCCGGTTGGGGGGAAGATCCGCTCATGAGCCAGGTCTCTTACCAGTCCGTCGGCTGGTAGTCCTTCAGAAACTTGCCCCACACGTGGTGGCCGGAGTTGATGCCGGCGATGATCGGGTCCACGATCCGGGCGGCGCCGTCCACGATGTCGAGCGGCGGATGAAACCGGTGCTCGGCGGTCTTCCGCGCGGCCAGCTCGACCGCATCCTCGTCGGTCACCCAGCCGGTATCCACGCTGTTCATGTGGATCCCATCGCTGTGGTAATCCGCGGCGGCGGTCCGGGTCATCATGTTGAGCGCGGCCTTGGCCATGTTGGTGTGGGGGTGGCGAGTCGTCTTGAAATTCCGGTAGAACTGGCCTTCGACGGCGGACACGTTGACGATGTGCTGGTCGCGCCCCGGCGCCCGCAGCATGAGCGGCTTGAGCCGGGCGTTCAGGATGAAGGGGGCGATGGCGTTGACCAGGTGTACCTCCATCAGTTCGACCGAGGGCACATCGGCCAGGAGCATTCGCCACGAGTTCCGCTCCCGCAGGTCCACCTGCTGCCGGTCCTGATCCAGCCGCCCCTCAGGAAACAGGTGCCTCCGCGAGCCGTTTTCCTCCGGCAGCAGCCGCACCTGGGACAGCTCGGCCGGATGAGCCAGCCCGGCAATGCTGGGGAGGCGGCGCTCGAAGACCGCCGGCACGGTTGCGTCGCCACCAGTAGGATGGAGGTGGGCGCCGCGCCAGCCTTCGTAGGCCCCCAGGAGCCGGTGGGCAGGCTCAGGCATGAACTTCAAGGCGGCCGTCTCCCGTTCCATCATGTGCTCGTAGAACTCGGGTGGGCGGCGCACGGTCTGGCAGGCGTTGTTGATGATGAAATCGAGCCGTTCGTGGGTGGCCTCCAGCTCCCTGCAAAAGGCCTCCACGCTCGGGGTATGGCGCAAATCCAGCCCATAGATCTCGAGCCGGTGGCCCCAGTCGGCGAAGTCGGGCTCGGCGGCGTAGCGCATCGCGGAGTCCCGAGGAAAACGGGTGGTGACGATCAGGTGCGCGCCGGAGCGCAGCAGCTTGATCCCGGCCTGGTAGCCGATCTTCACCCGGCCACCGGTCAGGAGGGCCACCCGTCCCCGAAGGTCGGCCAACTCGGTGCGCTTGGCGTAGTTGAAGGCGGCGCACGGCGGGCACATCTGGTCGTAAAAGTGGTGCAGGACCGTGAACTTCTGCTTGCAGACGTAGCAGTGCTGCGGCTCGATCACTTCGCGGAATTCCGGCTCGGCAACCTCCTCCTGCTCAAATGCCTCGGGCGGAAACACGTTCGGGGTGGTAAACACCGTTTGCCGGCGAAGCGTCCGGATGCCGGTCCCGTTGAGAGCCCGGTCTTCCCGCTCGATCTTTTCCGCCTTCCGTCGGCGGGCGCTCGCCCGCACCAGCTGGCGGCGGGCCACGGCATCCGGCGCGTACACATGGCCGGAGGCCTGCAGCAGGCGCTGACGATCGTCGGCCGGTACGTCCGCGAGCAAGGCGCGGTCGGCAACGATGGCCTCGAGCAGCTCGGTGGCCTGGCGGAGACGCTCGAGGAAGCTGGTCTCGGGGCTTTCCATGCGGGGAAGCTTAATCAGTGGCTGGATGCGTGCGCCGCCGGCCGAACCTGCAGCGACTGGAACAGGGTCCGGCCTGCCTCGGCCACCTCCCGAACCGCCTGGTCGAAGGCCGCTTCATTGGCCTTGGAGGGTGCGTTGAAGCCGCTGATCTTGCGCACGAACTGGAGAGCCGCGTCATGCAGCTCCTGGTCGGTGGGCTCCTCGTTGGGGCGTCGCAGCCGCTTGATGTTCCGGCACATCGTTCGTCTCCTTGTCGAATAGATCGGGCTGCGCGGGCGGGGCATAGGTGAGCAGCCCCCCTTCTATCCGCGCCGCCGAGGTGTAGGGGTGAGTAATGAGGGCTCCCGGCCCCATGATATGGCCGACCTCGAAGCCGGACCAGCGCAACGCGTCGGCGATGAGCCCCCGGTGGCACCGCCACCAGGCTGCCTCCGCGCACATGATGGCCGTCCGGAGGCCCTCCGCCATGGACGCGAGCCGGGAAAGCCCATTCGCGAATTCATCCGTGGCCATGTAATCGGCGTAGCCCCTGAAGCCGGCGTTCCGCCAGGCGGTGTTAGGGGAATCCGGCCGCGGCTCGCGCCGGCCGCCCAGCTCCGGCATCCACTCGTATCCCAGCCCGCGATGCTCCAGGCTCTGGCGCAAAGCCTCTCGGGCAAAGTGAGGCCACCGCCGGCTCCCTGGGTACCGGCGGACGTCGGCGACTGCCTCGACCCGATGAGCGGCAAGAAGATCGAGAAACTTTTCCAGCGAATGAGTCGAAT
Organism: Gemmatimonadales bacterium; assembly: GCA_036379675.1. Taxonomy (GTDB): domain Bacteria; phylum Gemmatimonadota; class Gemmatimonadetes; order Gemmatimonadales; family GWC2-71-9; genus CAVVWJ01. Next base: position 24,052 of record DASVGF010000051.1, on the reverse strand, counting down.
GGCCCACGGTCCAGACAGGGGACGCCATACCTTTAAGCTAGCCGCGCCGCCCGCGCCGGAAACCATGCTTCTCCCCTGGCCGTAGGGAGGTCCGGCGCGGTGCTCCAATCGGCGGGTACCAACCGTGCGGCCGATCGTGGTATCTATCATATATGACAAGCTCATGCCCCCGACTTACCGTGATAACCCTGGTAGTTGCATCCAGCCTGACGGCCTGCGGCACCGGCTCCCGGGGCCCCCGAACCACTCCCGAGCCGGCCCGTCACGGCACCGCTCCCGGGGCAACGTCGGCATCCGGCGCCGGCCGCTATCCCTATACCGAGGCGGACGTTCGGTTCATGTCACATATGATCGGCCATCACGCCCAGGCTATCGTGATAGCCGGCTGGGCGCCGACCCATGGCGCCAGCCCGTCCGTGCGAGTGCTGGCCGAACGGATCATCAACGCCCAGCAGGACGAGATCGCCTCGATGCAGCGGTGGCTGGGGGACCGGGGGAAGCCGGTGCCCGAGCTCCCCGGCAGCGGCATGACCATGGAGCACTCGGGCTCCGGGCACGACCATGCCGGGCACGGAATGCCGATGCCCGGAATGCTCTCCAGGGCGCAACTCGAGGAGCTGGATCAGGCGAGGGGCCACGAGTTTGACCGCCTTTTCCTGACTTTGATGATCCAGCACCACCGCGGCGCCGTGGACATGGTGAAGGACCTGTTTGGTTCGCCCGGCGCAGCTCAGGACGAGACCGTGTTCAAGTTCGCCAATGATGTCAGCGTCGACCAATCCACCGAAATCGCGCGGATGGAGAAGATGCTCGCCGCGCTCACACCCTAACCGGGATCGAACATGGTATCCGTACTGAAGTTGCCGTTGATACTCGCCCTCCTCGCCGGCGCGGCCTGTGCCCGCTCCACCTCGTCGGGCTCGGACGGTACTCCGGCCCCGAGCGCTCACCGGTCTACGGCAGCTCCAAATCCGGATCCCCGGGTGGGTCTCCGGGCCGGGAAGATGGATGCCGCGGAAGCGGTGTGGAATCTGCGCGTGCTCTCCAAGACGCCGCCGCCGGACCAGTTCCTGGACGTCACCAACTCCGACCTGGCCTTTACCGGGAACTACGCAATCCAGGGCAACTACAACGGTTACCAGGTGTGGGACATCTCCAACCCGCGCCGGCCCAGCCTGAAAGCGGCCCACGTCTGTCCCGCCTCCCAGAGCGACGTTTCGGTCTACAAGAATCTGCTCTTCGTGTCGGGCGAGAATCTCGCAGCCCGGCTGGATTGCGGGGTGGAGGGCGTGCAGGACACGGTGAGCAAGGACCGGCTGCGGGGCATCCGCATCTTCGACATCACCGACATCACCCGGCCCCGGAACGTGGGCAACGTGCAGACCTGCCGGGGCTCGCATACCCACACGGTGCTGGTGGATCCGAAGGACCGGGAGAACGTCTACGTCTACATCTCGGGATCGTCGCAGGTGCGGTCGCCCAACGAGATGCCCGGCTGCGTGCGTGCGCCGAAGGATCCCAACTCGGCGCTGTTCCGCATCGAGGTCATCAAGGTGCCGCTGGCCCATCCGGAGCAGGCGGCGATCGTCAGCTCGCCCAGGATTTTCGAGGGTCTGGTGGCGCCGCCGGAGCACGGCGACGCACCGGAGGACAAGGTTGCGGCGGAAAAGGCATTGGCTGAGGCCAAGGCTCACGGTGGATTCACCGCGATGATCCATGGGGAGGAACAGTTAATCAATCCGCAGTGGACCGCGATGTTGCTGGACAGCATCGTAAAGGCCCGCAACGGAACCGGCGCCCCGACTTCAACGGACAGCTCCACCCTGCGGCGGGCGCTGCCGGGAATCATCGAGGCCGAAATGAAGACGTACATGGCCGAAATGCCCGATTCCAATGCCGGGCCGACCCAGTGCCATGACATCACGGTTTACCCGGCCATCGGGCTGGCCGGCGGCGCCTGCGGCGGCTATGGCCTCCTGCTCGACATCCGCAACCCGGTGCAGCCGGTCCGCATCGGCGCCGTGGCCGACTCGAACTTCTCCTACTGGCACTCGGCCACGTTCAACAACGACGGCACCAAGATCCTCTTTTCCGATGAGTGGGGCGGCGGCAGCCAGCCCAAGTGCCGCAGCACGGACAAGCGGGAGTGGGGAGCGGATGCCATCTTCACCCTCACCCGCGACCGGAAGATGCAGTTCCAGAGCTATTACAAGCTGCCGGCCCCGCAGACGCCGCAGGAGAACTGCGTGGCCCATAACGGGTCGCTGATCCCGATCCCCGGCCGCGACGTGATGGTGCAGGCCTGGTACCAGGGCGGCATCTCGGTGTTCGACTGGACTGATCCCAAGCAGCCGAAAGAGATCGCCTACTTCGACCGGGGGCCGGTGGACTCGACCCGGATGGAGGGCGGCGGCTCGTGGTCGGCGTACTGGTACAACGGCGTCATCGTCAGCTCCGAGATCTCCCGCGGGCTGGACATTCTGGAGCTGGTGCCAAGCGGGCTGGTCAGCCAGAACGAGATCGATGCGGCCCGCTCGGTGAAGCTGGAGTATCTGAACGTCCAGGGACAGCCGAAGCTGGTCTGGCCGGCCACGTTCTCCGTCCCCCGAGCCTATCTGGATCAGCTGGAGCGGTCGAAGGGATTGGACGCGGGTCGAATCGCCGAGTTCCGGGCCGCCCTGGCCGCTGCCGAAAAGGCCTCCGACGCCGAGCGGAGCAAGGCGTTGGCCGCCCTGGCGACGCGTCTGGAGACCGAAGCCGCGGGCGCCAAGGATCCGGCAAAGACTCGTCTGCTGGCCAATGCGGTAAGAAAGCTGGCCGCGGCGCCGAGACTGGCCCGGAGCTGACGCGTCGGAAGGGTTGAGACCCAGAGGAAGGTGAATTTGTTCGGTGGCGGGCTGGCCTTGGCCGGAAGGCTTCAGCAACCAGCCCGACACCCGCTTCGCTATTCGATCGTGTTTCGCAACTTCTGGCACGCCGGGTCGGAGGCCCCGAGCCCCTGGAACTCTCCCACCTCCATTTCTGAAAGCGCCAGCCCCTCGCAACGCCGATCAAGCGCGGCATAGTCTTCACCCCACGCCCGCAGAAACGCGGCCCATGCCTCCGCGCTCTCCCACCAATCGATGGTGAAGTAGGTATTCGCGTCGCCGGCGTCAGTCAGGAGCTCGGTGCCGCAATAGCCGGCTACCCGCTCAAAGAGCCGGGTCCAGGGTCCGATAGGCCCATAGGCGGCCTCGAACTCGTGGTTCCTGCCGGGATGCACGTGGAACTTCCAGATGCGGACGAACACTCAGGCGCAGCCCTTGTCGAAGATGATCAGCCAGCGGCCATCGGGCTCCCGGCGCCAGATCGAGCTGAAGCTGCCGATCTTCTTGCCGGCTGGATCGAAGACGGGCCCGTTGCTGATCGCGAGCTTGCCCGAGGGGAGCACCTCGATGACGTCGGGTTTCCAGGAGAAGGGGGCCGGGCCCACGAAGAACCGCCGCCAGCCCTCGACGACCCGGTCGCGGCCGCGCAGCACCGCCGTATCGGCGAAGAAGACCGCTTCGGGCGAGACAAAGGCCGCAAAGGCCTCGAGGTCGCGACGGGCCATGCTGGCCGCGAAGCTGCTCTCGGCCACGAACACCTGGCGTCGCGGGTCTCGGCGAAGGTACGCCGCCCAAGCCGGAAGGCTCTGGAAGGTGGTGACGGCCCTTCCTTCAGTGGCATGCAGCGACCAGATCTCCGGTCTGCCCGATTCCCCATCGGTACCGGCCACGATCAGGCTGAGGTAGGCGGCGGTATCGGGGGCCACTTGGACCCGGCCTTCCACGCAGGTGGGTGCCGCCAGCCCGTCGCCACCCTCACCACAGTCGTTGACCTCCCACTCAACCTTCGCGCCCGCCCCCGCTGCCTGCTGGAGCAGCCAACGCTCGAGGGAGACAGCCGGAAGCGTGGAATCCAGCGAGGACATCCGGACCATCCTGGCGCGTCGAAGCAGCTCCGGCTCCTGCGCCAGGTGGACGCCGGCGACCGACAGTGTCAGGACGGCGAGAGAGTATCGAAGCATGAGTCCTCCATCTACGAAAGGCTGGTCACGCCGCGCCGCTGGCAACGGGACGGGGCACGCGGAGCTCCTCCCAGTCGATTTCCCCAGCGCGAACGACGTCCCGCACGGATCGTTCACGGATGGTCAGGCCGGAGCCGCCGGTCTTGACCTCAACGAAGACGATGCGGTCCAACCGGCCTTCCGACAGCCCGTCAAACACCACCAGATCCACCGGGCTGCCGAGAAACCGGACGTCCTTCGGGTTGTAGGGAAACACGGGGAGATAGGGAATCAGCTGCTCGTGGACCTTCCCCGCCGTTATCGCCTGGCTGCGCTGAACCGCATCCTCCCGGATGCGGGTGGTATACCCCACCTTCCAGACCAGGAAACACACCCAGGCCGCGAGCACTCCGATCGCGATGCCAACCGTGAGCTCGAACAGGTTGCTTGGCAAGAATCCCTCGTTGCTGGTGGGAAAAGGGGGAGGTTACAGCCGGCGTATTTCATGGGCCCGCACAACCAGCTCATCCTGATCGAATGCCTTCTCCAGGCGGGTTCGCAGCGCTTTCCACCATCTCTCATCGAGCTGGTTGGCCATGACCTCGTAGACGACCACGTCGTCTCGCACCGTCCGTCCCGAGTTCTCTTCCCACAGGCCGGAGGCCGGAGCCCGGGTGTAGGCCGTCACGCCGCCAAACCGGTCGGTCAGCTCATCAACCAGCGTATCGTACAGCTTCCGGGGGAAGGGCCGGCCCGACTCGTCGCGAACCGGCAGGAGAAGCTGGACCAGATGCATGGCGACTCCTCGGCGAAGCGCCTAGCGGCGCCAGCCCACCCGGCGGGCCCACTCTTCCAGCTCGCGCCGCCGGGCGGCAGGATCTGCGGGGGGGCGCTCGTTGTCGATCGCCGCCCGCTCCCGGTGCCGGCGTGTCGCCTCTGCCAGCGGCTCCAGCCCAACGGACCGCCGGCGGGCGTCCACTCCAGCGGGATCTTCGATGTCGGGTGCCGGGCTCAGCTGGCCCGACTCGTCCCAGTCGAATTGGGTCCCGTAAAGCTGGGGTCGGCCCTCGAAGAACCTGATCCGGTCTTCCAGAAACGCGGCCTGCCAGCCCGGCACCGCGCCCAGGCTCGCTGCGCGCTGCACGCGCTCCAGCGACTGGCGCTGGAGCGCGGGATCGCCGATGGCATGTTGGACGATGAGCCACGCGGCCTCGGCCCCATCGGGACCGACCATGTCCTCGTCGGGCCACCCGTGGCGGGCAAGGATGGCACGGAGCCGCTCGGCGTTGCGGCGGTGTACCTCCTGCATTTGCGGATGATACCCGGCCTGGCTCAGCTGGCCGGCTGACGCGATCTCCGATCGTACTCGCAGGTCGTGCGCGGCAAGCTCGAGCAGCTCGGTCCGGAGCTCGGGGTGTCTCATCCGAGCCGAGCCGCTACGCCTCCTCGAGAACCGACACGCCTTCAATTGCGGGAGCGCCGTCGAAGAAGTCCACCACGCCGGTTTCCAGTGAGTACTCGGCGCCGACGACGCGCAGGCCTTCGTCCTGAATCAGCTGCTCCAGCACCTCGGAGCCGTGGCGCAGGTGGTTGACGGATGCGCGGATGTTAGCCCGAACCGCGTGCGGCATGAGGGCGTCCAGATCGTGCCGTAGTCCGGTTGCCAGCAGCCCCTCGACGGAGGGGCGCACCCGATCGACGATTGCCCGCAGGTTGCGAGACTGGTTCTCCGTCGGCCTTTGAAGCTCTTCCAGCGTGGCCAGGACCGCGCCGCACTGCGAGTGTCCCAGCACTACCACCAGCCGGGTATTGAACCGGGCGGCGGCAAACTCGACGCTGCCGACCTGGGAGGGGGCCACGATGTTGCCGGCAACGCGAATGACGAAAAGGTCGCCCAATCCCTGATCGAACACGATCTCGGCCGGCACCCGCGAGTCCGAGCAGCCGAGTATGATGGCGAACGGCTGCTGGCCGGAGGCCAGCTCGGCCCGCCGCACGTGAGCCGGGTATGGATGGGAGCCACCGACGTTCGAAGCGAACCGGAGGTTCCCTTCCCGCAGCCGGGCGAGGGCTTCGCGTGCTGGAACCATCGAGGCTTCCTTCCTGTTCTGCCGGTTTCCTGACACTCAGGCGCCGCGCCGGCGAGGAGGCCCGCGCCGGGCACGGCGTGCCACACTGATCGCTTTCTCAGCCCATTGGCCCAACACTTCGGGGTCATCGAGCAGATCCTCGGGCACACGGTAGTATTGCATCACCTCGCCGTCTTCGCCGTACGGTTGAAAGGGACCCATGCCTCTGGCCTCGAACTCCGGCCGATTCGATTCGTCTACCTTGAAGTACAGGGAGTCATCGGCAATCAGCGCAAAGAAAAGCTCCCCACTGTAGATCCCCACCCCGCCGAACATGTTCCGCCCGCGGATGCCCTGAACCTCACGGGCGAGTTGTTCGAGGACGAAGGCTCTGAAGCTTGCGCTCACGGTCATCCAACGCGGCTCCACGCTGCCAAACACAGGATCAGGCTGCTCGAAATCTGAAGAGGCTATGCGGGGACGGCTAGGGCCCGGTTAAGTGGAAGGAGGGCGACTCAGTATTGGCAGACCACTCACCTGGCACGCTACCGCGCCCGCAGAAAATTCAGGTTCCGCCGCGCCCTCGGGGATACTGCGCCCCCTTTTTCGCACGCCCGACCGTACGCAGGCTCATCCCCGCCAGAACCAGCGCGTTGAGCATATGGATCAGCGCGCGAGGGTCGAGGAGGTTCCCGATCACGATCCCGAAGCCGAGGGCCACCGCCATCCACGCGACGGATCCGCCAAGGCTCACCCACGCCAGCGGAAGGTCGCCCGGCCGGCCCGCCCGCAGCAGGTTGACCGCGGCCACGAGCAGGGCCGCCAGCGAGCCCGCGAGGGCCCAGAGGAGCGTCTCGGGCGTAGTCCTGTAACCCGTCCATGAGCCGATCGCATGCAGGACCCCTCCGACGATCAGCAGCCACCCGAACGCACGGTCCACAGTCTCCATGATCCCCTCCCAGTTCCATGCGCCGTGACCTATTCCAGCCCGCCACCGTACAGCCCTACAGTGATCCATACCGCGCCCACGCCTGCAATCAAGCCGAGGGTCCGCAATCCATGTACCCGTTGACGCTGTACTTCACGCAGCTGGTGGAGCGGAAGCCGCACGGTGTCCCGACCGGTGCGGCCGAAGAGGGTGTCGGCCCTGACAAATGGCTCGGTGAGCAGCAGGGGTGAGCCGGTGTCGGATACGACCTGGAGTGAAGACGGCAAGTCCGGTGATGGACCCGTAGATGCGAGTGGAGCATAGGGCTCCCAGTAGGTGCAGCTTCCCAGAAAGAGCGCGAGACCTGCGAGAAACCAGGCGTTCCATGACCGCATGAATCCTCCACCGATTTCGGGCTCGGCCCAACCGGCCTCGCTGGTCAGACCGCAGCCGGCTCAGGTGGTTCGGCCTGACGGCGGCTCAGTCGCCACGCCAGCCACAGGGCACCGCAGGTGATGCCGACATCGGCCACATTGAAAGTCCAGAAGCGAACCGATCCCCAGCCAATGTCGATGAAGTCCACCACCCCCCGGTCCCACCGCAGGCGGTCCAGCAGATTCCCCAGCGCCCCGCCCGCGATCAGCCCCAGTGCGGCCGCCGTCATCCAATCCCGCCGCCTGGTCCGCCGATACCACACCCACAAGAGCCCCAGCATCGCCACCGTGACCACCGCCAGGAGCGGTCGAGCCCAGGATCCCAGGGAAAGACCCATGGCCGCCCCGCGGTTATAAACAAGGACGAGTCTGACCCAGTCTCCCAGCACCTCGTGCGGTGTGGCAACCGGCGCGAGGCGCTCGATGGCGAACTGCTTGGTCGCGCAATCGGTCAGGAGCACACTCAGCAGGAGTGGCCAGAACGACCGTACTTTAGGAGACACGTCAACATCCCGGAATATGGCACCTTCGAGAATGTGCGCCGTTCCGTGTTTGTCATCCTCCGCACGTTGTACTGGCTAACGGCCGCTTCACGCTCTGGCGGGGGAATTCTGGAAAATGGAGTACCAGCGGGCCGGCGGCTAGCGGCCGGGTGACATCCCCGCTGCCTGCCGCGTCCTAGGGCATTTCCTCGATGGCAAGCTGGGTGTACATGAAGGCCGCCGCCTCCTCCGGCATTGCTCCCGGTCCAAAGGAATCGAGCCAGGCTGTGATCCGCGCCTGCCGCGGGCCAAAGGCCGCGCGCAGTTCGGATCGTTCGGCGTCGGTGGCCTTCCGAACCCGCGCTGAGCGGGCGACATCATCTCCGATCCCCCAGCGCTGCGCGTACGGCACGAGATCCCGCAGATCGGCCGGCACCTTGGCGGAATCCAATCGGGGTACCGCCTCGGCAGCGTGAGAAGACCCGGGATCGCGAGTCGCCTCCCGCTCGCTGCAAGCCGGGAGGCTGGTGAGCGCCAGTATCATTCCTGTCAGTGGTCGTTTCACGCTGGCCTCCCAGCACAGGGTGGTTTGCTGCTTATCGGCTGAATGCGCTTGTCAGCCGGCACTTGACCCGGTGAAGCGTGGCAGCCGTTTCTTGGTCGCAGTCACGTGGTGCTTGGCGTGGTACAACGTGAAGTAGATCATCTCCCGAGCGGTGATCTTCCCCAGCAAGGGATGAGGCAGCCGGATCGTATTCAGAGCCTGCTCGTTCCACGACTCGAGCGCCTTCTGAAGCCGATTGTTTACCCTGTGCCAACGTGCGAGCAAGTCACGGCGACGCGCTTCACCCTGTGACGTCGGCAGATCATGGCGATTGGGAACGAACGGCCCGGAAGCCCGACCACCGGCCGCCAGCCGGGCACGATAATCGTCCCGTAGTGCCGTGTAGCTACGTCCGGAGCTCCGGGCCCGACCGAATCGAAGACGCAGGATAATCCGCGGAACTGCAAAACCCCTCGCCACCGCACTCACGGCAGCGTTGAGATGGGCGAGCTGCTCGGCAGCGGTCCAGGCGTTCTCCACCCGCAAAACAAGCTCGTCTGGAGTGAGCGAGGCGAAGAAGTCTGCAACGTCCACTTCCGCAGCCGATAGTGCCGAAACCAGGTCCTCGCGAGTCAGGTGCTCGGTTTGCATTGAATGCTCGGGGTCCGATGCAGGTTTCAACCGACATTCCTTATCGATGAAGCCCGGCGGCCGCATGCGCTTGTGAGGCGGCGACTCAGTAGCCGATCCCGAGTCCAGCGATGAGCGGCAGAACGAGCCTAGCTTCCCCCGATGTGGCTGGCATGCTGGGCACCCACTGGAGCCGCGCCTCGGTGAACAGAAAGATGAGGCGCCCGGCCTGTACCCGAAGTCCCGCCCCGAGGGTGAGCAGTGGATCCAATTCCGACAGGTCCAGCACGAACCCGCCACCGATCACCCCGTAGGGACGCACTTGTCGATCACGGGCACTCAGCCGGTAGGTCAGATCGGCACTCAGCCACAGCCGGCTCATGGTTTCCGCACCTTCCAGGCGGCCGCCTACAGGGCCCCCGCTCTCCAGACCTACCATGCCGAACCAGTTTCGGCTGCCCTGTCGATTGCCCAGGCCGCCGTCCACCACTGCCGTGTAGCCAAAGCCAGCCCCGGCATAGAACGTCGTCTGGGCGGCCGCAGCCGCCCAGGGGCCGAGTCCCAGGGCGAGTGGAGTGAGGGCAGCCCACCGTTGCCACCGCCTCATTACCCCTCCGCCAGTATCGTCGCGTCGGCCTGACGATCGCGCGTCAGTGCTTCCTCAAAGTAGAGCGCCCGTGAGCTCCGGCCGGTCTAGGCCTTAGTCATTCGTCTGACCCTGCGCGCTATCCTCCGATCCTAAGTAACCAAAGCGCCGTCGGAAGCATGCGTGGGCTAGGCCGCCACAGGCCCCGGCGGCCCCTCCGGGCCCCCGCCGAGAAGGGCAGGCACCTCACCCAGCGTTCGCAGGGTGAACGCCGGGCCTGCTGGGAGTCGCTCGGCCGGCGCACCGGCGCGGTTGACCCAGACTGCCCGCAGCCCCGCGCTCGCCGCGCCAGCCGCATCCCACGCATTGGCACTGACGAACAACAGCGCCCCGATCTCGAGCTCGAGCGTCTCGGCAGCGAAGTGATAGACGCGAGGACTCGGCTTGTAGAACCCGACGGTCTCGACGGAGAGCACGCTGTCGAGCAACGGGGCGAGGCCCGCCTGCGTCAAGGCTTGCTCGAGCATGGCAGGCGTGCCGTTCGAGAGCACCGCGGTGCGCAGCCCTCTCGCCCGCAGGCGCCGGAGCATCTGCGCTGCATCGGGATAGGCGGCCAGCTCGAGGAAGCCTGTCAGGAGGCTGCGGCGCAGCGGCAAGTCCCGGATGTCGAGCGCCGCACAGGCGTACTCCAGCGCCTCCTCGGTCACCCGGGCGAAGTCGGCGTGGCGTTCCATAAGGGTGCGCAGCCAGGTGTACTCCAGCTGCTTCGCCCGCCAGAGCGCAAGGAGCCGGGGTGCCGTCTCGCCCAGCGCTGCTCTGTGGGGGTCTACCGCAGAGGCCAAGTCAAGTAGCGTGCCGTAGGCGTCAAAGACACACGCCCGCACGCCGGGAGCAGCCGCGCTGACAGTGATCGCCTTCTCCTTCCGTGGTCGGCCTGAACGGGCCGCGCATCAGCGGCGGCGACTTCCTGAGCCGCTTCTCACTTCGGACTACAGTTGACCCAACACGGCCCTAACGGGCTCTTCGCCGAGCGCGGCGTGAAGAGCTTGAACGCACACCTCGCAGACGCCATGGGTCAGCTGCGGGGGACGGGGCTCGGCCAGCAGCGGCAGCACCGCGATGGCCGACTCAATCTCCAGCCACCCGTGAGGCGGCACTGCGATTCGCTCGCACCACGCGCAGATGGTCACAAAATGCTCTGAGCGTGGACGTTGTGGTTCCAGGAGCGGCACTGGTTGACGTTCTCGTTCCCCCAAGGTGCGGACGCGGTAGATCAACCCGCGTTCCGGCCCTGCGGAGATGTCGAGCTCTAGGAGCCGGCGCCGGTCAGGGGCGTCACATCGGAAGCAGAGCCGCACCGGCGTGCCGTTCTCCCGCACGCGCCGGTGGAGGAGACGGTAAATCTGTCGGGTCTCCATGTCACCGATGAAATCCCACAGGGGGCGACCCAGGATCTGGCCGGCGCGAAGAGACTCTCCGTCGTTGGCCCGGGCGAAACGAAACCATTCCTCATTGACAAAGGAGATTTCATCGCGCGCGCTCAGCTCGTAGCGAAGGTCCTCCACTTGGAATCCCGGACAGCATCGAGGGTTATAATGGCGTACCGCAGTCGTCGGCTCCTGATCGTGGTCCAATTGGTGGAGCTGCCCCGATACTGTCAAGACGAACGGGCTAACGGGCCGTCCGCCAGCTGCAGCAGCCTGTGAGGCGCACCAGGGCCTGGTGGACTACGGCTGAAAGGACGCGTCACCCGCGTGCTGGAGAGTGCAGAGCGCCCCTTGGTCACAGAGCATGCGACTGACGCGAGCGCGATATGAGTCGCCTGCTTGCAGCGGCTGGGGCCCGGCGACCGTATGACCACGCAATGGGGTGGTACCGTACCGAACACCCGAAGGGATTGGATTCTCCGGACCCGCACCCGACTCCGCATAGACTGTCCACAGGGCGCTGCCGCCGGCGGCAGGATAGACTTCGAGGAACGCCATGCCACAGGCAGGGGTCCACGTAAACAGTGGTGTCAGCCCGGCGCTGACCTCCATCGTCACCGCCTCGCCAGGGCAGGGCTCGAACCTCGGCTCCGAGGGCGAATCCGAACACGCAAGAATCGTAACAGCGACAATGCCGGGCGGCAGAAGCCTGACCAGTTTCGCCCCGCCTCCAAGTGGAAGAATCATCTGAGGCCCACTCCTTCGCCTTGAAGCGTCAGCCGCATGCCTTTGTGAGGCTGCAAGCCATCTGCCCGCGCACTTATGGCCGGTAGGTGTCCAGAAACTTCCCCACCACATTCCCCTCCTCCGAGCCGTCCGGCTTCGTGATGAGCCAATCCAGAACCTCGTGCTCGGCCACCGCATGCCGATCACGCAACCGGTAGCCGTGGACCACGTGGATCTGGTTCCAGATTCGGCCAAAGATGTCTCGAGCCAGACTGTCTACCGCGAGGAAGACCATTTCGCTACGCCCCGCCTGGTCGCGGAGCTTGATGGTTACGAAGAAACTCTGGCCTGCTGGAAGTCCTCGGAGATAGCGAGCCTTGGCGTTAGGAAAGGTCGCTCGAGCCTGTGCGACGTACGGCGTCAAAGCGGCCTCGAGCCGCTGTCGTTGTTCCTGCTCGGTCACGCGAACAGGCCGGTCCGAGGGAGCGTTAGGTGCGACATGGGGTTCCTGACCAGCAAGCGATGCCGCTGGCGGGTAGAGGATGATCACGAGAGCTACGGCCCACCAGCGATGCACGTTCTGCTCCTATTCACCGCCCATGGCTATCGAAGCTCTTGGGCCAGCCCGATGAGGATTCCCTCGGGGCCCCGGATGTAGCAGAGCCGATAGGTGTCTTGGTACCGGACCACTTTGCCGACGAGCTTCGCGCCCCGTGGGCCGAGCCGGGCGAGCGTATCGTCGATGTCCTCCACAGTAAACATGACGCGCAAGTAACCGAGAGCGTTCACCGGGGCGCTGCGGTGATCGGCGGCCACAGGCGGTGCGAAGAATCGGGACATCTCAAGCCGGCCGTGACCGTCGGGCGTACGCAGCATGGCAATCTCGACCCGCATGTTGCGCAACCCAGTGACGCCATCGGCCCAGTCTCCTTCGATCGGGGCACGCCCCTCAAGCTCGAGGCCCAGCGCGGTGAAAAACTCAATGGCAGCATCGAGGTCTTCGACCACGATACCGACGTTGTCCATGCGTTTGACCGTCATCACGTCTCCCTGGCGTCAAACGGACCGCATCAGCTACGACGACTTTTCGACTGCGGACAATCCAACGTTCCCTTGAACCTGAACGGCCGTCGGCTGCATGCGCTTGTTGGGCTGCACACAGCCTCAGCGCCCAAGCGGCAGACCGTCCACCTCACCCTGATGCAGTCTGATCGACGCGAAGTCGTCAAAGCAGAGGGGTTCGGTGCCCACCGCCACCACAGTCAAGCCTCCGCTCAGTACGCTATCGCCAGGAAGCACGCGCACGGTCAGGTCGAAGGTGGCCTCGTACGCCTCGTCCGGTCGCAGGCGCAGCCGGAGCTGGTCGCCATGCAGCGTCCCGCTCAACGGACCGTCGTGGGTCGCACAGGTTGTCACGAAGGCGAGACTCCACAGCCCCCGCACTGAGTCGGCAACCTCGTCGATGGCAAGGAAGAGGTCGTAAGTCTGCAAGTCCTGGCCAGCCCGGCCGCTAAACTCGCCGACGAGCTGCCCCGGTGTCGGTTCATAGGGCGAGTCGCCACAGGCAAGGAGAAGGGCTAAAACGATAAGGCCGCTCCTGCCACGAGAGTTGAGGCGCATCATTGCCGAGGCCCCGCTCAGGTTAAAGTGGCGGACAGCTGCTCGTGCAGCCTAACGGACCGCGCATGAGCTGCGGCGACTTCTAAGTACTGTCACTATCTAACGTTCCTTAGACCTAAAGCGCCGCCAGCTGCATGCGCTGGTTAGGCCGTTGCCACAGTCAGTACTGTGGCTCGCAGCCACGCTCCCCACAGACGATCAGATATGTCAACCCCAAAGCCGCAGCCGGGACGAGCACTAGTCCCAAGGTCCGTACGGTGCTAAAGCCCAGCCGCTGCACTCTAGCAATATCGGGAACAGGAACCGCAACAGTATCCCCGTCGAGATGCCCGAAGAGGGTATCCGACCGAAGGAAGGGTGCAGTTACAGTGACCTGAGTACTGTCGCGTCGTGTGGCTCGCAGATTGTGTGGTAGGGACTCACCCGCTATCAGCAGTGGTCCGTGCTCGTACGGTTGCCAGGTGTAGCAGCCGGTCAGCAGTAGGAACAGCACCGCGAGCGGGCCGCATGGAGACGACGGGGCTGAAGTCAAGCTTCCTCCTCAATCGTGCGATCGGCCTAACGGACCGCGCATCAGCTGCGGCGGCTTCTCCGCTTGGGCACAATCCTATCCTTCCTTTGGAGGTGACGCGCCATCGGATGCATGCGCTTGTCAGGCAGCGGCAGCGATCACACGACTTTAGCTGGACGCGCAGGAGACGTTGCGCTCTAGTTCCAAGAGAAGACCAGCCCCGGCAAGATCAGCAGGTCGTGCCGGAAAACACTCCCTTCGTCCCGATACTGTGAGCCGTAGAAGTAATTGCTCAATGCCAGCTCTACCCCTAGCCAGGGGGTCATGCGCAGTCGAGCGCCTACGTCCAGTACACCACCCAGATCCGCATCTCTGGTCCGGAGATTCTCGCCCGTCCCGCCATACAGCATGAGAGCGGGCCCCGCCGCGGCGAACAGATGCAGGGGCCGCACCGGCGATGTGCGAACCACGCCGCGGGCGCTCAGGTACGTGGTGCGGTTGGCGAAACCAGGAGGAGGAATCGGCGTCGAGCCCTCCCAGGCCGCGTTGGAGGAGTGACTCACACCAAACTGAAGGCCCAGTGCGGGACGTAGCCAGTACCCCAGCCGTGCCGAGAAGGCGCTCGCCTCACCCGCTGTGGCGTACATCGCCGCACCTCTGTCGGTGACCACCCGATCGGCCTCCGCAGGCCGGTCCACATGCACGCCCAGGTGCCCTGCCAGCTCGAACCGACCTGGGTCCACTGGGGAACGGTCCACCGGCACAGCAGGAAGATAGGTCGGGCCGGCGGGTCTCCCCACGAACTGCTGAAGCCGTCGGCTGACACCGAACAGGAAATCGACTGTGTTCCCGGTCCAGGGACGAACCGCCCGTATCCTCATCTCGCCGAGCAGAGACCATGCATCGCTGAGGTCGACGCGCGCGCCGCCCACCGCGTGCAGTGTCAGGGCTATTTCACCTTCGCCTTGGAGACCGAACGAGGAGCCAGCTCCGCCGCCGATAAAAGGACGAAAAGAACCGCGCACCAGCTCCCCCTGGACGCTGAGCTCGGGAAAGAGGAGGCTGGTGCGTGTGCCGAACTGGCTGACATAGCTGAAGACCGTAACGCCGGGCTCCACCACCAGACCGCGGACCGGCCGCCAGGCCAGGAGCGCGGCTCCGGAGGTGCCGGTACCGGTGCCCGCGAGATCATAGGGCGAGGGACCAGCTGCGACTCCAAGGGCGAGCCGGCCCTGTGCGGCACCCGGCCGGATCGCCAGCAGCAGCGCAAGGAGCGAGAGGGCAAGAACCCGGTAGGGCATAGCGGGCTTCATAGGACCTCCTACTGGCCGGTTCCGGTCGGCGGCACCGGTAACTGGATCGTGTGTGGGGATAAAAAGAACGTAGCGCCCGACCCGGAAATGGGAATGGGGTGGAACCTGTCTGAGATGCGACAGCTTTGTGGCTCTGCCGACGCAAAGCGATGCTGTTTGATCTCCGACGCTGCCGAACGGACCGCACATCAGCTGCGGCGACTTGGCCGCATGCACACTATCCGACGTTCCTTTGATCTGAAGCGACCGCCAGCTGCATGCCCTTGTTAGGCACCTGGCGCGCACTCCTAGAAGCTCGGCTTGAGTACCATCAGGACCAGGGCAGCCATGGGCGTAAGCAACGCAACAGCGCCCCACAGCTCCCAGGTGCGCGCCAGGCGCTTGTAGCGTTCCCAATCCCATACGCCCGGTTCAACCCCAGCCTGCGCAAGAGCTCGGAGCTGGACCTGGAGGGGCGCGACGCGCAACACGAAAACCAGCCCCGACACGGCGAACAGCACCAAGGACCACAGGATCCAAGGAGTCCGCAGGATCGGAAACCCACCGATAACCGCTGCAACGGCACCGGTTACGATGATCACGATGACACCCGGAATGGTGAAAAGGCGGTCACTCCGGATGATGCCGTCGACCGCATGCGCGAGTAGCCGGGGGTCACGAGTGCGGGCGGCATGGGCATGCCAGAAGAGACCCGTAGTAATATTGCCGAGGAAGGCGACAACCGCGGCCACGTGGAGAAGCTTGACCCAGAGGTACAAAGCGGTAACCAGCCCTTCAAGAAAGAAATGCGCCCTGTGTTCCTTAAACCTGAAGCGCCGCCACTTGCATGCGCCTGTTAGGCTGCTGCTCAGTAGTCATGTAATATCCTACCCGCGCCGCCAGATCCAAGCGCCGGTTAGGCCGCGACCACATTACGGCGTCGACTTCGCGGGCTCGGCGCCCTGCGGCCAGGAGCCACGCAAGTACGTGTCGACAGCAGTAAAGAAGGCATCCGGCGTCTCGAGGTACGGAAAGTGGCCGACTCCTTGAAGCAACAGGAGCCGAGCATCGGGCAGAGCAGCCGCCCACTCACGGGCACTGGCGACGGGCAGCGGATCAGCGGCTCCGTGAATGATCAACGTCGGGGCGTTCACTCGTCGAAGCGCCGGCCGCCAGTCCCAACTGCCGAGCGAGGCGGCTACGTATCGGTCGACACTGAGAATCTTGTTGCGCCGAGATTCCGTGGTGCCCGCGCAGAAGTCGCCCCGGCTGCGGCTCAACGCGGTGGGATCCACGACGAACGGGCGGAACCATAACACATAGTAGGCGTGACATGCGGCGACATCGCCAGGGTTGGCGCGCCTAAGCTCCATCCACTTCGCCATCTGTTGCCGCGTTGTGCTGTCTCGCCGGGCCGCCAACTCCTGAAAGGCCTGGACAAGCCCCTCCGCTCGCAGCGGAATCCCGTCCACGATGAGGAGGCGTTCAATCCGGTCGGGATACCGGGCCGCATACAACGCGGCGACCCCAGCGCCCCACGAGTGACCGAGCAGGGTCACCGTCTGGAGTCCGAAATGTTGCCGTACTGCCTCCAAGTCCTCTGCGAAGCGCTGTCCATCAAGGGCAGCGGAATCACTGACGAGTGAAGAACGGCCAGCGCCTCGTTGATCGTAGAAAAGGAGCGTATGGTGCGCCGCGAGCGGTCTGAGGTCGCCGGCCAAGTACTCCATCGTCAATCCGGGCCCACCATGGAGAATTATGACCGTATCCGGGTTTGCGTCGCCAACCAACCGATAAAAGAGCGTTACGCCGGCGCCGGCGTCGACATACCCCTCGTGCCGACTTGGCTCCGGCTGGGCGACGGGAGTGGGATCGAGCCTCGGTGAAGGACAGCTGGTCAAGATCATGAAGCAGAGCGGCAGGACTGCACGATGAAGGATGGTCATGATCATGGGAGGTGACGGTGTGCTTGTTGGGCCGCAGCGCTTCCCGACCCCGTAATCGCACCCAGACGTTTTATGGAACATCGCACACGCGCGTGATCACCGGCTTACAGCACTGCGACCCGAAGTCCCCGTTGGCGCAAACGCAATCGCCGATTGCGAGCGAACTCTCATTCAACTGGACCATCAGGGTATCGATGGCACCTGAATCAATAGTTACCGCGATCGAGCGAGTCGCGTAACCGAGCGCACGAAAGGTGAGATCCCACCTTCCTGGTCTGAGGGGAGTGGTTGCAAAGGTTGAATCCACAAGCTGAGCGAGGCTGTCAGGGGCGCTCTCTGAATCGACCCCATAGCGACGCGCGTTCAATAGCACGGCAGCCAGTGGGTGCCCCCCGCAATCATAAACCGCGCCCACCAACGCTCCTGTAGTCCTGCTCGCCGATGGGGAACTGGATGGCACTGGGGGGCCACGATAACGGACCGGCGCGACTGAGTCGCGCTCATATTCCTTACGGTGATGACACGCAAGGAGAGCCGCGATCAAGAAGCTGTACTTTATCCGACCCGTATGCACGTTGCTCCTGTATCCTGTCGGCCCGGCGGCTCGCGCATCAGCTGCAGCGATAGGGCTGCTCGCGGACTATCTAACGTTCCTTGGAGTGAAGCGCCGCCAGCTGCGTGCGTCTGTTAGGGGGCCAAAATCACTCTATGGTCAGCAGCCGGACCCAATCAGGAACGAAGCCAGCGCTATCCCGCCGTACCCGGATTCTGTATTCCTCGTGGCATGGCCATCCCGGACACCGCTCCAGCATGGCAGTAAAGGTCCAGGCGGTATCACCTGAGTTCCCGATCTCCCGCAAGTCCAGCAGCACGTAGTAAGAATCTGGCAGCACCGAGAAACGACGCTGTCCGCCATATGGGTTATCGGATTGCCACAGCCATACACTATCGGCCGCCAACACGGAGAGATCCTGCTCCAAGAGTGGGACGGGCTTTGTGGTGACCACGATCAAGGGACCATTGCCCGAGTCGCCCCGCTGGAGCACCGCTAGTGCTGCGGCTCCGTGGGAGGTGAGCGCAGGGCTAGTTTCGGGCTCTGGCTGCCGCGCGCAGGCGCTTAGTGCGAGGATGCATATAACGCGGCAGGGCCACATCGGTCTAATCCTAAATGCGACCACCCAACGGATTGCGCATCAGCTGCGGCGACTCCTCAGCCTGCGCACTATTCGACGTGCCCTAAACCTGAAGCGGCCATCAGCTGCATGCGCGTGTTAGACGGTGATCCGCGAGCCCGTCCTCAAGACGGGGCCGCGGTCGCATGCGACCACACGACTCGCCACTCTGCGCCATGCCGCTCATAAAGGTCAGTATGCCAGTACTGCTGGCGCGGGATGTGATGACCCTGGACGACGATTTCCAGCTGTGACCGATATCGGATCACCGCAGCGTCGCCATACACTCGGACCGCGATTGCTTCAGGTTCCCAATACAAATAGTGAATCTGCCCGGAGCCGATGCCGCCTAGGTACTGCTCTTTCGACAGCACTCCGCCCAGGGGGTTGATCAGTTGAAAATCGTCGCTGTGGAGTTGGGCCGCTCGAGCCCAGCAGGGACAAGACCGTTGCACCGAAGGCCGCCCTTCTGACAGCCAGAGAGAGGCCCATGTGGATTCCTAAATTGGTTTCGTAGCCGCCTAACGCCCGGGCTCAGCGGCGGGCTGCGGGGTGGACCGTCCGCTGCAACCCGTTGTTAACCGCGCCCGCGTCGGTAGTGCATAGCGACGGCGCCATTGCGGAGCGGCGTCGCCGAGACCAACTCGAGCCGTCGCGTGCTGGGCAGCCCGCTCTGGTACAGGGTCGGTCCGTGACCGGCGACCCTGGGGTGGAGGAGAAACCTGTACTCGTCGATCAGCTCCAGCCGGTCCAGCTCGGTCGCCAGCTTACCGCTACCGAGGAGCACGCCGGCAGGGGTAGCGTCTTTGAGCTTCTGCACGCTCGTGCGCAAGTCGCCGACAATGCGGTGGCTGTTGGTCCACGGGAAGTCCGTTCGCGTCGACGAAACGACGTACTTCGGCTTGGCCTCAAGCTTGACCGCCCACTCGCGCATCGCCGGCGGCGCCTTCTCGTCGCCGCGAGCGACCGCCGGCCAGTAGCTCTCCATCATCTCGTAGGTGACACGACCCCACAGCATCGCCCCTCGCTCGTTCATGAGACGGGTGAAGAAATCGTGTGTCTCGTCGTCGGCGATTCCCTCCCGGTGGTCGACGCAACCGTCGAGGGTGACGTTGATGCTGAAGGTCAAGAGTCCCATCGCGACGAGTCTGCTCCGAGTTGAATGCACCGCTGGTTGCGCGGGTTAGGCCGTGCAGCCCACGAAACTTTATCCCATGCTGGGCCGTAGAGGGGGAAGCTCTCCCACGAGTTCCCATGCGTCCCTCGGTCGCGCTTCTTCTCCTCGCGCTACTCTCCACTGTCGGCGGCGCCGCCCACGCGCAATCCTCACCCACGCCCGCGTGCGCCGACTCGCTTGCCAAGACTATGGCGTTCCTTCAAGGCCACTGGCAGGGCCGCAGCTATAGTGTCTCCGGCCGTGATACCGTGTTGGACGCCCTCATGAAGGTGCACAGTCAGTCGCTGTTTGGTCGCTGCGCCTTCGAGGAGCACTGGCAAGCGGTCAAAGATGACCAGGTGCTCTTCACCGCGAAGGTCATACGGGCGTACGATGCTCCCACTCAGCGCTGGATGGTGCACTATGTCGATGACCAGCTGAACTCCCAGGTCTACGAGGGACGACCGGACGCTGCCGAGTGGCGCTTCCTCCGAACCCGCTTGGACAGAGGCGTCCCGATTCAGGTACGCCTTACCTGGCGTCCCCGTGGGGCGGGGTACGAACAATTGATCGAGCGCTCACGCGATAGCGGAGTCAGCTGGACCCTCGGGGGCTTTGTGACGTTCCAGCCTGATCCAAACGTCAGGAGCCGATAAGGCACTCGGTCGCCTCTCCTTTCCTTGGGGCACAAACCCAGATTAGAGCCACCTGGTTGGACATCGGCCTAACGGATCGCGCATCAGCTGCGGCGACTTGCCCCCTATAGACACTATCCTACGTTCCTTTGACCTGAGCGCCCGCCAGCTGCATGCGCTTGTTAGGCCGCTTCCACGCGGAATTCCTGCTTGGTCCCGAGACCTGCGATGAGCCGGCTGCCGTCACGGTGACGTTTGAGGGCGTCCGGCAAGACCGGGTGTGGTCCAGCAGACGCCGCGGCGAGCTCCTGCTGAACGAAGCGCTTGAGCGCCTGCGCCAGGGCCCAGTGAGCCTTCCAATCCACCATGTCGGGGCCAGGCTGAACCATGCACTGCCGAGCAGCCGCACGCTGCGTAAACCAGCCGATAGCGGAGGCAGTAACGGCGTCTTCATAGAGGCCGCCAGTCTGAAGCCAGAAGAGACCGCACCCCTCGACCGTCTCCCGCCAGCTGCCGGGCGGGAATTTAGGGCCGCGTAACTCGATGCGGCGCACGTGGGGCCTTGGCATCACGTTCGGGACCCACAACCCAAGGTGGAGCGCAACGCCACTGCCAGCGGGATCCAGGCCAAGGGACAGAGAACGAGTGGCAGCAGGAGTGGCGAACTCGCGAGCGTGGTGACCAGGCTCGGAGTAAACCTCAAAGAGACGACGCTCCCCGGCGAGAAAGCGTTCGAGCAGTGGGGGAAAATCCTCAGGTGCCGCGAAGAACTTTACCCAGGTCATGGATGCCCTTGAAGCGGCCTAACGGACCGCGCATCATCTGCGGCGACTTGCCGGCCTGCGCACCATCCTACTTTCCAATAGACCTGAAGCGCCTGTCGGCTGCATGCGCTTGTTAGCCCGCTGCCCTTTTGACGTTATAGCGCTATGACGTTAGTTTTGGGCATGCCTACTCGCAAGCGTGCCCCGAAGCGGGCCACCGTCTATTTCGATCCGAGCCTTCATAAGGCCCTTCGCGTGAAGGCGGCGGAAACCGAGCGCTCGCTCTCAGAGCTCGTCAACGTTGCCGTCCGCCAGAGCCTCGCGGAGGACAGCGAAGACCTCGCTGCCTTTGAGGACCGTGCCGGAGAGCCGAGCCTCGCCTTCGCGGAGGTCCTCAAGGATCTGAAACGGCGTGGCAAGCTATAGCTTGCTCATCAAGCCTTCCGCCGCCAAAGAGCTGGAAGCGCTTCCCATCAAAGACCGCAGAAGGATCATCTCTCGCATCGAGGCGCTCGCCTCGGAGCCTCGGCCGCACGGCTGCGAGAAGCTCTCGGGCCAGGACCAGTACCGAGTCCGGCAGGGCGACTACCGAGTCGTCTACAGCGTCGACGATCAGATGAGGGCCGTGCTTGTCGTAAAAGTCGGCCACCGCCGCGATGTGTATCGATAGCGCAGTCGGCCTAACGACATGGCGCATCAGCTGCGGGCCCTCAAGCTGGCCCGCACACAAATCTACGTTCCGTAGCGCGCTCCGGGCGTGCTGTGGCCGAGCGGAGGCTGGCGCCCCTTCCGGCCCGTCGGCCGCATGCGCGGGTTAGGCAGGCCGGTGCACCGACATCCACCAGTCCGCCGGCGTAAAAAGGTGTTCGCCTGTAAGAAGCCGATGCCGAAACTTCTGAGTAGTTTCAAGATTTAGATCAAAGTTAATCTCTGGATCTACCCAGTCGGAGACCGTTTGCGCGACCCTCTCCGCCTCTGCACCTTCTTCACCCCAAGTGAAGTGATCGGATGTGAACAGGGCTGCACCCACTCCTTCGAGCTTCGGGGCCTCGATTTCGCCTGCGAGAACAGCGTCGCAAACCCTGACGAGGTGGTCGGGATAAATCTCGAAATCCTCGTCGAGATCCTCAAAGACGAACCGTCGAGAACGGGACCGGGATCCGGATGGCTCCCAAATGACGTCCAAATCCCGTGACAGCTCGGTGGCCGTGGCCTGGCCCAAGAAGAAAGCCTTCAGAATGCCAGCATGCATAAATGGTCATGGCTGCCTAACGGACCGCGCATCGGCTGCGGCGACTTGCCCGTTTTGGACACTATCTAACCTTCCTTAGCATTGAAGCGCCCGCCAGCTGCATGCGCTTGTTAGGTAGCCCCTCCAGACTTCTCCAGCTTGCCGATCTGTTCGGCGAGCTCCCGCGCAATGAGCTGGAGCTCGATGTGCTCGGGGTGGAGCGCACCGGCCCCGGATGTAGTGAGGCTGGCGCGAATCGCCTTAAGGCCTTCGATGGCGCGGCGGAGCTTCAGACGTTCCACCCGAACCGGTGCGAAAGCTCCGTGTCCGGCAGAGAGGATGGCCCACATGTTCGTGCGCAGGGTGTCGACCGTGCCCTTAAGGTCCTCAAGTCCCACTGGGGCCATGGGAGTGCGCGCCAGGCGGCCGTCGAATTCATCGAGCAGCCTGCGGAGCGTAACCAGTTGTTGGGCGATCGGCTCGTCGGCCATACGGGCGTCTCACTCCACGGAGGGACTGCCTAACGGACCGCGCATCAGCTGCGGGCCCTCGAGCTCGCGCCCACACAACCCTTCGTTCGGGAGCGTCCTCACGGGACGCTGCGCCCGGGCGGAGCCCCGGGACGCATTCGGCCCGTCGGCTGCATGCGCGGGTTAGGCATCAGCCTGCGCGATGTCGGTCCTCAGTGCCGCCGCGTTTGCCCCTTCATGCCGAGATCTGGAAGATCCGCTCGGCGTTGCGAGAGGAGATCTGCGCCCGCTCCTGTTCCGATAGAGACGCCGATTCAAGAAAGGCGACGGCCGGCGCCGTGGGCTGATAGGGATAGTCGATCGCCCACATGATGCTCTCAATGCCGAGCTTATCGATGCAGAACCGGAGCACGAGCGGGTCCTCAACCCCGCTGGTTGTGATCGCAAAGTTGCGGCGAAGGTATTCGCTCGGCTTGAGCTGGTTCTTGAGGGCGGCGCGCGACCCCGGTGCCGCCATGTAATCGAGTCGCCAGAGCCAGAATGGCAGGGCCTCTCCCATATGACCAAGAACGACGCGAAGCCGGGGAAACCGGTCGAGGACGCCACTCAACATCAGGCGCACCGCGTGTGTCCCGGCCTCGACACCATACCCCCAGATCGCCCCCTCCATGCGGTAGTCCCCGAAGGGGGCCGCCATGCCGTCGGATGGTGCGCGGGGGTGAATGTATAGCGGTGCTCCGAGCGCCTCGGCGGCCTCGAGGATGGGCCAGCTGCGGGGTTCGTCAAGATAGACGCCCTGGGTATGAGAATTGACGAGGAAGCCGTTGAGCCTGAGCATATTGATTGCCCGTTCCATTTCCTTTGCTGCTGCACGCGGATCTTGCGGAGCAAAACTCGCCAGACCAGCAAATCGGGTGGGATGACGGCGCACGGCTTCACTTAAGCGATCGTTTGAGAGGCGCGCCAGTGCGATGGCCGTGTCCCTCTGGAACATCTGGACGCCCGGCATTCCCAGCGAGAGGAGGTGCATATCGACGCCATTGGCGTCCATATCGGCCAGCCGCGCCACGTCAACGTCGAGGAGGCGCGGAAGTAAGGTTTGGGCCAGCGAATCCCGGTTGACCCCGGTCGGACCGACTGGTGGAGCATTCGGTGAGGCATCTCGAGGGGGGTCGTAGATAAGGCGCAGGAGTTTAAGATCCAGGCTCGCCCCACCCCGCCGCACGACTTCACGCAGCGCCTCCGACACCTCAGGAATGCTGAACGCTTCCTCGGTCGCGATCCTACGGACATGCTGCGCTGGTGCCGCAGAGAGGGCGTCTGGCTCGGGACGCAGAGTGGCAGTCCCAGCGCGGGTGGGCCAGGCCACGGCAGCCACCATGGTGGACATCCGGGTCAACGC
>DASVGF010000050.1:0-2407 GCA_036379675.1 Gemmatimonadales bacterium | reverse complement strand
ACGGAGGCCCACCGCACCAGAACTGATTCACCACGAAGGCACGAAGGACACGAAGAACTCCGGCCCTCATCGGAGTCCACAACCAATTTTTTGTTGTTCTTCTTCGTGGCCTTCGTGACCTTCGTGTCTCCGTGGTGAGCTTTCGGGTTGGGTGTGGTGGGCTCCGTGCCCCTCCGTGGCCTCCGTGCCTCTGTGGTAAACCCGCCTGGTCGAGCACCTCGACGCGACCCTCCAAGCTTCGAAACCACCCCCCGTACCCCAGCGTAGACCCTAGTACCCAGACCCGACGAGCCCCGATGCTGCGCCAGCTGGCGTTGGCCCTCCCGGCCCTGATCGACCCACCCCAGATCTACCACGGCCGAGCGGGCAACCTCGACGTGCGCCCGCCTCGGCTCGAGGCCGAGAACGAGGTGGACGGTCAGCTCACCGAAGCGGCCTGGAGCCGGGCCGCCGTCCTCACCGGGTTCTCCCAGTTCTCGCCATCCGACGGCGTGCCTGCCGCCGACTCCACCGACGTGCTGGTCTGGTACTCCCCCACGGCGATCCATTTCGGCATCCGGGCCTGGGAGGCGCACGGCGGGGTGCACGCCACCCTCGCCGATCGCGACCGGATCGGCGCGGACGACCACGTCCAGATCCTCCTGAGCACCTTCAACGACGGTCGGCAGGCCACCGTCTTCGCCGTCAATCCCTACGGCGTCCAGTCCGACGGGGCGCTGGTGGAGACCGGCTCCACCTCCGGCAACGGGTTCAGCAATGCGGTGGTCCGCCGGGAGAGCGCGGATCTGAGCCCGGACTACATCTTCCAGTCCAAGGGCCGGGTCACCGAGCGCGGCTACGAGGTCGAGATCCGGATCCCCTTCAAGAGCCTGCGCTTCCAATCGGCGGCGGAGCAGACCTGGGGCATCCACGTCACCCGGCTGGTCCAGCACTCGGGGTACGAGGACTCCTGGGCGCCCGCCCGGCGGAACTCGGCCTCGTTCCTGGCCCAATCGGGGCGGCTGGTCGGCCTGACCGAGCTTCGCCGCGGCCTGGTCCTCGACATGAACCCGTCGGTGACCTCGAGGACCACCGGGCAGCGGAACGGCTCGGGGTGGGAATACGTCGGGGGGAGTCCCGAGGTAGGCGGCACCGCCCGCTGGGGCATCACCAACAACCTCGGCATGACGGCCGCCGCCAATCCGGACTTCAGTCAGATCGAGTCGGATGCGGGACAGCTGTTGTTCGACCCGCGCGACGAGCGGTTCTTCCAGGAGAAACGGCCGTTCTTCCTCGACGGCATCGAGCAGTTCACCACCCCGAACAACCTGATCTACACCCGCAGGGTGGTCCAGCCGGTCGCGGCGGTCAAGCTGACCGGCAAGGCGTTCGGTACCGGCATCGCCATGCTGTCCGCGCTGGACGATCCCAACGTCTCCCTCACCCACGACAACCCGGTCTACAACATTCTCCGACTTCAGCGGGACGTGGGCGCCAACTCGCGGGTCGGCATGGTCTACACCGACCGCATCGAGGGCGGGAACTACAACCGGGTGCTGGGCGCCGACGCCCGGCTCGTGTTCGGTGGGATCTACAGTCTGCAGCTTCAGGCCGCCGGCAGCCGGACGCGAGTCGGCGGTGCCACGGTCAGCGCCCCACTCTGGCAGGCTCGCTTCCTTCGCAACGGCCGCACCATCGGGGTGGACGCCAGCATCAACGCGAGCGACGAGCAGTTCCGCGCGGCAAGCGGCTTCCATCCGCGGCCCGGGCTGGTCCGGATCAATTTCCGTCCTCGAGCGACGGTCTACGGAGGGGCGGGCTCGCTGATGGAGAGCGCCACCTTCGACGTGAACCTCAACGGGCGCTGGCGCTACGACGAGTTCATGCGGGGCGACGGCGTGCTCGATGACCAGCTGCACTTCAACATCAACACGACCCTGAAGGGCGGGTGGAATCTCACCGGCTCGCTGCTGCTGGAAACCTTCGGCTACCCCTACGAGATCTACGGGGGCTACCGCATCGAGCTGCCCCGGCCCGGCGGCGGCGCCGACACCGTGGCGTTCACCGGGCGCCCGCGGATCCCCAACCGCGACTACGTGTTCTCGTTCGAGACCCCGGAGTTCAAACACTTTTCGGCGAACGCGTTCATCCTGTGGGGCAACGACGAGAACTTCTTCGAGTGGTCGCCCGGGCGGATCCTCATCCACAACGCCGGGCTCACCTGGCGGCCCACCGACAAGCTGCGCCTCGACGGGACCTACGCTCTCCAGCAGGTACGGCGGAGAAGCGACGGCAGCCTGGTGAACGTCGCCCACCTCCCCCGGCTCAAGCTGGAGTACCAGCTCTCCCGCCCGATCTTCCTGCGCCTGGTCGGCGAGTATTCCCACGAGCGCCAGAGCCCGCTGCGCGACGACACCAGGACCGAAGG
>DASVGF010000049.1:0-5656 GCA_036379675.1 Gemmatimonadales bacterium | reverse complement strand
CGGCTTCTTCAGCCAGTCCGACCGCTGGTACCGCCCGCTGATCGCCACCGCCGCCTTCGTCATCATCGCGGCCGGCATCCGCACCGCCGCTCCGGTGCTCAACAGCATCCTCCTCGCCGCGCTGCTGACGGTGGCGGTGCTGCCGACGTTTGATTGGCTGCGCCGGCGCGGGGTATCGAAAGGGCTGTCCGTCCTGCTGACCACCCTGCTCCTGGTGATCGTCGTGCTGGCGCTGCTCGGATTCCTCGGCGTGGCCGGGACCCGGCTGGTGCAGACGCTCCCGCGCTACCAGGACAAGGCCGAGTCGCTGCAGCAGGGGCTCAGGAGCTGGATGATCTCGCGGGGGATCGAGCCCGACCGGGTGCTGTCGCTCGATCTGGTGAACCCGGGCCGGCTGCTGAGCCTCGCCGCCGGGTTCCTGGGCCAGGTGGGCAAGCTGCTCGGCGAGACCCTGCTCCTGGTCCTGATCGTGGCCTTCATCCTGGTGGAACGAGGATCGCGCGACAAGATATTCGAGCCCGGCGGGACGGTGGCCAGCGTGGCGCGCGACGTCCGGCAGTATCTCCTGATCACCTCCGCCACCGGACTCGGCTTCGCCGTCCTCGCTTATATCCTCCTGCGAGCGGTGGGAACCGACCTGGCGCTGGTATGGGCGGTGCTGGCCTTCGTCATGAACTTCGTGCCCAACATCGGCATCATCCTGTCGGTGGTGCCCCCGGTGGCCCTGACGCTGCTCGAGCTCGGCTGGCAGCGCGCCCTGGTGATCCTGGCCGGCTACCTCGTGCTCAACTTCATCGTGGACAACCTGATCAAGCCGCGGTTCATGCAGAGCGGCCTCGATGTCCCGCCGCTCCTCGGCCTGCTCTCGTTGCTGGTTTGGGGTTATCTGCTCGGTCCGCCCGGGGCGCTCCTGGCGGTGCCGCTCACCATTGCGGTGCGCCGGGTGGTGCAGGGCGGGCGGTAGATACAGCGGCGGTAGGTGAAGCGGCGGTAGGTGAAGCGGCGGTAGATACAGCGGCGGTAGGGCGGTAGCTAGGCGGATAGAGACTTGCGCAGGCTGGAATAGAAGCGCCAGGTCAACCGACCCGCTTGATTCCTGACCTCGTCCAGAGTTTTGAAATCAGGACTGCTCAGAAATTCACCGCATCGAACGGGTCAGGAGCCATCCTCGAAGCGAGTTAGATCGTCGTTTCAGGGTTAATCATTTATTCTCTCGCCTTACCGCCTTACCGCCTTACCGCCTGTTCCCCCCGTAGCCCCCGGTGCTATACTGGGGCCTGTAGCCCGAAACTCGAGCGTTTAGCGTGGCATCCAGAGCCGACAGTGCCCCCTATGCCGGCCCCGAGCGCCGGCGATCCGTTCTGCCTGGCCAGGGAGCTGGTGGGTCGCGCGCCGCCCCAACCCAGTGGAACGGCACCGAAGAGGCGCTGCTCGCCGTCACCCAGCGGTTCGAGCTCGGGCTGGAAGGCTCGGGGATCGGCATCTGGGAGCTCGAGCTGACCGACGGGACCCTCCAGAACGCCCGCATCGTCTACACCAATATTTTCGAGCAGCTCGGCTACGGCTCGGCGGAGCCTCACCCGGATGTTCCCGGGATCCTCGAGCTGATCCATCCCGAGGATCGGGGCCGCATCGCCGAGGCCTATCAGGCCATCCTGGCCGGCGAGAGGGAGCCCCGTGAGCTGGAGTACCGGCTCCGGCACCGGGACGGTTCCTACCGCACGATGCTGATGCGCGGCGTCGCGGTCTACGACGGCGACGGGAAGCCGACCCGGATCATCGGGAGCCGGATCGATATCACGGACCGCAAGCGGGCCGAAGCCGCGCTGGAGCAGAGCGAGGAGCGTTTCCGGCTTGCCACCGAGGCGCTCGCCAGCGTGGTCTACGACTGGGACCCGGTCCGCGATCTGGTGCAATGCTTCGGGGGACTGGAGGAGATCCTGGGCTTCCGGCCCGACGAGGTTCCCCAGGAAGGCGCGTGGTGGAGAGCCCGCATTCATCCTGAGGACGCCCTGAAGGCCGTCCCCCTGAGCGAGGCCGCTCTCCAGGGCGACGTTCCGTACCGGGTCATCGAGTACCGGATGCAACACCGGGACGGCCACTATATAGAAGTGGTGAGCCGCGGCCGCATCGTGTACGACGGGGCAGGACGCGCCGTGCGGGTAGTGGGAGGGCTGTACGATGTCTCCCAGCGCCGGCGGCTGGAGCGGGAGCGGGAGACGCTGCTCGAATCGGAGCGCGAGGCGCGGGCAGCCGCGGAAGCTGCAGCCCACGAGCGCGACGCCGTGCTCGGCATCGTCTCGCACGACCTCGGCGCCCCGCTCAGCACCATCGCGCTGGGCGCGTCAGCCCTCGGGAGCCGGGAGCTGCCCTTCGAAGTGCGGCGTAAGGCCGTGGACCTCATCGACCAGGCCGTGGCCTACATGCAGCACCTGATCAGGGACCTGTCGGACATCGCGAGCATCGAAGCGGGGCACCTGGCGCTGGAGCTGGGCGATGCGGACCCGGCGGCCATTGTGGCACGGGTGGCTGAGATGCTGGCGGGAGCGGCGGCGGACCGCGGTGTCGGGCTGACGACCACCGTCGACACCGGCCTTCCCGCAATCCATGCGGATGCGGCGCGCGTGCTTCAGGCGCTTACGAATCTGGTGACCAACGCCGTGCAATTCACCGAGCGGGGAGGCTCCGTCACCGTGCGGGCCGAGCGCGACGAGGGCGGAGTTCGCTTTATAGTCGAGGATACCGGGCAGGGCATCTCGGCCGAGGACCTGCCACATGTGTTCGACCGGTATTGGCAGAAGCGCCCCCAGGCCAACCGGCACGGCACCGGGCTCGGGCTCGCCATCACCCGCGGGATCGTCGAGGCGCACGGGAGCGCGCTTCAGGCGGAGAGTACGCTGGGCGTCGGCAGCCGGTTCAGCTTTACCATTCCGGCCGCGAACCAGGGAGGCGGTAGATGAAGCGGCGGCAGGTACTGCGGCGGCGCTCCGCTCACTGCATTCAGTCGATCCTCAAACCCCGCAATGCCGCCTGCCCACTGGATGTCACCGCCAGCTCGGCCGAGAGCTTCCGGTCGCGGATCGCCTGCTCGTAGGCGCGGCCCGTGCCCTCCTCCACGTAATACGCTTCGATGCCGAACTTGAGCGACCCGTAGCGCTCCATGTGTCCCTTGATGAAGGGACCCTTCGCGGGCTTCACCACGGTGATCTTCTCCGCCCGCCAGTGCACCCGATTGGAGTCCTGCACCAGCGGCACGTACACCGTCCGGCCCTCCCACTTGGACGACCACTGGTCGTTGGCCGAGAGGCCCTCGATGCCTTCCCGCGGGGTGCGGCTGAAGTCATAGCTCAGGATGACGTAGTCACCCCGGAAGAGATCGCGCGGGTCCACCGGCATCACCGGCACCAGCAGGGTTTGTCCGGTCACGAGCGGCACCGCCCGGAGGGCGATCATCCCCAGCAGGATCAGGAGCTGAGCCACCGCGGTGGCCAGCAGGATCTTCCGCTCACGCATAGCGCACCTCCTTCCGGCCTTGCCAGTAGCGGGCGACCCCGAAGAGGGCGCCTCCGCAGGCGAAGAACATCATCGCGGCCCCAAGCATGCCGCCGAAATCGCCGAACAGGTCCACGTAGCGCAGGACCGACCAGAGCAGGAAATAGAGCACGCCGGCGCCGAAGGGCCGCCCCCGGTCTTCCCGCAGGCCCACCTGCATCAGCCAGAACGCCCCCGCCAGCATGGCGATGTTGGCCAGCACGGTGGGCGCCAGCGCCGCCATCTCTGCGCTGCCTCCGCTCCGCGCGACTGCGGCGATCGCGGGGAGGAGCACCATGAGCAGGCTGAGTCCCAGCGGAAGGGCGAGACGGTTCAGTGCGGTTCGCCATCCGGGCGCGCCGGCCGACCTCTGGCTCACCAGCACGGCTGCGAACGCCAGGATCGCGAGCAGCGCGGGAGGGGTGACCAGGCTGCGCCACTCCGGCATCAGGTGCCGGTTGAAGTCGTAGAAGCTGAGCGGCACCAGCGCGCCGCCCACCAGCAGGCTGCCGTAGTACCGGTAGGGGACGGCGAAGCGGCTCCCGGTTGGGTGACACTCGGCGACCACCAGCAGCAGGGCGCCGATGCCGCCCACGAAGTAGATCGGGTTGGAGTCCAGCCGCCAGGCGAACATCTGGAGGACGGTCCACCAGGCCAGCAGCGGCACGTACAGGCTGACCGCGCCCACCGACTGTTTCCGATAGGCCCACACCAGCCCGGGCAGGGCCATGAGCGGGAGGCTGTAGGCGCCGTTGGGGAGCGCGTCCCACCGGCCGAACAGCCAGCCACCGAGGTGGCCGAAGTGGAGCACCTCCATCCCGGCCCACAGGGCCAGGAGGCCCACCAGCAGGGCGTGCAGCAGCCGGGTCTCGAGGCAGAGCGCGAAGGGCAGGACTCCCAGCGCCCACCACCACACCCCGTCGGGGTAGTGCGCGTTGATGTGGAAGACCTGGGCCACCAGCCAGATGCCCGCTCCGTAGAAGAGACAGCCGAGGAAGAAGACATTCTCGGAGAGCGGGCGCGCGTTCCGCTGATATCGCAGGTGGAAACCGGTGGCGTGGGTGACGCCGATGACGGCCAGGACGATGCCGAGCTTGCTCAGGCGGGACAGCTGGTCCCAGTTGTAGCCGATGAGGAGGAGGGCGGCCAGGCCCACCAGGGTGGCGGCGGCGGCCATGAGGACGAAGACGGCCCGCGAGCGCCCCCGCTGGGCCATCTCGCCGGCGCCTTCATAGAGATCGGCGATACGGTGGGCCTGCTGCTCGGTGATGACGGCGTCCCGCCGCCAGAGGCTCAGCTCGTCCAGCAGCCAGGCGCGCTGCCTGGCCG
The DNA here is from genome assembly GCA_036379675.1 of Gemmatimonadales bacterium. Classification (GTDB taxonomy): domain Bacteria; phylum Gemmatimonadota; class Gemmatimonadetes; order Gemmatimonadales; family GWC2-71-9; genus CAVVWJ01. The sequence continues at coordinate 796 of DASVGF010000049.1, read as the reverse complement.
TGATGGCTCGCTTCGGCATGTCGGTGCTCGCGCGATCCGGGGAGATAGGGGGACTTCCCCAAGTTTCGGCCTCCGCGCCGCCAATCTGAACCGGGAAGGAGTGGCCGGGCGGCTCACCGTGGGGAATGTCACATCATGTTCACACTACCCTGCTTACATTGTTCTCATGGCACAAATCTCCCCCTGGTACTCGACCCGCCCGCGCGACCGCAACGTCTATCACGACAACGACCGCTGTCCCCAAGGCGACAAGATCGATCCCAAGTACCGGAAGCCCGGACGCCGGTGCCGGCTGCAATGCCCCGCGTGCGCCAAGCTCAACGCCCAGGACGAGGTCTTGAAGCGCCTGGCCCCGCTGGAGCCCTCCGGCAGCTCGCTGTAACAGCGCCATGCCCAAGGCCAAGCGTGCGCTATCAGCCTCCGACCTGGCGCCGAGACACAAGGTCTGGCTGACGCTTGGCGGATCGTTTCTCATGGGCCCCAACTACCTCCGCTTCCTTCGAGCGGTCGACGAGACCGGGACCATCGGCCAGGCGGGGAAGGCGGTGGGCTGGAGCTACCGTACCTGTCTCAACCGCATCCGCCGGATGGAAAGCATCCTCGGCGCTAAGGTGTTGGAGACTGAACGGGGCGGCGCGGGCGGCGGCGGCGCCCGGCTGAGCCCCGACGCGCAACGGCTGATCGGGGTGTTCGACCGCTGGCAGAAGGAGGTGGCGGACTACAGCCGGCGCTCCTTTCGAAAGGCGATGCAGCGTTAGGCAAGGTGTTGCCTAACGACCCTGTGTGATGTACGTTC
>DASVGF010000048.1:0-5788 GCA_036379675.1 Gemmatimonadales bacterium | reverse complement strand
AGATCCTGGCATACGCCGCCGGGAAGATGAGCAAGTTCAAGATCCGGGTGCTGGAAGGCGACCGCGTCAGCGTGGTGCTCTCGCCGTACGATCTCACCAGGGGGCGGGTGATTTACCGACATAAGTAGGCCGCCAGCTGGGCGCTGAACCAAAAGGGCCGCTCGAACGGAGCGGCCCTTTGGTTTGCGACGTTCGGTACCGCGGTCGAAACTACTTGACCTTGGTGACGTTCTCGGCGGCGGGGCCCTTCGCACCCTGCACGATGTCGAACTCAACCCGGTCGCCTTCCGCAAGGCTGCGGAAGCCTTCCGCCTTGATGGCGGTGTGGTGGACAAAGCAATCCTTGTCACCGTTTTCCGGGGTGATGAAACCGAAACCCTTCGCGTCGTTGAACCACTTCACCGTGCCGATGGTGCGAGCCATTGTTGCTACTCCATGTTTGTTTGACTGCGTCGGCCCCGGTCAATCCGGGGAACCGAGTTTTTATGAGCGCAGGCCTGTCCCGCGTCATAAAAAATGAAAGACCCGTGGCGAATCCACCCGGGTCTCTGAATCCCACTGAACCAGTCGGTCAGATACTGCACTTGGGGGACTGTGTCGCGGGGACAAATCTGTAGGGCCACCGAGTTTAGTCAAGGGGTGAGCCGCGAAACCAGCGGGCTGCGGCCCGGGCCCAGTCGGCCACTGGCTCCCGCGAGGCCGTGCCGGCGGCATGGTTCACCGCCTGGAGAAATTCCGCCGCGGAAGGGTAGCGCTGACTCACATCCGCGCTCAAGGCCCGGTCCAGCACCGATTCCAGGCCTTCGCTGACGTCATCGCGGCGCCCCTGCGAGGTCGGGAACTGGTTGGTGGTCTGCTGGGCCAGCACCTGCTCGACCGTCCGGCCAGGGAACGGTGGTGAGCCGAGCAGCGCGTAGTAGGCTACGGCGGCCAGGCTGTAGAGGTCGGAGCGCTGGTCCACCCGTTCGCCCAGAAGCTGCTCCGGGCTGGCGAACTGCGGAGTGCCGCTCTGGCTGGTGGCACCTCCGTACTTCCCGCGGAGGGCCAGGGCCAACCCGAAGTCGGTGATCTGCAGACTTCCCGACCGGTCGATCAGCATGTTCTCAGGCTTGATGTCGCGGTGCACCAGGCCGGAGCCATGGGCATGGGCCAGGGCCGAAAGGCCCTCGCGGAGCAGCCGGAGCACCCGGTCGAGCGGCAAGGGCCCGTCTCGTTCCACCAGCTGAGCGAGACTGGGGCCGTCGATCAGCTCCATGGTATACCAGAGCAGCCCGGAGCGGCCCCCGATGTCGTAGATGTTCACGATGTGAGGGTGACGGAGGCCGGCCGCCAGCTGCGCTTCGCGCCGAAACCGCTCGACTACCTCGGGATCCCGCGTCAGCAGCGGCTGCAACACCTTGAGCGCTACCTGCCGCTCGAGGTGCAGGTCCCGCACCCGGTATACCCGGCCGAACCCGCCGGTGCCCAGAAGGTCGAGCAGCTCGTAATCGTCGCCCAGGGCACGGCGGAGCCGTTTCTCCCAGCGAGCATTGTCTTCGGTGTCCGCCACCGGCGGCTGGCCCACAGCCACCGCATGGGTCTCGAAGCTGCCCGCGTCGCTGGCAAAATCCTCCAGCATCTCGATGGCAGTCAGGTAGCGGTCGTCCTGCCCCGGCTGGAGCGCCCGCAGGACGATGCGCTCGATCGCGCGGGGGCACGCCGGCCGAAGCTCGGTAGGCCGCCGGATGGCGAGGGTGTCGAGCGGTGGCTCCTGGCCCGTGATGGCGAGGTACAGGAGCGCTCCCGCGGTGTACACGTCGCTGGTGGGATCGCCCGGGGCGCCATCCCGGACTTCGGGGGCCATAAATGCAAGACCCAGGGGAACGGTTCCCGGGGGGATGACGGGCAGCATATAGCTGCAATAGCGCAGGTCGGTGACGATGCCCCGGCCGGCGTTGCTCAGCAGCACCGACGCCGGCACGATTCTGCGGACGATGATACCGTTGCCGTGGGCATGCTCCAGCGCGCTCAGCAGGTCGCGCGCGAGCGTGTGCACCATGGGGATAGGGCGAGGCCCGCGATCGAGCGCCCCTTGCAGCCCCTCCCCATCGATCCAGTTGCCCACCCGGTACGCCAGATCGCCGATCACCCCAGCGTCGTAGACGTGGCGAATCGCCGGGTGGTCCAGCCGTGCCAGAGCCTCCGCCTCGCGGACGAACCAGATGCGGGTGGGCTCGTCTGAATAGACGTTGACGCGAAGGCTGACGCGGCGCTTGAGGACCAGATCGAAGGCCTCGAAGAGCACCCGTTCGAGCGACGAGGCCACGGTCCGATCAAGGCGGTAGCGGGAGCCGAGCGCGGCCTGGGTGCGCTCGAAGTAGCGGAGCGGCTCGGAGCCGGTCAGCGCAGCAACCCGCGGCGCCGCTCGACCGTCACCTGGCGGCCGCAAACCTCTGCGCTACACCAGCGGCGGCCCTGGTTGGGGGAGTCGTCGCTGAAGAAAAGCGTACAGGTATCGCCGGCGCAACGGCGCACGAAGAGCAGGGGATCGGCCAGAGACGCGGCCGCCGATTGGGCGATCGCTTCCAGCACCGAGGGACGGCGGTGGGGGGCGAACCTGAGCTGCCACTCGCCGCCGACCCGGATGAGCTGATGCGCCCCCCCGGCCCGCCCAAGCTGCTCGTTGATGGCGTCAATCGATCCGCTGGGGGGCTGCAATCCGGCGTGAAGCGCCTCGGCGAGAGTGGAGAGCCTCTCGCGGAAGCGGAGCACCTCATCGGCTGCGGGCTGGTTCCCGTTGAGGGGCTCCAGACTCTGCGCGATCATCCAGCGCTGCAGCGCCGCCGGATCGGCCAGCCGATCGGGCGGGGACGGGGTGCGCCCTCTCGCCGTATTGATGAAGTCGAGCCACACAGCATCGCCCAGCAGGGTGAACTCAGGGTCGGCCACCATGGCTACCCTTCCGCGATTTCGACGGTGTTCCTGCCGCCCCGTTTGGCCCGGTACAGCGCGTTGTCCGCCGCGGCCAGGACGCTGCTCACGGTCGTTCCATGATGCGGTGACTCGGCGATGCCCATGCTCAGGGTACAGGCGCCGAACTCGGGATTGGTCTTTTCGATCTCGCGCAGGCTGGATTGCACCCGGGCCACGAAGACTCTCGCCTCTGCCGGCTTGGTCATGGGCAGGATCACCAGGAACTCGTCGCCTCCCAGCCGCCCTACCACGTCGAGGGCGCGGCACTGCTTCCTGAGCACCTGACCCACCTGCACCAGCAGCCGGTCACCAGCGGCGTGACCCATCGTATCGTTCACCACCTTGAACCGGTCGAGGTCCAGCAGCAGCACGCTGGTGTGGAGCTGATGCCTGAGGCTGCGGGAGATCTCGGCCGCCAGCCGGTCCTCGAGGGCTCGGCGGTTGCAGAGCCCGGTGAGCTCGTCCGTGGTGGCCGCGCTGTGCAGCTGCTCTACCAGCTCCGAGTTCTTGAGCGCGATGGCGGCGGCGAACGATAGAGTGCCGGCCAGCTCCGACTCCGCCCGGCCATACAGCTTGTCGCTGATGCGGGACCCGAGCACGAGCACGGCCATCCGCTCGGCCCCGGCGTCCAGCGGCACCACCAGCTCGGCACCGGGGCCCACCAACTCGGCCACCGCGACTTCATCGGACCCCGCGGCCGCACTGCCGGGCGGGAGCGCCTGATCCAGCGCCGCCTTCTTGATCGGGCCGGGACGCAGCCGGTCGTTCAGCGATCGGAAGACACTGGGCGTGTAGGTCTCACCCTCGGGCCGGTAGAGGCAGGCCCACCAGGCGAAGAACACTTCGGCCATGAAATCGAGGATGAGCTGCTCGGTCTCTTCGGTCGAGTGAACCGACGAGAGAAGGCGGGCTACCTGGCGCAGGGCGCGGAGCTGGAAGACGGCATCATCCAGCGCCGCCTGTCGCTCGAGAAGGATGCTCCGGAGCTCAACCACCACGCTCAGGCCCAACGCCAGCGACATCGCCACCGGCCGCATCTCTTCGGCGACCAGGGGATCGGCGTGGATGGCAACTTCGGTTTCGCCGCTGCCCAGCCGGGCCACCTCTACCGCATTGTCGAACCCGGCCGCGGGTCCCACCCTGGGGGGTGACTCTGCCGGTGAGACCAGAGTGAACCAGATGCGCTCGCTCTGGAACCGGCGGACCAGCGCCACCCGGCAGCGCTCAAACAGCTCTCCGTCGGTTCGGGAGAGCCGGCAGGCGGCTGCAAAGGCGCTGGGTAGGGTGGCGAGCGACGGGGACGGCGTCAGACCCATGGCCTAAGATACCAGCGGCAAAGGACACCCGGGAGCGCAAATAGCTTGTTTCTCCGGCCTGAATGCCTTAAGATAGCAGCAGTACACGGCATAGCCCTTCGGGGCCCCAGGGATTTCGGCTTTGCAGCCTGGGTCATGAAAACTGCTAAGGCTGTCCGGTCCCGGCGAGCATCGAGCTCAGCCGGGATTTGTCTTTCCCGGCTGTATCGCTCGCGAGTCTTTGGCCGCCGGGATCTGGCCGTTGAGTGAATCGGTGATGTACTGCAGCAGCAGGTCCACCGCACGCGGCGCGCTCTCCTGCCGGCGGCACGCCGCCGCCGCTTCGGGCACCTTGTAGCCATCGCCACCCCGGCAGGCGGAATACACCCCGAACGAGACCCGCACGGAGTCGCCCGCTTCCAGCGTACGTCCGTTGCTCCGGCGCACCTCGCCGGTCACCCGCCTACCCGAGGGCCTGGCCGGGTCGAAGGTGTAGGTGATACCCGAGACCTGAAGGAAACCGCCGCTGCCGAGGACCCGGTCGGACACGCTGTGCTCGAGGAGAGTGCGGAGCCGCGCTCCCGTGATCGGGAAGGTCACGATCCTGGTCTGATCGGCGAACGGAAAGATCGCCTCGAGCTGGTAGTTGGTGATCGGCCCCGGACGAATTACCTCGTCCAGGCGCAGGGTGCCCGAATTGAGCAACGCCACGTCCGTTCCCGTTCCACTCCGTATAGCATCGGTCACCAGACTGCCCAGCATGGACTCGCTGCGCCGCGACAGGCTCCGGTCCGGATCGATCGGCACACCGGTTGTGGCGACCTGGCGGTCCGGACCGATCCGTTGCCGGATGCGGGCCTTCCACTCCGCCACGACCCGGCTGACCGTGGTGTCGAGCGGCAAGCCGGCGTCAATCTGTACCAGGCCCAGCGCCTGCCGCCAGCTGCCCTTTCCACCCCACAGCGTCGCGAACTGCGCGCTCCGGGCGTTTGCGTCGGCCTTGGCCACATGACGGCCGGAGACGGCGGAGTCGAGCGCTTCATGCTCGTGACCGCCCAGAATCAGATCGATCCGGGGCTCCCGGGCCAGCAAGTCGCGGTCTGCGTGCATCGTCTGGTGGGTCAAGCCCACGATCAGGTCGGCTCCTTCGGAGCTCAACGTTTCCACCACCCGCTGCGCGGCTGAGTCCGGGTCGGTGCACCGGTAGCTGGCGGGATAGTTGCCCTGCAAGGTGACGGCGAAGAGTCCCACCTTGTGCCCGGACACGCGCAAGGTATCCCAGGGCAGGACCTTCGGCAGCGGCGCCCCGCTCGCCAGGGCGCAGTTGCTGGATATCCACTTGAACTTCGACTGCGCGATCCGGGCTACCAGGGTGTCAACCTCGAGATCGAACTCGTGATTTCCCAGAGTCGCGTAATCCAGGTGGGCGGCGTTGAGCGCGTCCACCATCTGCTCACCGGCGAAATACTTGCTCATCAAACTGGGACTCAGCACGTCGCCCGCCAGGACGAACACGATGGGGCCCTGGTCGGCGAGGCGTT
>DASVGF010000047.1:0-9003 GCA_036379675.1 Gemmatimonadales bacterium | reverse complement strand
GCCGGCGACGCCCAGCATGCGGGCCTTGAACATGGGAGACAGCACCGTCTTCACCATGGTCTGCCCGGTCTTGAAGTCCTTCCCGCCGATGGCAACGCCGCGGCTCTTCGCCAGCTGCTCCATGGCGGGGAAGTCGCAGGTCAGATTGGGCGCCCCGTTGGCAAAGGGCACCTGCTCCATGATGGCGGCATAGGCGTACAGCATCGACGGCGCGATGGTGGGATCGTTGGCGTCGATCGCCTTCTCGAACGCATCCACCGTCCAGTGGGTGGGCCCCGGGCTGATGAAGATCTCGGTCGAAGCACACCAGACCATCACCAGGCGGTCGCACTTGTGCTTGGTCTTGAACTGGCGGATGTCCTTCCGCAGGGCCTCGACCCACTCGCGCTTGCGCTTGCCGGTCTTGACGTTCTTGCCCTCGAGCCGCTTGACGTAGCTTTGGTCGAAAACCGCCGGCATCGGTTTGATGCCCTTGAGGAAGGCCGCGATCGGCTCGACGTGCTCGTGCCGGTCCAGCACGCCGGCCCGGAGGGCGGCGGTATAGGCGTCGTCGGGGATGGGATCCCATGCCCCGAACACCAGGTCCTCCAGCGCGGCGAGCGGGACGAAATCCTTGATCAGGGGAGCGCGCTTCTCGGTGCGCTTGCCGAGCCGGATGGTGCCCATCTGGGTGATGGATCCGATCGGCCGGGCCGCACCGCGGCGAATGTTCTCCACGCCGGCGATGAACGTCGTGGCCACCGCACCCAGCCCCACACACAGCACCCCGAGCTTCCCCTGAGCCGGCGCGATTTGCCGGGCGTTCTGTTCGGCCACGACTTACGGTCCTTTCGCGAGGGAATTGAGAGCGGCGTGCTTGACCTCAGTGGTGTGCTTTACTTCGGCCGCCTGCAGCACCTCCTCCGCGCGCAGGGCATCATCCACCTTACCGGCATGCTCATAGACGTAGAGGAAGCGCTGGACCACCGTGATGATCGAGGCAATCGCCAGGAGGGCAACAATCGCCTCGAGCAGCAGGGCCTGGGGGCCTGCCCCGAACACCACTGAGGCCACACCCAGGCCCAGCACTCGCTCGGCCCGCTGGGCAATCCCGACCTTGCAGTCCAGTCCGAGTCCCTCGGCGCGGGCGCGCGCATAGGAGACCAGCACCGACCCCAGAATAGCCACCATGCAGAGGATGACGGCGGGAATGCGATACGCGACGTCCGGCGCGGTGAGGAGAAACGCCCCGATGCCGATGAAGGTAGCGCCGTCGCCTACCCGGTCGAGCGTAGAGTCGTAGAACGCCCCGAACCGGGTGACCATGGCTCCGCCCCTGGCCACCTGCCCGTCCAGGGTGTCGGCCACGCCGCTCAAGAGCAGCAGCAGGCCACCGATCCGGACGTGCCCGGTGGCGTACACGACGGCGGAGAGCAGCACGAGGCCGGTCCCGACAGTCGTGATGGTGTTAGGCCGCACTCCCGCCCGGATCAGACGTTCCACCAACGGGTTGACGATGGTGTAGAACGGCTTTTCCAAAGCACCCAGCAGTTTCACTCGGTTTCGATCCTTCAGCAGAGGCCCAGTCGGTCCAACCCAGGTGGCCCTTCGACCGGGGCAAAGGATAACTGGCGAAACCGCTTAGGGCAATCGGAGGAGACTCGCAGGAGGGTGACGGGGACTCACTCACGATAGAGCAGAAATGGCCGGCGCCGATCCCTGAATCGCGCCAACCTGGGACCCCAGCGCGCCACGATAACGGCGGCCGCCTCGCCTCGCCCGATGGAGCTCCTCAGCTCGGGCCCGCCCGCAAGCCGGTCGATCTGGGCCGGGCGGAAGGCAAAGGCATCCGGATGGACCGAGCGGAGCGCGGCCATGAGGTGGACCGCGGTGACGGTGGGATCATAGGATGCCCGATCGGTGGTGACGAGCCGGATGCCCGCCACCAGCGTGTCCGGGTACTTTCCGTCACCGGCCGGGCCCGGCTTGAACGTCACGCCCTTGAACCGAACCCCGGCCGGCGCCGCCAGTCTGAGGGCAGCGAGCACCCGTGTCGTGTCGAGCCAAGGCGCCCCCACCTGCTGGAACGGTGCGTCGGTCCCCCGGCCCACCGACAGATTGGTTCCCTCGAAGAGACAGAGGCCCGGATAATGGAACAGACTCTCGAGGGTGGGTAGATTCAGGCTCGGCGGCACGAACGGAAGCCCGGTGGCATCGAACGTCATGGAGCGGCGCCAGCCATCCACCGGAACCACGTGGAGGTCCACGCCGAGTCGAAGCACCGAATTGGCCAGCCGTGCCAGCTCGCCGATGGTCATGCCGTGGCGCATCGCCACCGGGAATCGGGCCACCGCCGACGCAGTTGTGCTGTCCTGTACGTCCCCCTGAACCGCAGCACCGATCGGATTGGGCCGGTCCAGTACCACCACCGGCAGCCGGCCCCCCGCCGCCGCGGTCATGACCGTGGCGACCGCGGCGGGATAGGTGTAATAGCGGGCTCCGGCATCCTGAAGGTCGATGACAAGGACATCCACATTGGCGAGCATCGCGGGCGCGGGAGGGTGAAGACGCACACCGTCGTGGAGGAGGTAGACTGGAAGCCCGGTGGCCGAATCCACCTCCTGCCGCCGCTCCGGGACCACGTCAACATCAAGGGACCCGCGCAGCCCGTGCTCCGGCGCGAAGAGGGCGCTGACGCGCAATCCCGCGCCCAGCAGCCGGTCCAGGTCGGGCACTCCGTTTGCGTCGATCCCGGCCTGATTGGTCACCAGTCCGATCCGGCGTTGGCGTACCAGGTGCAGGCTGTCGGTCAACAGGACATCAATCCCGGGGCGCACCCGCGGCGGCGCGGCTTTCGCATCAGACCCGCCGGCAGCGCCAGAACCAGCGGCACAGCCTAGGCACCATCCCCAAAGACCCAGCAAAACGAGAGATCTGTGCACTTCAAATACCTCGTGCTCGTAGCGGTGTTTGTCGCAGCGTGCGGCCGGGGCGCCCCGGTCCCGCCGCCTCAGCCCGCGCAGTTTCCTCCCCGAGAGGAGGCTGCGGTGGATGTTGAGGGGCTCTTGGGGAGTCTTTCACTCCGCGACAAGGTGGCCCAGCTCGTCATGCCCTGGATTGCAGGGACCTACGCCTCCGCGGATGATCCCGAGTTCGCCAAGGCAGTCGCCTGGATAGACTCGCTTCACGTCGGTGGACTGCTCATTTCCGTCGGCTCCCCGCTCGACATTGCCGCAAAGCTCAACCAGCTGCAGCGACGCTCCGCGCTCCCGCTTCTGATCGGGTCGGACCTTGAGAGCGGCACTTCGTTCCGCTTTATCGGCGGGACACCGTTTCCGCCGAACATGGGGATTGCCGCCGGCGAGGAGGTGCAGGCCGCGTACGAGATCGGCCGCATTACCGCACTCGAGGGTCGCGCGGCCGGGATCCATATCACGTTCTCGCCGGTGGCTGATGTCAACAGCAACCCGGCAAACCCCATCATCAACCTACGGTCATTCGGTGAGGATCCCGCAACCGTAAGCCGGTTCGTGGCAGCAGCAGTAAAAGGCATTCAGGAGAATGGGATGCTTTCCGCGGTGAAGCACTTTCCCGGTCACGGCGACACCGATATCGACACCCACCTCGACCTCCCGGCGATCGCGGCCACGTGGCAGCGGCTGGACTCCATCGAGCTGCAGCCTTTTCGCGCTGCGATTGAGGCCGGGGTGAAGGGTGTGATGTCGGCCCACATTGCGATTCCCGCTCTGGACCGAGGGATGCACCGGCCGGCCACATTGTCTCCGGCGCTGCAAACCGCGATTCTGCGCGACTCGCTGGGATTTCGGGGTCTGGTCGTCACCGATGCCCTCAATATGGGGAGTCTGGTTCGAAACTTCCCCGCCTCCAAGGTGGCAGTCGATGCGTTTCTCGCCGGTGCCGATATCCTGCTTCAGCCGGCCGATCCCGCCGCCACTATCCAGGCGGTGACTGCCGCGGTACGGGACGGGCGCATCACGCACGCCAGACTCGACCGTTCGGTACGGCGCGTGCTCGAGATCAAGAAGGATCTGGGACTCTTCACCCGGCGCACGGCCAACCTGGACAGTATCACGGCACGCGTGGGTCAGGCCAAGTACCTGTCGCTGGCCCAGGAGATTGCCGCGCGCGGCATTGTGCTGGCCGAGGACCGGGACGGGACCATCGACTCGCTCCGTGCAAGGCCCCAGCCGGTTGCACTCGTGAGCTATGCCGATGACCGTAGCCCCAATACCGGCGTCAAACTCGCGGCCGAGCTCCGGGCACGAGGCTATCCGGTAACAAGCATGCGGCTGTTTCCCAACAGCGGGGCCGCCAGCTACGACTCAGCTCGCGCCGTGCTCCGCCAGGCCCAGATCGCGATCTTCCCTGTCGGCATTCGCCCCTCACCTTGGCACTTGACCGGCATTACCCTGCCGGCGGCGCTGTCTCAGCTGATCGATAGCACGGCCGTCGCCGGGCGCGCTGTTCTGGTATCCGAAGGGACGCCTTACATGGTTTACGAGATGCCTCGCGTCACGTCGTATATCCTGGCCTGGTCCACGGACCCGGTCACCGAGCGAGCGGTGGGGCGCGCCCTCGCCGGCGCCGCACCCATCACCGGCCGCCTGCCGATCTCGATCCCGCCTCGCTATAGCCGTGGGTGGGGCGTGCACCGGCGATTCTTCCGGTGAGCCGGCGACTGATGCCCATCACCATCGCCGCCCTCGCCTGTGTGCCCCGTCCTTCCCCCCACCCTCCCTCGGCCACGAAGATGCTCGAGAGCGACTGGCGGCCGGTCACGCAGTTTCTCGATTCGGCCGTAGCCGCCGGTGCCGCGCCGGGCGCCGTGCTCGGGGTCAGCGTCGCAGGAAATCGCTTCATTCATACAACCGGTCGGCTCGACCCTGGGGATTCTACCAAGACGAGGCCTGTTACGGTCTATGACCTGGCATCGCTCACCAAGGTCGTCGGCCTCGCGTCTGCCGCCATGCTGGCGGTGGAGGACGGCAGGATAGCGCTCGACGCACCGGTCCAACGGTACCTGCCCGCCTTTGCCGGGCCCGGCAAGGAATCGGTGACCGTCCGGATGCTGCTGGCCCACACCGGCGGGCTCCCCGGATGGCGACCGTTGTTTCGCGAGGGGTCCACCCGGGCGGAGGCGTTCGCGCTGGCCGAGAGCACCCCACTGGATTCCATGCCGGGGCGTTCGACCGTGTACTCCGATCTGGGCGCAATTGTGCTGACGCATCTGATCGAGTCGGTCTATCAACAGCGCCTGGATTCCCTGCTGGGGCCTCGAGTCTTCCAGCCGCTCGGCATGACCTCGGTGAGGTACAATCCGCCGGCAACCGAGCGCGCCCGGATTGCCCCCACGGAGTTCGATCCCTGGCGCGAAAGGCTGCTCCAGGGTGAGGTCCACGACGAGAATGCCGCCCTCATGGATGGGGTTTCGGGTCACGCGGGCCTTTTCGGCAACGCGCCCGACCTGCTGACGTTTGCGGAGTGGATGTTAGCGGCGTGCAACGAAGGAACGCAGGAACGAGGGACCGCCTCCCGCACCGGCGCATCTGCCGTTCCGCCGTGCCACCGTTCCCTCGTTGTGGAGTTCACCCGACGCCAGGATCTGGTGCGCGGCTCGAGCCGCGCGCTCGGCTGGGACACGCCGTCGCCCGGAAGCAGCGCCGGCCGGCTGCTTTCTCCCCGGAGCTTCGGACACACGGGGTTCACCGGGACCTCGCTGTGGATCGATCCCGATCGCAAGCTGGCCATCGTCCTGCTCAGCAATCGAGTTAACCCTACCCGGGACAATCCCCGCTGGGCGCCGGTCCGCGCCCGAGTCGCGGATCTGGTGATCACCACTCTCTTCGAGGACGCCCGATGAGACTCGCTCTCTCCGACTGGCTCATCATCGCGCTCTACTTCGTCGTGTCGGCCGCAATCGGCCTGGCGTATACCCGGAAGGCCAGCCGCTCGCTGGCCGACTACTTCGTGTCGGGCCGCTCTCTGCCCTGGTGGCTGGCTGGCACATCGATGGTGGCCACGACCTTCGCGGCCGACACGCCGCTTGCCGTGGCTGGCCTGGTCTCGAAATACGGCGTGGCCGGCAACTGGCTGTGGTGGAACGGGGCGTTTTCGGGGGTGCTGACCGTCTTCTTTTTCTCGCGGCTGTGGCGCCGCGCCGGCGTGCTGACCGATGTGGAGTTCGCCGAGCTCCGCTACGGCGGGCGCCCGGCCGCGGTCTTGCGCGGCTTCCGGGCGCTGTACCTCGCCATTCCCATCAACCTGATCATCATGGGCTGGGTGACCCGGGCGATGGTCACCATTCTGGCGATTACGCTCAACGTAAATCCCTGGCACGCGGCGATCTTCCTGTTCGGCGTCACGGCGGCCTACAGCGTCTTCTCCGGGCTCTGGGGAGTGATTGTGACCGATCTCTTCCAGTTCGTGGTCGCCATGGGGGGGACGATCCTGCTCGCGGTGCTGGCGGTGGATTCGATGGGCGGCCTCGATGTCGTGACCGCTCGGGTGGCCCAGCACTTTGGATCGACCGAGGCAGCCTTCGGGGTCATCCCTCCTACGGATCAGGCGTGGCTGCCACTCTCCACGCTGCTGATCTTTCTGGGTGTCCAATGGTGGGCGGCGTGGTACCCGGGCCAGGAGCCCGGCGGCGGGGGCTACGTGGTGCAACGGATTCTTTCGGCCAAGGACGAGCGGCACGGACTGCTGGCGACGCTCTGGTTCACCATTGCGCATTATGCCCTGCGGCCGTGGCCCTGGATCCTAGTGGGCTTCGTTGCGCTCCTCCGCTATCCCGGACTGGAAAATCCCGAAGAGGGGTACGTCCGGGTCATGGTGGACGTCCTTCCATCGCCCTACAAGGGTTTGCTGCTGGCGGCGTTCGCCGCGGCCTACATGAGCACCATCAGTACTCACCTCAACTGGGGCGCTTCCTATCTCGTCAATGACGTTTACCTCAGGTTCCTGAAGCCGGACGCGAGCCCGCGGGCCCAGATCATCGCGTCGCGCCTGGCCACGGCGTTCATGATGGTCAGCTCACTCATCGTCATGAGCTTCCTGTCCAGCGTGGAGCAGGGGTGGAAGCTTCTCATCGGCCTCGGTGCCGGGACCGGGCTGGTCTTTATTCTGCGCTGGTACTGGTGGCGGGTGAACGCCTGGTCGGAGATCAGCGCCATGGTTGCATCATTCATCGCGTCGGTCGTGCTGGCGAACTACGAGTACGATCTTTCCAATCCGGCGAGCTCCACCTACGCCAAGACGATGTTGATCACGGTCCTGGTGACGACGGTCGTATGGCTCACGGTAACGCTGCGAACCGCACCCGAAAGCCAGGCTACCCTCGACCGGTTCTACCGCCAGGTCCGGCCCGGAGGGCCGGGCTGGCGGATGGTCGCGCGGCGGCTGGGGTTCGGGAACGACCCCATCCCCGGCGGGGCGCTCTCCTGGGTCAACTGGGTGGCCGGGGTGGCCGCGGTCTATAGTGCCGTGTTTTCAGTGGGTGCTTTCCTCACCGGATCGCCGGCGTCAGGCCTGGTCTATGCGGCGGTGGCGATAGCGGCTTTCGCCTTGATCCAGCGTAACTTGCGTAACGATGCGATGCTCCAGTCGAGCGTTGACAGGACCGGCGGCGGCGACTTAGGTTTCTCCCCATCGAGCGAGGTCTGAGGCCTCTGAGATCAGCCTCGTAAGCCGAGCAAACCTAAGGAGTTGCGCATGAGCGGCATCCAGGAGCAGCAGGCCAATACCGGATTTTCTCTCGTCCTGACCGGCCGGGCCGCTGAAGAAGTTCAGAAGTTCATCGCCCAGGAACAGGTTCCCGCCGCCAGCGCGGGTCTCCGGGTCAGTGTGTTGCCCGGTGGCTGCTCCGGCTTCAAATACAGTCTGAACATCGAGGAAAGGCCCCTCGATGACGATATGGTGGCCGAGGTCAATGGCGTCCGAGTGTTTGTGGATGGGTTCAGCGCCCAGTACCTCACCGGCATCACCATCGACTACGTGAGCTCCATGCAGGGGTCCGGCTTCACCTTCAGCAACCCGAACGCGACCGGCGGGTGTGGTTGCGGCAGCAGCTTTACCGCCTGAAAACCGTAAGCGGTGAGCGGTAAGCGGTGAGTGGGGCGGCCGTGAGAGGATTCCTCTTCCGGCCGCCCTTTTCACGTCCGGCCTGCTCAATGCGCTCGCGCCCTGCCCGCTCACCGCTCACCGCTTACCGTTTACCATCTTGAGCCGCCCCGACTTCGTCGTCGTCGTCCTGTATTTCGTCTTTACCCTGGGTGTCGGCCTGTGGGTTGCCCGGCATCAGCGAAGCGCATCCGACTACTTCCTCGGCGCGCGAAACCTGCCCGCCTGGGCCATCCTCCTCTCGATCGTTGCCACTGAGACGTCGGCGCTTACGGTCATCTCGGTGCCCGGCATCGGCGCGCGGGGCGACCTCACCTTCCTCCAGCTCGCGTTGGGCTTTCTCGTGGGGCGGATCGGCGTGGCCGTGTGGCTGCTGCCGGGCTACTTCCGGGGCGATCAGGAGACAGCGTACGCCCGGCTCGAGTCCCGCTTCGGGGTCGGCACCCGGCGGCTTACGTCGACCGTCTTCCTGGTCACCCGCTTTCTCGGCGACGCAGTCCGGGTATTTGCGAGTGCCATTCCTCTGGCCTTGGTGGCGGGGTGGAGCATTCCCACCTCCATCGTCGTGATGGGCGTCATCACGATGATTTACACCTGGTTCGGTGGATTCAAGGCGGTGGTGTGGACTGACGTGCTTCAGCTTTCGGTGTATCTGGCGGGCGGCATCGGTGCGTTGTTCGTAGCCTGGTCGATGGCCGGTGGGCCCGACGCGGCGTTGGACCTGGCCTATCGCGCCGGAAAGCTCCGGGTCATCGACCCCGCCATCGACTTCACCCAGACCTACACGCTGCTCGGGGGGCTGGTGGGCGGCGCCTTGCTCTCCGCGGCTTCACACGGGACCGATCACCCCATCGTCCAGCGCCTGCTGGCCACCCGATCGCTGAA
>DASVGF010000046.1:0-14006 GCA_036379675.1 Gemmatimonadales bacterium | reverse complement strand
CGGTTCGCAGAATGTGAGGAAGAGACGAGCTGGACCCGAGAGGATGCGACCAGATGGTGGGAGACTCGGCTGGCGCCGGAGGCTGCGGTCATGTTCAGCGGCATATCACCCTGAGGCAGCGAGCGGGCGGAGCCACGCGGTATGTTGCTTGCGCCCCGCGCTGATGAAGATCGCCGGTTGTTTCATAGCTCGAAGGAACAGGGGGCGGGTGGCTGGTTGATCTCGATGCCACTGTGGTGGCCGCCCGCGTCGAGCTTCCTCTGGGAAGGAGCGGACGCTGGCTCTTAGTCCCTGGACTCACCTTCGGTCACGGCTACCTCCGCGCCGGCCCCAACGACAATGAGGTTCTGATCCCCGAAGCCCTCCTCCCCTACCAGCTCTCTCGGGGGCGGGTTCGCCCCTACCTCGGCAGTGGTGCGGGGCTGGCGCTCGGGAACCTGTCGGATGGAAGCATCAACAGCGTGGTGATGGTTGCCTCAGGGCTGCGGGCGGATCTGACCCCACAATGGGGAGCACGGCTCGAGGCCGACCTGAGGATATTTGGAACCGACGCTGGAACGGTCGGTTGGGGGCTGGGAATAGCGCGTCGCTTCTAAGGGCTCGCCATCTTCCTGGCGGTCGCGAGCTCTGGCCGCCCGCCGTCGGCCTTGCTCATGAGCTTCAGAAACTCACGATACGCAGCTTTTGCCTTGGCACGATCACCTGCAAGCTCCGCCGCCCGAGCCGAGCCGAACAGGCTCCGGGCCCGACCCGGCTCCCGCACCAGCGTCGCACGGTACGCTTCCCCGGCCTCCTTATACTGCTTCGCCTCCAGCAGCATGTCGCCTAGCAGCTCTCGCGCCGGCAGCAGCTCGGCCGGCGTCACCGGGTGCTTGTCGGTGACCTCCTCCGAGTCGGCCGCCTCCCGCGCGAGCGCGAGTGCGCCAGCCGTGTCGCCCGCGGCGAACATCAGCCAGGCTCGCGCCGCGTCCCGCTTGATGGCCGCCACTCGCGCCCAGTAGGGCTCCTTCTTTTCCGCAATCTGTGCCGCAATCGAGTCCAGCTCGGCCACCTCCGCTCGAGCCGCCGCCGTGTCGCCGCTTCGGGCCGACCCGATGGCGCGGGTGAAGCGGCTCAGCATCGCCTGGGTCCCAACCCCCTGCATCTCCGCCACCGGGAACTCCGCCGCCGCTTTCCAGTCGCCGGTCTCCATCGGGATGCGCGCCGCCATCGCGGTCCGGTTGTAGTCGCCCACCAGGCTCTTGCCCTCGGGCACCCCCGCGCTCTTACCGATCTCAACTGTCGCCCGGGCGGCCGAGTCCTGGCCCCGCTGGAGATAGCCATAGACCGCGTAGTCGAGCGCGTGCAGTACCTCTCCCGCCGGCGGAACGCCTTTGGCCTCGGCATTATCCACTCCGGCCTGGAATGCCACCCGATTCGACGCCACGTTCTCATCCCAGTAACCCAGCCGGATGAAGATGTGCGACGGCATATGCTGGGCGTGCGGCGCCGCCGGCGCGATCCTGGCGTAACGCCGCGCGGCGCTCAGGCCGAGCCGGGCCAGCTGGGGCGAGTCGGTGGAGTGGATGATGTAGTGGGCCAGGCCGGGGTGCTGGGGATACTTCGCGAAGAGCGGGTTGAGGATTGCGGCCGCGCGCTTCTGCTGGGCAAACGTTGTGTCGGTCTTCGGCGCGGTGGCGATCAGCGAGAGCGCGTAGAAGATGGACACCTCGGTGTCCTTGGGAAAATCCCGATACATCCGGGCCATGGTGTCGGCATACGCCTGGAGCCGGGCGGCGTTGGAGGTCTTGCCGGCGTCGCGATAGAGTGCGGCGGCCGCGGCGATGAACCCCCGCTCCCGCGGGGTCTCCGCGAACCGGGAGGACGCCATGGCTGCCGCTTCCGAGCCTCGGGCCATCCCCGCCTCACTGGGGCCGCCGGCGAACGGGTTGCCCCAGGCGTTCATCGCTACCCCCCAGTGCGCCATGGCGCAGTCTGGGTCGGCCTCCAGCACCCGACTGAATGCGGCGTCGCCCTCCTCCCACCAAAAGGAGTGCAGCACCGCCATCGCCTGCTCGAAGCGAACCTCCGCCTCGTCCGTGCAGGAGACCGGGAACGTGACCTTGCCCAACTTCCCCAGGCCGTGACCGTGCGCCCCGTGATCGTAGGGCTCCTGTCCCTGGACGTCGGAGGCCTGGACCAGAACGGCGGCTGAAGCCAGGGCGACCAGCAACATCGTTCTCACTGCGACCTCCACGGGAAGGAAGACGAGCTGGCAGGGGACCCGAGCCGGCTCGATCGGGACACGGTCCAATTTGATCGGTGGTCGGTCATCCGCAACTGCCGGCCGGTCCCGTGACACCGGAACCCGATCCGCTCTGCACGCCACCCAATCCGATCTGCATGACACTTGTGCGGCTCCGCCCGGAACCCGAGCGCACCTGCACGCCCCACCTGTGCAACTCTGCATGCAGCTTGGGCGCCTCTGCATGCCGCCTATGCCGGCCTGCGTGTGCACCCGTATGTGTGGGGGCGTTTCCCCCTGAGCGCCGCGTGACTGGAAAACGGGGCGGTCGCTCGGGGCCTGGCTCCGGACACAAGAACGCAGTCCTGCGGCGAGGCCCTCGCTCGGAATCTACTGGCACCAACAAGGTGATCGGGAGGCCGTGTCGATTTCGGCTGGGCGGATTCGACTGATAAGTAGAGCCTGAACAATCGTCTTGGGAGGGGGAGAAATGCTGGAACCGACGATCTACATACCGTCCGAAGCAGCCCGGAAGGCGCGGTTGCTTGGCCGATGGTACTTCGGCCCCCCCTCGCTCGGTGGCTCGGGGCAGGCTCTCGCTGCGCTCGGGGTGACAGCCAGCGTCAGGCTGCCCGCCGTTGCGCGGCCCTTCGCACCAGATATATCGGGACCCCCAGCAGCGTCAGCCCGATCCCGGCCAGTGTGGTTACCGGATGCTCCACCAGCGCGGTGCCGACTACCAGCAGTGTGCCCGCGATGAACACCAGCGGCACCAAGGGATAGCCCGGCGTCCGGTACGGCCGTTCCATGCCTGGCCGGCGCCGCCGGAGCACCATCATCGCTACCACCGCCAGCGCCAGCCAGGGCCAGGTGCCCAGCACGAACGACTCGATCAGCTGCTCGAAGCTCCGGGACCAGACGAACACCAGGGCCATCACGGTGTAGACCGCGATGGACACGTGCGGGGTGTTGTAGCGCGGGTGCACCCGCGCCAGACGTCGAAAGAGCAGCCCGTCGACGGCCATGGCGTACAACACCCGCGGATTGACCAGTAGCGTCCCGTTGAGCGCGCCGAAGGTGGAGACCATCACCATCGCCGCCACCGCGCTGGAGCCTGTCGGCCCGAGCACCCGGAGCATCGCATCGGTCGCGACGAGCGGTGAGTTCCGGAGGGTGTCGAACGGCAGCACGTAGAGATAGGCGGCGTTGGCGGCGACGTAGACGCACACGACGGTCACGATCCCACCCACCAGGGCCCGCGGGAGCGTGCGGCCCGGGTCGCGCACCTCCCCGGCCACGAAGCTCAGGTCGTGCCAGGCGGTATAGGCCCAGAGCGCCGCCACCAGCCCCAGCCCGACCCCGGTTCCACGCATCTCGGTCGCGGTCGCCACGGCGCCCTCGCCGAACGCGCCGGCGTCGCCGTCGCCCAGGAGAAACGCCGCACCCACCAGAAGAATGATCGCCGCCACCTTGGCCACGGTGGCGACACTGGAGATGACCCCCGCGCCCCGCGCCGAGCGGTATCCGGCGGCGGCCACCACCATGATTGCGGCTGCCGCCACCAGTTTGATGCCGGCCGGCGGGAGGTGGATGAGCCTTCCCAGGTACTCGGCGAATACCAGCGCGATCGCGGCCGAGGCTGCGGGCTCGGCCAGCATGATGGTCCAGCCGAACAGGAAGGCGACGCCGGGGCCGAACGTCTCCCGCAGATAGACGAACGCCCCGCCCGCACGGGGCATCGCGGCCGCCAGCTCCGCCAGCGACAGCGCGCCGCAGAGGGTGATGACGCCGCCCAGCACCCAGACCAGCATGATGCCGGAGACCGAGCCGACTTCGCTGGCGACGGCCGCGGGCACCCGGAAGATGCCGCTGCCGATGACGTCGCCGATCACCACGGAGATGGCGGCCAGGAAGCCGAGCCGGCGTGGGAGCGTGGTGCCGGAGTGGGGGTGCGGGGATGAACGAGCTTGCGGCGAGACGGAGCCAGCGGATGGCCGATTCATGGCTTACATGTACAGCCCACCGGCAGGTCTGGCTAGAGCGATTCCGCGATGCGCCGCTCGAGAAACCGTCTTTGCGGCTCCGGTACGGAGAGAGCCAGCGCTCGCTGGTAGGAATCCCTTGCCTCTTCTCTATGCCCCAACCTCCGGCAGAGCTCGCCTCGGGCCGAGTGGGTCAGCGGATAGTCCACCAGCTCGCCGCGGGCCAGCAGCTCGTCGATGAGCGCGAGTCCCGCCTGGGGCCCATCGCGCATCGCCACCGCCGCCGCCCGGTTGAGCTCGATGACCGGCGAGGGATCGGCCCGGAGCAGCACGTCGTACAGTCCCACGATCTCGTCCCAGTCGGTCTCGGCTGCGCTTGATGCCCCGGCGTGTACCGCCGCGATGGCGGCCTGGATGGTATAGGGCCCGAACCGCCGCGAGCGGAACGCGCGCTCCACCAGCGCCGTCCCCTCGGCGATCATCTCCCGATTCCAGAGCGACCGGTCCTGGTCGTCCAGCAGGATCACCTCGCCGTCCGCGGTGGTCCGAGCCTGCCGCCGTGACCCGTGCAGCAGCATCAGCGCCAGCAGGCCGATGGCCTCGGGCTCCGGGAGCAGCTCCACCATGAGCCGGCCCAACCGGATCGCCTCATCCGAGAGGTCCTGCCGAACCAGGGAGTCGCCGGAGGACGCGGCATAACCCTCGTTGAACACCAGATAAATGACGTGAAGCACCGACGCGAGCCGATCCGGGAGGTCGGCTCGGGACGGCACCTGATAGGGAATCCTGGCGGCCTTGATCTTGGCCTTGGCCCGGACGATCCGCTGCGCCAAGGTCGGTGCGGGGGCGAGGAAGGCCCGCGCGATCTCCTCGGTGGTGAGGCCGCAGACTTCGCGCAGGGTCAGGGCGATCTGTGCGTCCGGGGGCAGGGCGGGGTGGCAGCAGGTGAAGATGAGGCGGAGCTGGTCGTCCTCGACCCCCTCGTCGTCCACCTCGTACGGCGGGGTGGCGCCGTTCCCCAGCTGGTCGGCGATGTGGCCCAACGAGGCATCGAACCGGGCCCGCCGGCGGAGCCCGTCAATCGCCTTGAACCGGCCGGTGGAGACCAGCCAGGCCCGCGGGTTGGCCGGCATTCCTTCCCTGGGCCAGCGCTCCACCGCCGCCGCGAACGCGTCCTGCAACGCCTCCTCCGCCAGGTCGAAGTCGCCGAGCAGGCGGATGAGGGTGGCATGGACCCGGCGGGATTCGGAGCGGAAGATCGCTTCTATTTGGTCAGGCATCAGAAGCCCCAACATACCTCAGCCCTAGCGTTTCCTAACCTCATCCCCAGCGCCTCCTCACCTCATCCCGAGCGCCTCCTCACCTCATCCCGAGAGCCTTCTCACCTCATCCCGAGCATAGCGAGGGATCTACTCAATGGGATCGGACATTCGTAATCCCCGAGTAGATCCCTCGGTTCACTCGGGATGAGTTACAATTGAAGCGCGCCTCAGTTGTAACTCAGTTGATGATTGTGGTTGTTCGTTCGCCATGCCCGTGCGTTTCTATGTCTACATTCTGGCGAGCCAGTCTCGTGTCCGGTACACCGGCGTAACCCGAGATCTGCTTCGCCGGGTTCATCAGCACCGGCTGGGTCAGATTGCCGGGTTTACCCAACGGTACCGCGTCACAAAGC
Organism: Gemmatimonadales bacterium; assembly: GCA_036379675.1. Classification (GTDB taxonomy): domain Bacteria; phylum Gemmatimonadota; class Gemmatimonadetes; order Gemmatimonadales; family GWC2-71-9; genus CAVVWJ01. The sequence goes on along the minus strand of DASVGF010000046.1, from coordinate 8,125 downwards.
TGGTGTACTTCGAGGAGACGTCCAGCGCGAGAGTAGCGTTCGAGCGCGAGCGCCAGATCAAAGGGTGGTCGCGGGCAAAGAGGATCCACCTGATAGAATCCGTCAACGCTGGATGGCTGGATCTCGCAAAAGACTGGTTCGAAGACACATGTGTACCCCCTGCACCTCATCCTTAGCGCCTTCTCACCTCATCCCGAGCGTAGCGAGGGGCTGGCCCGCAGAATCGGAAATCCGTAACCCCCGGGGTAGAACCCTCGTTTCACTCGGGATGAGGTACTCGCGACTCGTTAACTTGTGACTCGCGACTCGTGACTCGCGACTAGGCCTTCGCCGTCGCCTCCGCCTCCTCGCACTTCCCCATCTCCTTCGAGAAGTCCACCACCGGCCGCACCTCGACCGACCCGTGGCGCGCCGACGGGATCCGGGAGGCCACCTGGATGGCGTCGTTCAGGTCGGTGGCCTCGATCAGGTAGAACCCACCCAGCTGCTCCTTGGTCTCGGCGAATGGTCCGTCAGTGGTGGAGACCTTCCCGTTCCGGACCCGGACCGTGCTGGCCGTGGCGGTGGGATGCAGCGCCTCGCCCGCTATGTACTTCCCGTTCTTCCGGATGTCCTCGGTGAAGGCAAAGTATTCCCCCATGATGGCTTCGGCCTCGGCCGGCGGCAACGATTCCCAGGCTTTCTCGTCCTCGTAGATCAGGCACAGGTAGCGCATGCGTCCCTCCAGATGGTGTGTGAGTGACCCCGGCCAGTAGTCGTTTGACAACGGCGGAAATCGACATCAACCCGAACGCCCGCGGTTCGGCGCTGCCCGGCTCTCTCACCGCGAGCCGTCCGGGCTCGGCGAAGCCGAAAGCCGGGTCACCCGCCCGACAATCCACGATCATCCTCGTTCAGCGTTTCACATCGACTCGCTGCACCAGGGATGCGACTGAGCCATCGGGCGCCAGGCCAATCACAATGATGTAGGCGAAACCGGGGGCGCGGCCCAGGACTTTGCCACGCGAATCAACGGTGGCCTTCGAGTCGTCCAGCGAAAGCCAACGGTGTTTCTTGAGCTGAAGATTGGTGAAGCTCGGGCTCCTCCCCAAGTTAAGCGAGCCCCCCAGCTTCAGCCTGACGGGTGCCGGCACCACGGCGGGCCGCACGTTGACCCTTGCTGCGGTGGCCGTGTCAGTTGGCGCCTGGCCGCCAGTGGTGTCGGTGGGTTGCGTCCCCGCTGTGGTGTCGGTGGTCGGCTCGGGCTGGATGGTGACTTCGTTCGAGACGCCTGGAGACGACACCATCCCGTTCGTCTTCACGGCTGTGACGCGATAACGGATCGGGGTCCCTGTCTTAACATTGTCAAGCTGGTCTCGAATCCGGCAGCACCGGTTTCTATCGGCGAGTTGCACCCGGCTCCCTGCGGTCGGCGGGCCCACCTCCCGTTCTACGTGGTAGCGCTCGTCCGGCCCGGTGGGATTCCACGACACCTCCACTGTTCTACCGGTCAGTGCCGCCCTGATTTGCACTGGTGTCTCCGGCGGCCTCTCCGCGGCCACGGCGGTGACCGGAGGGGCCGAGGCCCTCATGCCGATGATTCCAGACTCGTTCACCGCGCTGACGAGGTAGTAGTAGCTGCTGCCCGGCTTCACATCTTGATCGATGTAGATCGTGTCGGGCGAATCGCCCAGAGTCACGGGTGCGGCGGGCACCGGCGGGACGGATCTAGTCATGACATAGCGAACAGCACCGTCCACGGGGCTCCACCTCACGCGAATCGGTCCGCCCGGCGTCATCTGTTCGGCGGTGATCCTGGCCGGCGCGGGAAGGCGGTCGGTCGGCAAGGGACGTGGTCTGTCGACCTGCGCGGTGGCGGACGTTGCTGACGCAAGGCCAACGATTGCGGGCCACAGAACTGCGACGGCTTTCGACACGGTTCCTCCGAGCTATGCGTGGCGACGGCGCGTGACGCGCCGTACGATTGTTCGGGCTGATAGGATACGGTTTCCCTGGGGGGCTGGCAATCCCGGTGACTGCCTCGAGTCAACGCTCGGAATCTTCTTTCTTTCCAGCAAGATGCACAGAACTCGCTCTGTGTGGATCGCTCGCGAGGGATCTCGAAAAGGTTCCGGTCCAGCACGAGGACTCGGCGAGCTGCCGGGCTGGGTTTCCATGGCGGCCCGGGGTCGGCCGCTGGGTCAAGGCAGGGCTTGTCTATGAGATCTGAGGGGACGGTGCTGGGTGAGATGTGAGTATGAGAGGTGAGGACGCGAAGTCGAACAACACCCCCTCTTACTTCTTACCTCTTACCTCTTACCTCTCATTCACCGAACTGCGTGCCTCCGCCCAACCGGATGTCAGAAACCGTCCTGGACCTGGGTATACACGAGGGGTGCGCGGCCCAGCATCCTGGGTCCTGACCGGGCAATGAGGCCGCCCACCACCCGGCGCGCAACCAGATGGGGACCCGGTATGCAGTGCGCGTTGGGTGGGCATTCGTACTCGATCGCCACCTCGTCGCCCACATTCGTGAATCGAAAGTTGTGCGTGGTGTGCATCGGCCCTTCGCCCGGCAGACCCAGGCGGAGCGGCCTCAGCTCCATGACCTGGGAAATCGTCCCCCTATCTAATCCGAGGAAGCGGATGGTGTCGGCGAAGATGTAATAGGCGTAGCCCTGGCTGCTGAAGAACTCCGCCGGGAGCGGATCCTGGTCGATCCGATGCAGGACGTAGGTAGCAGCCGACCCACCCGGGTCGACGGAATCGGCGCAGGCGACGGTGAGCGCGATCAGGGCACACGGCAGGAGCCGGGGTATACGCGGGCTGTCCATGGGGACCTCGGGCGGGGGACGACGTATCCGTGTATTCCATTAGGACGTCGGCCTCAGGCTGTCTGGCACAGCCCAGTGGGTCACTCCAGGCTCTCCTCCCTTCCGGAGGGGGGTCGACACACCGGGATCCTGGCGACGTGCCCCAGCACATCCCGATGGCTATAGCGACCCGCGCTATCCTTCCCGGCTGCGGCATTGGCGGTCATCGTATTCCCGACCCAGTCCTCGAGAGTAAGGGCCACGCGCTCACCGGCAGGATTCCCGTTGTCGAGGGCGTCAAAGCAGAGGCGCAGATATTCGAACGACCTCGGTGTGTCGTAGCTGAAGAACCGGAATGCTTCATCGGCTCGCGCCCCGCGCGCCTGATACGGATTGATGCCACTATCCGGAAACGAATACCGCGTGATCCCGTGCTGCTGTGCCAGCCACTCATCCACCTCCTTACAGAGTGAGCCCGCGCGAGCCGGGTTGCCGCAGCGAAAGGCAAAGCTGTTGCGCGGGTAGCGCAAACGCAGGCGCTGGTCGGCCTCAACCAGCGTGGACTCGCGGCTCGTCACGGCGAGGGTGGAATCCGTGATGTGGAAGAAGAGCCAGTCCGTTCTCTTCCCATGGCTGATGTACACAGTATGGTCCCGATGGTTGAGCCTGAGCTCCCGTGACAGGAGGGCGGGACCGACCGCGGCAGGGCAGGGACCGGGCGTGCTTCCGACGCCATGGAGGTTCACCCGGAGAGTGTCGGCATCCTGGCGCAGATCGTAGTCGATCGAGTAACCCCGGCAGCTGTATTGCCGCACGGTCTCGATCGTCAAGACCAATCGCGGCTGGTATGCCGCCTTCTCCTCCTTCAGTACCAGCCGGACCCGGTCGATCGGGGCAAGCGAGTCCGGCCCCTGTTTCGGCACGACCTTCCTGATGGCCTTGATGATATCGGCAGTTGACTTGAACCGCACATCGAAGCGGCGGGGGTGGGTGGTCAGCAGGCCAATGCCGAGGATGCTCTGCCGATCGTGCCTGACCCTGGCCAGATACGAGTAGGAGCGCTCGATCTGTTGCGGGTGGGAGCTATAGCGGGCGGGTGCGCTGAGATCCCAGGCCTCCCGATGGACGCGCTCCGCCTCCTCCGGCACGAAGGCACCCTTCACCCCGGCCGCCACTCCGCTCAGGAGCTGTCGCAACGGCCCGCCTGCGTCGATCCAGTGAACGACGATGCTGTCCGCCTCCTCCTGCGACGCCAGGGCCGGCGGTGTCGCCAGCGCCATGCCGAGTACACCGGCGAGGGCAGCCAGCTGGGCGCGAGTCACGGATAGGAGCGGCTTTCCTCCCGCAGGACCGACAGGCTCTTGAAGCCGAGGTTGAGCAGCGCATCGAATCTTCCCTTGACCCCGATCTTCGTGCCGGACCTCGGCGGATCGGCTTTCTCGCTCACGACCGCCAGGGTGCCGGTCTTGTCCCTGACCTCATACGCGCCGAGTCCGAGCCCCCCCAGCGAGCCCTTGACCTCGCCCTCGATCCGGACGGTCTTGCCGTCGTAGCGGGACGGGTCGTTCAGCAGGTCGCGGATCGGGGTGACGCCGGCGCAGCCGGTGAGGACAAGGAGAGTGCAGACCAGCAACAGGCGTGCATCGAGGCGTCGAGCAGGGGGAGTCTTCGACATGTGGAGCTCCTGTGTTATTGCGCATCGAAGGAGTCGTTGATCTGGTCGAACGGGACGGCCTCGGCCAGTGCCTTGAAAGTTCCGTGCCGGGCAATCTCCGTTGCCGCCTGAAGAAACCCGGTCCAGGCCGCGCGGGCCAGTGCACCGCCCACACTGATCCGGCGCACACCCAGCTCCGCCAGCTCCGACACGGTGGTGAAGTCACTGCCCACCAGCAGGTTCACCGGCTTGGGGGCCACCGCTTTCACCACGGCGGCGATGTCGGCCCGGGTGCGAACCCCAGGCGCGTAGAGGCAGTCGGCGCCCGCCTCGGCGTACGCGGTCAGCCGGCGGATGGTCTCGGTGATGTTGGGCCGGCCCACGATGAAGCCCTCAGACCGGCCGGTGAGCAGGATGCCGGTCTTGCTCTGGTCGATCGCGCGCCGGGCGGCCTGGACCCGCTCGACCGCCAGCTCGAAGTCGAAAAGCGGGCGAGCGGTATCGCCGGTGGAGTCCTCGATCGATATCCCCGCAATGCCGGTGTCTGTGGCCATAGCGACATTGTCCGCCACCTTCTCCGGCTCTACCGCGAAGCCGCCCTCGAAGTCGGCGTTGACGGGTATGTCGACTCCGCCCGCGATCTGACGAAAATGGGCGAGGGCCTGGTCCAGGGAAACGGCGTTGTCGGCCCGGCCCACCGACCAGGCGAAGCCGGAGCTGGTGGTGGCCAGCGCGGGGAAGCCGAGTCGTGCGAGGGTGCGGGCGCTGCCGAGATCCCAGGGGTTGGGAATGACGAAGCAGCCGGACTCGTGCAGCCGGCGAAAGTCCGGTACGCGGGAGCTCAATAGGGCGTCCGGCGGAAGTTGGCCAGCCGCTCCTCAAGGTCCTCCGGCTCGGTTCTCACGACTTCCCCCCAGGGGTTCACGTAGATGCGCACTGCCTCGGCCCCGGGAATCACCGTGGGACCGAACGCGAAACGCCACAGTGGCGGATCGCTCCGCACGCGGGAGAGGCCGTGCCACTCGATGCTGGTGTGCTGGCTACCCATGATCGGCGGAGGGGCGCCGAGTAAGGTCCCGACGCTCGAATACGCGAAGGCCCACGAGGTGGCGGTCAGGAGCGCTGCCACCACGGCAACCACGACAAGAATCCAGAACAGGCGCATCATATCGCCTCCTGGTTTGCGTCGGTCAGTCGGCTCCGGGGTAGACTACCCAGCGACGCCCATCCCAATAATGCACCGTGGAGCAGCAGTGGTTGTCGGAAGATTCGATTCCGTCGTGGATGATCACCTTGCGCAGGCTGTCGCCCTTGCCTTCGAGCGAGGCCGGCTTGTCATCGTCAACGCCATACCACTCCAGGTGCTGGATGATAAAGTCCGGTCCTGCCACCCCCAACGCGTTGTCTATGATGCCGGGGAGGGAATCCACCTCGGTGTCCTGCCGGAAGACGAGGATATCGGTGCGCACCCGGGTGCAGAGCGCGGCCCAGTCCTCGCTACCAGCGGCCGTGAACCGGCCTTTGACGATGTTACTGGGCACCGTATCCCCGAGCCATTGAGGAATCCGGCAGCCGCGGCTCTGGAGCTTGGCGCGGACCCTCTCGGGCACGTCTTTGAACAGCTCGGGCGAGGCGAACCGGAGGGGGGTGTGCTCGTACTGGGTGGTGGGACCGACGGGATCCGATACGGCACCGACCTGCTGCCAGAGACGGAGGGCGTCGCTATGGTTCCAACTCTCGGCGATCTGCTCGCCCTCGATGCGCTCGACGCTGATGCCGCTCACCGCGATACGGCGGCCGGTTGGAGGCATCCACCGAAGCGGTCCGGTGTGGGTCCCCTGCATGGTGTAGCGGGTGGTGACCCGGTTGCCCTCCACCATCATGTCGTCGATGGTGAAGCTCGCGTCCGGCAATGCCTGCCGCAGCTCGTTAAGCCAAAGGGTCCACGTCTCCCGGGACAGGTCTCCGGTCACGCCGGAAAAATGGCCCACGTAATTCGGCGCCAGGTAGGAGTCGCGGAGCCGGCTGTGCCGCCGGGTCAGCACCTCCTCATAGTAGCCTCGCACCAGGGTCTTCAGGTATTCAGGCGAGCGGACCGCCGCCGTGCCGGGCGAATCGGCCGGTGCCGTGGCGGGAATCGCCCTGGCGCTGGAGCCCCCTGCCTCAGGCGCCTCGGCCTGGGAGCCCTTTACGGTGCAGCCCCACAGCAGGGGCAGCGCAAGCCAGTACGAGATGAGGCGCACAGGGCCTCCGGCGGACGTCTGGGGGGTGGAGGAAATATGCCTCCTAGCAGAGTATCGGCTATGGCCAGTCCAACCTCAATGAACATCCCCTCCTGTCGGTTTTCGGCGTCAGGGCAGCAGGGCAAACTGGAGACGCAGGTCCGGACCCGTAGCTGGGGGAATGGGGGGCACGGTCACGAATGCCTCCAGGGGATTGGCGATCCCGCCGAACTCGAGCGTACCCGCGCCCTGGATCTCGGCCTCGAACGTCACGGTGTTTCCCGTCTGGGTAAATGTGCCGGTGTAGAGCCGGCCGATGGTGGCCACTTGGCCTCCGCTCTTGGTGCAGTCGTGCGGCCCGGAGAACTCGAGCGTGTAGACGCCACCTTCAGCCAGGGTAAGCTCGCCCGTGTCGATCAGGAGATCGCATTCGGCCCCTCGTTCGGCTCGCTGCCGCAGCCCAGCGCGACCAGCGTCATCAGGCAGGCCGTGAGTCGCCGGAGCTGCGACAAGTCTATCATGGTGTCAGCCCATGGGCTCAGGGCGCGACAGGGCATGCAAGGGAGTGGGATACGCGGTGGGGCCCAGGTCGATCGGCGCCGCCACCTCCAGCACCTCGTCCTCCGCCACCACGAACACCCGGTCGTCCGGGCCCGGTACTACGGCGCCGTATCCAGTGAAGCTCCCGAAGGCGGGAACGATGGTGCTCTGCCTGGCGACCAGAAAGCAGGGCAGTGTTTCCCGCTGGAGCCCGCGCCCCACCAGCGTCAGGCCAGGGTGCACGTGCCCGGCCAAGGTGTAGGCCCCGTCGGTGTCCACCGGCTCGTGGCGGAAGACGAACGGGGGCACGAACGCCGGCGCGTTGACGCAGTTGATCTGGAGGTCGCTGGGCGGGTCGCCCGAGTGGCGGTCGTGGTTGCCGCGAACCAGCAGGATCTCGAAGGTCCCCGCCAGGCTCCGCCACCGGCGCAGCTCCGCCAGCGTGTGTGACGCGACCCGTCCCGCCTTGGCGTGGAACAGGTCGCCCAACACCACCATCCGGCGGGCGCCGGTCCGCTGGAGGGCGCTGTCGAGCCGGGCCAGGTCGTCGCTGGTCGTGCCGATGGGGATGGGGATCCCGGCCGCCCTGAAGGTGGAGGCCTTGCCCCAGTGGAGGTCGGCCACGATGAGCGTGCTCGCGCCGGGCCAGTACAGCGCCCGCTCGCTCAGCAGATAGACCTGCTCGCCCGCCAGTGTGAGACTGATATCGCTCATTGAGATCCTAGTCATTGCGAGGGTGGGCAGCACCCGAAGCAATCTCGTTTCCCTCCCGTCCCTTCGGCCGGCGGCCCTGAACCGAGCCCCTCCGGGGGTCGCACCTGACAACCCCGCACCTCACCCCCTGCGCGACGCCTGCGGAGCTCAGCTCAGGTCCGCCGGCCGCCCCGCCCAACAGGGGGTGCAGCAAGGGAAGTGCA
>DASVGF010000045.1:0-7426 GCA_036379675.1 Gemmatimonadales bacterium | reverse complement strand
CGGAGGAAACCGGGGCATCGGGCGGGCGGCCGTGCTGCTCATGGCCCGGGCCGGGGCCGATGTCGCCCTCACCTACCAGTCGCGCGCCGCCGAAGCTGACGCCGTGGCCGACGAGGTGAGATCGTTGGGACGACGGTCCTGGACCAGCGGCGGGGATCTGGCGGATCCGGCGGTGGCGGAGCGGCTGTCCGCCTGGATCAAACAAGAGGTGGGTGGACTCGACATTTTTGTGGCCAACGCCGGTGTATGGCCAGCCGAGGAAGTGGCGCTTTCTCAGATGGACGCAGGGCGGTGGAGCACTACCGTCAGTGCCAACCTGGACTCGGTATTCTTTTCGACCCGCGCCGCACTGGGTATGATGCGCCCCGGGGGTCGAGTGGTGATCGTCTCCAGCACGGCCGGGCAGCGGGGAGAGGCGTTCCATGCCGACTACGCGGCCACCAAGGGCGCCCTGATCTCGCTGACCAAGTCGCTCGCCATCGAGTGCGCGCCTGACATCCAAATCAACTGCGTCGCCCCCGGGTGGGTGGAGACCGAGATGAGCGCGCCGGCCCTGACGATGGGTCACCGCGGCCGGATCGAGCAGACCATCCCCCTAGGCCGTATCCCACCGGCAGAGGACATTGCGGGACCGATTCTGTTTCTCTGCAGTGACCTGGCCCGCCACATCACCGGCGAAGTGCTCAACGTGAATGGTGGGAGCGTGCTTTGTGGGTGACCGCTTACGTCCTCTTTCCAGCATGATCCATCTGCTTTTTACGGGCGGCACCATCTCCATGCAGCGCGATCAGGCCGCCGGCGGCAATGTCCCGACCCATGGCGGCGAAGCGCTGGTAGGATTCACGGAAGGCCTCGAGCGCATCAGTCCCTACCGCATCGAAAACTGGGCCATGTTGCCCGCCTGTCACATGGGACCGGACCGGCTCTGGGCGCTGCGCCAGCGGGTCAAGGAGATCGCCGGCTCCGGAGCGGTCAAGGGCATCGTGCTTACCCATGGCACCGATACCCTGGAGGAGACCGCGTATCTGCTGGACCGCACTCTGGAACCCGCGGTGCCCATCGCTCTGACCGGCGCGATGCGTACCTCGAGTGATGAAGGGTGGGATGGCCCCCGGAACCTTCTCGATGCGGCTGCGGTTGCGGCGTCAGATCACAGCAACGGCCGCGGCGCCATGGTGGTCTTCCACGGCAAGGTGCTCGCCGGGGCCACCGCAGTGAAGACCCATGCTACCGATCTCGACGCCTTTGCCGCCCCGCACGCGGCACCGCTCGGCCGAGTGGGTCACGGTCAGGTGGTGTACGAGACCGGGAAGCGGGGAGGCAGGGAATCGGGGAAGCGGGTCGACCCGTCGGGCTTGTCCGCGCGGGTGGCACTGATCCCCATGGTCGTCGGCGACCAGGGCCGGATGCTGGACCTGGCGCGAGCCGATCACGATGGCGTAGTCATTGTCGCATTCGGCAGCGGCAACCTCCCTCCGGGCGCGGTGGCCGCGATCGCCCGGTGGATCGAGGAGGGGAAGCCGGTGGTCCTGGCCTCCCGCTGTCCGGTCGGGGTCGTAACGCCGCTCTACGCGTTCGACGGCGGTGGCGCGCGGCTGGTGGCGCTCGGCGCCATTCCCGCGGGGCCCCGCACGCCGTCTCAGGCGTGGATGGAGCTGACCATTTCCCTCTCGGCCGGGACGGCGTACGGCAGCTGAGATGAAGTTCCCCGACACGGTCGTGATCACCAAGCCCGTCATGGAGATCGCGCGCAAGCTGGAAGGCGCCGGTTTCGAGGCGTGGTGTGTCGGGGGCAGCTTGCGGGATCTCCTGCTCGGTCATGCTCACTCCGATTATGACATCGCGACCTCGGCTACGCCGGAACAGGTTCGGAAGCTTTTCCCCCGGACGATTGGGGTGGGCATCAGGTACGGCACGGTGGGCGTCCTCGACCGCACGCGCCAGCTGCACGAGGTCACCACGTTTCGGCGGGATGTCGCGACCGACGGGCGGCATGCCGTGGTGGCGTACGGGGTGTCGCTGGAAGAAGATCTGGCGCGGAGAGACTTCACCATCAATGCCATTGCCTATCATCCGATCCGGCAGGAATGGCGCGACCCGTTCCATGGCGCCGCCGACCTCGAGCACCGCCTGGTACGGGCGGTGGGCGATCCCTCCGAGCGATTTCAGGAGGACTATCTCCGGATTCTGCGCGCGGTACGCTTTGCTGCAAGATTCGGCTTTGAGATCGACCCGAGAACGTGGGAAGCGGCGCGCGCGGCGGCCCCCGGACTCGCCCAGCTCTCGGCCGAGCGGGTGCGCGATGAGTGGTTCAAGAGCCTGCGCACGGCGCAGTCGCTGAGCAGGCTGGTGGAGCTTTGGAGAAGCGTGGGTGCCGCGCGTGTCTGGATACCGGAGCTTGAGCGTGGGCCATCTGAGGTATCCGCCGCTGGCGATGCGCCGGCCGAGCCGCGGGACCCCGTGGTCCTGACCGCCCTGCTCTGTTCCGATCCCTCCGCCGTGCTGCGACGGCTCAAGGCCTCGAACGCCGAGATTGACCGGGCGGTCGCTCTCGAGCGAGGTCCCGCGGCCCCGACGGGCGCGGACGCCCGGCCGGTGCGCCACTGGCTGGCCAAGGTAGGACCAGCGGCTGACGATCTGGCCCAGTTGTGGACCCTCCGCCATGGCGCGGCGCCCGCGTGGTCTGGCGCGGTAGAGGAAGCCCGCCGCCGGGGGGACCCGCTCACCCGGTCTGATCTGGCGATCACCGGCGCCGAGCTGCAACGGCTCGGGGCCAGCGGGCCACGGGTGGGTCAGACACTGGGCCAGCTGCTCGACCAGGTGCTGGACGACCCGTCGCTCAACACCCGTGACCGGTTGCTCGACCTCGCCCGGAAGCTGCTGTGAGCCCGCTGGGATTTGCCGTCGCGGCGGCGCTCGGCAACGTGGTCGGGGCTCTGGCCGTGGTCCGCCACCTCCGGCGCGGCCTGCGGCTGATCGACGCCTGCGTCGCCTTTGGCGCCGGCTTCATGCTGGCCGTCACGGTGCTGGGTGTGCTTCCAGAGGTGCTCAGGAACGGCGGCAGCGCGGCGCTCTACGTGCTGGCCGGCTACTTCGCCGTGCACCTGGCCCAGCACGTGTTCACCACCCACTTCCACTTCGGCGAGGAGACGCACCGGGTCAGCGCGTCCGCCGGCCACTCGGCGCTCCTCGGACTCACGCTCCACACGTTTTTCGACGGCGTCGCGATTGCCAGCGGGTTCCTCGTGTCGGGTCGGCTCGGCGTACTCTTGTTTCTCGCGGTGTTGCTGCACAAGCTGCCCGAGGGCGTCACCATCGCCAGCGTGATGGTGGCGGGCGGGCAGAGCCGTGCGCGGGCGGTTGGGAGCGCGGCAGTGCTGGGTGGCGCGACGGTGCTCGGCGTGCTGCTGACGGAGCAGGTGGCCCAGCTCGCGCATCATGGGCTGGCGCTGTCCGCCGGGGTCACGCTCTACGTCGCCGCATCCAACCTCGTGCCCGAGGTCCAGTCGAAGCGGGGCTGGCTCAGCGCTCTGGCCTTCTTCGGCGGCGCCGTGGGGTTCTTTGCTACGGAGTGGCTCCTGGCTGGGTGGGCGGGATAGCATGCCGCGAAAGCCCACGGCGAGCCGGCAACGGACCCTGTTTACCGCCGGCCGGGACACCCGGCCCCTGGCGGCCCGCATGCGCCCGGCAACGCTCGACGAGTTCGTCGGCCAGGAGCATCTGCTGGGGCCGGGCAAGCCACTGCGCGATGCCATCGAGCGGGGCGCTCCCGGCTCCATGATCTTCTGGGGGCCGCCGGGGAGCGGCAAGACCACGCTCGCCCATCTGATCGCCACCTCGACGGCCCGCGTCTTCGTGCCGTTCAGCGCGGTGACGGAAGGCGTGCCGCGCATCCGGGAAATCCTCCACGAGGCGCGGGCCCGGCTCGAGAGCGGTGGCGAACAGACGATCCTCTTTGTTGACGAGATCCACCGCCTCAATAAGGCGCAGCAGGACAGCCTGCTCCCCCCGGCGGAAGACGGGACGCTCACCTTGATCGGGGCCACTACGGAGAACCCCAGCTTCGAAGTGATCGGCGCCTTGTTGTCCCGCACCCGCGTGTTCGTGCTTCAGCCGCTCAGCCCGGAGCACATCGAGAGCCTTCTGGAGCGCGCGCTGACGGACACCGACCGGGGTCTGGGCGGCTCAGGAGTGGTGGTGGAGCCCGAAGCGCTGGCGATGATGGCGGTGGAGGCGGACGGCGATGCCCGCCGCGCGCTGACGGTGCTCGAAGCCGCGGCCATGCATGTGGGTCAAGAGGGGCGAATCACGGTGGAGGTGGCCCGCGAGGCCATGCAGAAACGCTTCGCCCGATACGACAAGGCGGGAGAGGAACACTTCAACCTCCTCTCAGCGTATCACAAGTCGCTCCGCGGCAGCGATCCGCAGGGCGCGCTCTACTGGATGGCGCGCATGCTGGACGGGGGCGAGGATCCGATGACCCTCTTCCGCCGCGCGATTGCGATGGCGGCGGAAGACATAGGACTGGCGGATCCCAACGCGCTCATCCTGGCGGTGGCGGCGCGGGACGCCTTCCACATGCTGGGCCCCCCGGAGGGATATCTTCCGCTGGCCGAGATGACCATCTATCTGGCCACGGCACCCAAGTCCAACAGCGCCAAGGTGGCGCTGGGTGCGGCGCTCGAAGCCGCCCGGGAGACCCCGGCCGCGCCGGTCCCGCTCCATATCCGGAACGCACCCACACCACTCATGAAAGAGCTGGGGTATCACCAGGGCTACCGCTATGCCCACGATTCGCCCGATGCGTATCTCCCCCAGGAATATCTGCCGGACCAGCTCCGCGGGGCCGCGTTCTACAAGCCGGGAGCCTTCGGCCACGAGAAGCGGATCGCGGAGCGGCTGGAGTGGTGGGAGAAGCTGAAAAGCGGGGAGCAAGAGCGTGAGCGGGACGAGGACACGCGTGAACGGGACTAGGTATATTCAGCTCATGACCAACCGCTGTCTACCCACCCTGGTGCTCCTGATCATGGCGTGCAGCGGCCTGGGTATCAATTTCCGGGAGCCGGACATCCAGCTCGACCACGTCGTCGTGCGTGGCGTGGGACTGACAGGCGGCAACCTGGATCTGGTGGTGAAGGTCGACAATCCGAACAACTTCACCTTGCAGGGCACCAGGCTGGAAGTCGGCATCGAGGTCGAAGGCCAGCACCTGGGTGACATCACCTACGACGACGACTTCGCGGTCGCGGAGAACGGGCAGGCCACCATCACCCTGCCGCTCCGCTTCGGCTGGTCCGGTGTTGGAAGCGCGGTGCGGGCGGCCCTGGGTTACGGCGACCTGCCGTACAGGATGAAGGGTCAGGCGACCCTCAGGCTTCCGGCCGGCGTCAGGAAGGTGGTCGCCTTTACTCACGAGGGGCGCGCTCCCCTGACCCGCACGGGCGGCAACGCGGCCATCCCGGGCGCAGGACAACCATGACCAGGAAGGTCAACCCATTCGAGCACTGATTCAGGTCCGCGATCCCATCGAGCGCGCCGTTCTGGTGGCGGCTCCGCGCAAAGGCTCGCCGGACGCGCGGCATATGGACGAGCACCTCGAAGAGCTGACCCGGCTGGTGGACACCGCCGGGGCCGAAGTTGTGGGGCGAGTCTCCCAGCACATCGCCGCCCCGAACCCTGCCACTCTCATTGGCGAAGGCAAGGTGGAGGAGGTGGCCGATGCGGTCGCCGCTGCCGATGCTACGCTGGTCATCTTCGACGAAGAGCTCACGCCGGTCCAGGGCGCCAACCTCGAGCGCGAGCTCAAGGTCCGGGTGATGGACCGGGCGGAAGTCATTCTCGACATCTTTTCCACCCGGGCCCGGAGCCACGAGGCCAAACTGCAGGTCGAGCTGGCGCAGCTGGAGTATCTGCTCCCCCGCCTGACCCGGATGTGGACCCACCTTTCCCGTATCCGCGGTGGCATCGGTCTGCGAGGCCCGGGCGAGACCCAGCTGGAAACCGACCGGCGGAGCATCCGGCAGAAGATCCAGGGTCTCAAGGCCAAGCTGAAAGACGTCGAGAAGCACCGCGAAAACCTTCGCGCCGGCCGGGACCCGATGCTCAGCGTAGCCCTGGTGGGCTACACCAACGCGGGGAAGTCCAGCATTCTGCGGGCGCTCTCGGGCCAGCACGAGATCGTGGTGGAGGACAGGCTCTTTGCCACGCTCGACACGCTGACACGCGAAGTGGATCTGGGCGAGGGCCAGCGGGCGCGGGTCACCGACACGGTGGGGTTCATTCGGAAGCTCCCTCATCACCTGGTGGCCAGCTTCCGGGCTACGCTCGAGGAAGCGCGCGGCGCGGACGTCCTGCTGCACATCGTCGACGCCAGCCATCCCGACTGGGAAGGCCAGATGAAAGTCGTAGAGAAGGTCCTGGCGGAGCTGGGCCTGGCCGACCGGCCCATCCGTCTCGTGTTCAACAAGATGGATGCCCTGGCCGACCCGACATCTTTTGCCGCCCGAGTGCGCGCGCTGCATCCCACCAGCATCGGCACCACCACCACGCGAACGGATGGGCTCGCCTCGCTGAAGAGCGCTCTGCGTGAGCTGGAGCGGGTCGGGCGCCCGACGGTGCGCGTACGGATTCCGCTCGCCGACGGAGCCCGCGTGGCTGCCATCTACCGCGATGGGGAGGTGCTCTCCCGCAGCCAGTCGGAAACCGATTGTGAGCTCGTGGTGCGGCTGGAAGACTGGCAGGTGACCCGGCTGCGGGAAGAGGGGCTCAGCGTATCGCCGGTGGACGAGGGGCGCGTTTTGCGGAAAGTCAGCGGGTGAGGGGAAGCGGGGAAGCGGCGACGTTCCGATGGTCGCACGGCCCGCGAGCTCGGCTCTAGCCGGTCAGCATCCCTCCTTGTAAGTTAAAGCCGGAAGCACACCTGCGGCTTTTGTCTTACAAAATCCTTTAACTCCATCGGGTTCAGTTGGTTGCTTCCTTCGCTCCGGCCTACCACCGTTGTGTCCTGGTCACCCATGCCGGGCGGATAGCTCTGTTGGCCAGCGTCCTGCTCGCCGCTTGCACCGATGGGGAGGCGGTCGGACCCGGGCAGACGGGAGATATTGCAGGAACGGTGGTTGACGGATCGACCGGTACCGCGTTGAGCGGGGTGACGGTCGCAGTGGGTGGCAAGAGCACTCAGAGTGGTGCCACCGGAGAGTATGGGCTTACCGGAATTCCCGCCGGCAACCAAACACTCATCGCCTCCAAAGATGGTTACTCGCAACATACCGGCCACCTCACTGTTTCCGGCGGACAGACCGCGCACGTCAACTTCTCGCTGAATCCTCTTCGCGGCGCCGGTAACCTGATTGCCGAGGTCGGAGGCGAGCCCGGCACCGTTCGGCTCCGCTGGTCACCGCCGACATATACGTCGACCTACACCTAT
>DASVGF010000044.1:0-14667 GCA_036379675.1 Gemmatimonadales bacterium | reverse complement strand
GCTCGATGGCGCGCCCCAGCGCTCCAGCCCCTGCGTAGGTCTCGGCGAGCTCCGCGTGGCGGTTGGCGAGCTGCGCGGCCACCGGAGCCGGAAGCCCACCGGTCGGCTTGGCGAGATGCTCCGCGGCACGCCCGAACGCATCCTGCGCCTCGTCGGTCCGGCCCAGATCATTCAGCACCAAGCCCTGATGGATGAGGGCCTCGACATACTGGGGATTGAGTTCCAGCGCCCGCTCCAGCTCGCCCAGGGCCCGCTCCGCCTGACCCAGCAGCGAGAGGGAGACTCCCAGCAGATGGTGCACATCCGCGAAGGAGCGTCCGGAATCAACCACCGACTCGAGCAGGTGTACCGCCCCGTAGTAGTCCTGAACCACGAAACGCTCCCGGGCGCGCGCCAGCAGGAGCTCAGTCTGCCCGGCCATAAGCCTCCCGAAACCATCGAGTGAACCGGCGGATACCCTCTGCAAACGGCACCTTCGGCGCGTAGCCGAGAACCGCGCCTGCTTTGGTGAGATCGGCGGCGGTCCTTTGAACGTCCCCCGGCTGCATGGGTGCCCATTCGATCTTGGGCTGGATCCCGAGCGCGGCGGCGATCTCGGCCACCATGGCCTCGGTGGACACCGGTCGGCTCCCGCCCAGGTTGAACGTCTCCACCCCCACCGGAGCCGTAGCGGTCCACCCAATCGACGCCACCACGCCCGCAATGATGTCATCGCAATACGTGTAGTCCCGCGCCTGGGTGCCGTCGCCAAACAGGGTCAGGGGACGGCCCTCCACCATTTTCCGGGTGAAGGCGTGAATGGCGAGATCGGGCCGCTGGCGGGGACCATAGACGGTGAAGAATCGCAAGGAGGCCACCCGCAAGCCATAGATGGGCGCCACCGAGCACAGGAACAGCTCGCCGGCGCGCTTGGTGGCCGCATAGGGCGATACCGGCTCGACGGCCGTGGCATCTTCCCGGAAGGGGACCGGCGTACTGTCGCCGTACACGGAGGAGGACGAGCCGAACACAATCCGGCTGACGCCCGCCTGCCGGGCTGCTTCGACCACCGCGGCGGTGCCGGTGACGTTGGCCTGGGCGTAGCCCACCGGATTGGCCAGCGATGGCCGCACTCCGGCTTTGGCGGCGAGGTGCACCACCACCGTGTCCGGCGTGAGCAGCGGCACCAGCGCCGCTACATCCAGCATGTCCTGCTCGCGGAAGGAGAAGCCCCGTGGCTTCCCCACCTCCGCGAGGTTCCGCTCCTTCATGGCGCGAGGATAAAACGGGTCGAAGTTATCGAGTCCCACCACTTCGTCGCCCCGGGCCGTGAGCGCCTCCACCAGATGCGAGCCGATGAAGCCGGCGGCGCCGGTGACCAGGACGCGGGTCATCTATGCCCGCGGCCGATCCCGTGATACTCGAAGCCCAGTGCGGCCATCCGCTCAGGATCGTACAGGTTGCGGCCGTCGATGAGCAGCGGACGGCGAACCAGCTTACGGACCCGCTCGAAGTCGGGGTTGCGGTACACCAGCCATTCGGTCATCACCAGCAGCGCATCGGCCCCATGGGCAGCGCTGTAGGGGTCGGCCGCGTACATGACCCGGTCGCCGAAGATCATACGGGCGGAGTCGGTGGCTTTCGGGTCGTGCGTCTGAACCCGCGCACCGGCCGACAGCAGGCCCTCGATAAGCGGGATGGTGGGACTCTCCCGCATGTCGTCGGTTTCGGCCTTGAAGGCAAGACCCCAGAGTCCGACGATCTTCCCGCTGAGGTCCTGACCGAGATAGCGAAGCGTCTTCTGAAGTACGACCTGCTTCTGGCATTCGTTGACGCCCTCGACCGCCTTGAGCAGGTCGAGCGAGAGCCCCAGGTCGTCGGACGTACGGATCAGCGCCTTGACGTCCTTGGGAAAGCAGGAGCCGCCGTAGCCCGGCCCGGGGTAGAGGAAGGCGCGTCCAATCCGCTGGTCCGAGCCGATCCCCATCCGGACCTGATTGACATCGGCCCCCACCAGCTCGCAGAAAAGCGCGATCTGGTTCATGAAGGAGATGCGAGTGGCCAGCATGGCGTTGGCGGCGTACTTGGTGACCTCTGCGGAGGCGATATCCATGAAGATGATCCGGTTGCCGCCCTGCCGGGTGAAGGGAGCATACAGCTCGCCCATCACTTCCTTGGCCCCCTCGTCGTCCACCCCCACCACCACCCGGTCCGGCTTCATGAAGTCCTCGATGGCGGCCCCCTCCTTGAGGAACTCTGGATTGGAGCAGACGGCAAAGGGGATCTCGGTGTGCGCCCTGACGGCGGCCCGGACCTTTTCCGCGGTCCCCACCGGCACGGTGGACTTGGTGACCACGACCTTGGGCTCGTTCATGTGGCGGCCGACCTCGCGCGCCACCGCGAGCACATGCTTGAGATCGGCGGAGCCATCCTCGCCCGGCGGCGTCCCGACCGCGATGAAGATGACTTTCGATCCCCGCACCGCGGAGCCGATGTCGGTGGTGAACGTGAGCCGCCCTTCCTCCTGGTTCCGCTTGACCATGGGCTCGAGACCCGGCTCATAAATGGGGATCTCGTTCCGCTGCAGCCGGGCAATTTTCTCGGCGTCAACGTCGACGCACGTGACGTCGTTTCCTGTCTCCGCCAGGCAGGCACCGGCCACCAGGCCGACATAGCCGCTTCCGATCACCGCCACGTGCATGTCTAAGCCTCTCTGGGTAATGCGTTGCGAGTGTCCACTACCAGCTTTGCCTGCCGTTTGATCATCCGATAGTCCACCGAGCTGTGATCGGTGACCACCATCACACAATCCGCGGCGGCCACCACCTCGGGCGTCAGCTTGACCGACCGGAACTCCTGGCCATCCTCACGGAAGCTGGGCACATGGGGATCGAAATAGCTGACCCTGGCTCCCTGGCCCTCGAGCAAGCGGATGATATCGAGCGCCGGGCTTTCCCGGATATCTTCGATGTCCCGTTTGTAGGCCACGCCCAACACCAGGACGGAGGCTCCCCGCACCGCTTTCCCCTGAGCATTGAGGGCTTCCGCCAGCTTTCGCACCCAGAACATGGGCATTTCGGTGTTCAGCTCGCCCGCCAGATCGATAAACCGGGTTTTGTAGTTCAGCCCTCGCATTTTCCAGGCTAGATAATGCGGGTCGATCGGAATGCAGTGTCCGCCAAGACCGGGGCCCGGCAGAAACTTCATGAAACCGAACGGCTTCGTGGCCGCGGCCTCGATGACTTCCCAGACGTTGACACCCAGCTTGTCACAGACGATGGCCATCTCGTTCACCAGCCCGATATTGACGCTCCGGAAGGTGTTCTCGAGCAGCTTGACCAGCTCGGCCGCCTCGGTGGTGGACACGGGAACCAGGCTGTCGATGGCCGGCTGATAGAGCGCGACCGCCACCCGCCGGCAGTCCTCGGTGATTCCCCCCACCACCTTGGGCGTGTTCCTGGTTCCGTATTTCGGGTTCCCGGGATCTACTCGCTCGGGGCTGAACGCCAGGAAGAAGTCCTGGCCTACCTTGAGCCCCGTGCTCTGCAGGGCGGGCAACAGGATCTCGCGGGTGGTGCCCGGGTAGGTGGTGCTTTCCAGCACGATGGCCTGCCCCCGCCGGAGCCGCTGGGTGACCGCTTCGGTGGCGGCGACGATGTAGCTGACGTCCGGGTCCTTGAACTTCGAGAGCGGCGTGGGCACGCAGATGGAGATGGCGTCTGGCTCGGACAGGCGTTGCATGTCCGTGGTGGCGCTGAAGCGGCCGCACTCCATGGCCCCCTTGAGCTCGGTATCGCTGACATCCTTGACGTGCGACCGCCCCTCATTGAGGCCGTCGACCACACCCTCATTGACGTCGAAGCCGAGCACCCGGTAGCCGGCCCGCGACAGCTCGACCGCCAGCGGCAGCCCGACGTACCCCAGACCAACGATGCCGAAAAGGATCTGCCGGCGCTCGGCCTTGGCGATCAGGTCCTGCGCGATGGTCATGCCGGCTGGCTCACTGGATAGAAGGACTGAACCGCGTCGATGACCCGGTCCTGCTGGTCACGGGTGAGCTCCGGATAGACCGGCAGAGAGACGACCGCATCCATGGAGGCCTCGGTCACCGGCAGGCTCCCGCGGTCGTAGCCGAGGTGGGCAAAGCACGGCTGCAGGTGGAGCGCGAGGGGATAGTAGACGGCGTGGCCGATGCCCTTCCCCTTGAGGTGCGTCTGCAGCTCGTCCCGCCGGGGTACCCGGATGGTGTACTGGTGAAAGATGTGATCGTTGGCCGGGTCCACTTTAGGCGGGCAGATAGCCGGGTGTCCGCCAAATGCCGCGGTGTAACGCGCCGCGTTCTTGCGCCGGGCCTCGTTCCACCGCTCCAGGTGCGGCAACTTGGCCAGCAGCACGGCGGCCTGTAGCGTGTCCAACCGGCTGTTGGTACCGACTTCCTCGTGGAAGTACTGGCGGGACCCGCCGTGAAGCCGGAGGCGTCGTAGCCGCTCGGCCAGGGCGTCATCCTGGGTGACGATCAACCCGGCGTCGCCCCAGGCTCCCAGGTTCTTGGTCGGAAAGAACGACAGGGTACCCACGGTTCCCATTTCGCCGGACATCCGCCAGCTCCCTTCGATCTTCCGGCGGGCACCGATGGACTGAGCCCCGTCCTCGATCAGCATCAGGCCGCGGCGGGCGGCCAGGGGGACGATCCGTTCCATGGGCGCCAGCTGCCCAAAGAGATGGACCACCACAATCGCCCGCGTTTTCGGCGTAATGGCGGCCTCAATCGCATCGGGCGAGATATTGAATGTTCCCGGGTCGATGTCCACAAAGACGGGCGTACCCCCCGCATTGTGGATGGCGCCGGCCGTGGCAAAGAAGGTGAACGCCGTCGTGATGACTTCGTCACCGGGGCGCAGGTCCAGGGCCCTGAGGGGCAGCAACAGGGCGTCGGT
Source organism: Gemmatimonadales bacterium (assembly GCA_036379675.1). Taxonomy (GTDB): domain Bacteria; phylum Gemmatimonadota; class Gemmatimonadetes; order Gemmatimonadales; family GWC2-71-9; genus CAVVWJ01. Next base: position 9,751 of record DASVGF010000044.1, on the reverse strand, counting down.
CCCGCTGGCGCAGGCGATGCCGTGCTTGGCATGGGAGAGCCGGGCGATCTCGGTCTCCAGCCTTGCCACCTCGGGCCCCATGATGAAGCCCTGGCGCTCGATCACCGCCGCCATGGCGGCCAGGACTTCGTCCTTAATGCTCTGGTACTGTGCGACCAGGTCGAGCAGGGGTACGGTCACAGGAGACCCTGGGGCGGGGGAATCACGGAACCTTCGGCAGCTAGAGAAGTTAGCCGCGTGCGCTGGGTGGGTCAATCAGCCGGAGCAACCCGTCGGCCTCACGGTAGGTGGCCCCGCAGGCGGCACAGGCCGCCCGGCCCTCGCGGGGCTGGAGGCGAACCCCACACTGGCACATCCACCCCACCCGCCGGGCAGGCACCCCGACCATGAGGGCGTAGTCGGGAACGTCACTCCGAACCACCGCGCCGGCCCCGATGAAGCTGTACTGGCCCAGGGTGACGCCGCAGACGATGGTGGCGTTGGCGCCGATGGAGGTCCCCCGTCTCACCGTGGTCGGCTGGTATTCGGACTTCCGGGAGACATGGCTCCGCGGGTTGACCACGTTGGTGAAAACGCAGCTGGGGCCGCAGAACACATCGTCCTCCAGCACGACGCCCTCGTAAATGGAGACGTTGTTCTGGACCTTGACGTTGTTCCCCAGCCGGGTACCGCCCATGACGACCACGTTCTGACCCAGGTTGCACCGCTGCCCGATTACGGCGCCGGGCAGGATGTGGCAGAAATGCCAGATCCTGGTGCCTTTGCCGATCACCGCACCGTCATCGACGTAGGAGGACTCGTGAACGAAGTAATCACTCATTATTGAGGTACTCCCCGCGGGTGCCGATCAACTTGACCTCCGGCTCCAGACGCACGCCGAACTGCTCCGCCACCGTCTGCTGCGCATGCTCGATAAGCGCGCGCACATCCGCTGCCGTGGCTCCGCCGGTATTGACGAAATAGTTCGCGTGCATGGGTGAAACTTGCGCCCCGCCGATGCCGAACCCCTTGAGTCCGGCGGCCTCGATCAGCTGCCCGGCCGTACGGGGACCGTTGTCCTGCTTCCAACTCGGACCCGCCGGGTTCTTGAATACGCTTCCGCAGCAGGGCTGGTTGAATGGCGTCCCCTTCTGGCGCCACTCGAACATCTCGGCGACGGACTCCTCCAGACGTTCGGGCTCCTCCGGGCGGAGACGCACCGTTGTCTGAAGCACGATCCGGCCTTCAAGCCCGCTGCGGCGATACGTGAAGGGGATCTCGCGCCGGGTGAGTACCGAGTCACGACCGGACTGATCCACGACCGTGACCCGTTCCACCACCTCAGACCAGTCGCCGCCATGGCAGCCGGCGTTCATGTACACACCTCCGCCCACCGTGCCGGGCACGCCCACGAAGATGTGGAGGCCGGCAAAGCCGGCTTCGGCTGTCCGGCGGGCCGCCAGCGGCGCGGGAAGGCCGGCGCCGACCGTCCACGAGTCGCCCTCTTGCTTGAGCCCGTCGAGTCCTTTGCCCATGCGGATGACCAAAGCGTCCAGGCCCTCGTCCGGCAAGAGGATGTTGGACCCGAGTCCGAGGGTGAACCAGGGTACTCCAGCCTCGTGCGCCAGGGTCAGGGCTGCGCCAACGTCCTCGGGAGTCGAAGGCAGCAGCACCGTGGCCGGGCCGCCGATCCGGTAGGTCGAGTAGCGGGCCACCGGCTCCGCCTCCCGGACGGTCCCGCGAACCCTGCCTCGTAACGCGCTGATGAACGCCGGATCCCGAGCCGTCACCCGGTCCACTCCGGCGACATCTCCCGGGCAAGCGCGTGCCATTCCTGGAGCGGCCGGACCTCGCCGGCCCGGCTGCGGAGCGCGATGATGGCATCGCAGGCGGCCGAAGCGGCGGACAGGGTTGTCGTGTAGGGCACTCGGTGCTGGAGCGCGGCCCGACGGATGGTGTAGTCGTCCTGTTGGGTCAGCTTGCCGAGGGGCGTGTTGATCAGCAGCTGAATTTGGCCGGATACCAGCAGGTCGATGGCATTGGGACGTCCCTCGTACACTTTGAGCACCCGCTCGGTCGGGATGCCGCGGGCCCGCAGGTACCGGGCGGTACCCTCGGTCCCGAGCACGCGGAATCCGAGCGCGTGAAATCGGCGGGCAATCGGCACCAGATTGGCCTTGTCGTGATCGTTCACGGTCACGAACACCGACCCCTCCAGCGGCAGCGCTCCGTCGGCCGAGATCTGCGCTTTGGCGAACGCCATTCCGAACGAGTCGGCGATACCCATCACCTCGCCGGTGGAGCGCATCTCCGGTCCCAGGATGAGGTCCACTCCCTGGAGTTTGCTGAAGGGGAACACCGCCTCCTTCACCGCCACGTACGGCTGCACGACATCATCGTGGAGACCCAGCTCCTCCAGGGTCTTTCCGGTCATCACCGCGGCGGCCAGGCTGGCGAGCGGAACGCCGGTGGTCTTCGAGACGAAGGGGACCGTCCGGGACCCCCGCGGGTTGACCTCCAGCACGTACACCACGCCGTTCTTGATGGCGAACTGGACATTGAGCAGCCCCACCACCCCGAGCCGCTCGGCAAAGGCGCGGGTGTGGCGCCGCATCTCTTCCACCTGGGCTTCGGTTATCAGGTAGGGCGGCAGCACGCAGGCCGAGTCACCCGAGTGGATGCCGGCGTCCTCGATGTGCTGCATCACCCCGCCGATGACGCAGCGGGTCCCGTCGGCAATGGCGTCGACATCGGCCTCGAATGCGTCCTCGAGGAAGCTGTCGATCAGCACTGGATGCTCCGGGGCCACCCGCGCCGCCCGATCGAAGTAATTCCGAAGCGAGGTGTCGTCGTACACGATCTCCATCGCGCGCCCGCCCAGTACGTACGAGGGGCGCACCAGCACCGGGTAGCCCACCCGGGCCGCGACGCTCACAGCCTCGTCCACCGATCGGGCCACCCCGCTGGGCGGTTGGGCCACGCCCAGCTCTCGGGTGATCTGCTCGAACCGGCCCCGGTCTTCCGCCAGATCGATGGCCTCAGGCGAAGTACCGAGAATCCGGACGCCCTGGCGCTCGAGTGCCTTGGCCAGGCGCAGCGGCGTCTGGCCGCCCAGCTGGACCACGACCCCAAGCGGGCGCTCCACCGCGACGATCTCCAGCACGTCCTCGAGGGTGAGGGGCTCGAAGTAGAGGGCATCGGAGATGTCGAAATCGGTGGACACCGTTTCCGGGTTGGAGTTCACCATCACCGTTCGATACCCCAGCTCCCGGAACGCCATCGCAGCCCGCACGCAGCAGTAATCGAATTCGACGCCCTGGCCGATCCGATTGGGGCCACTGCCGAGAATCATGACCGTTTGCCGGCTGCTCGCCTTGGCCTCGTTCTCCTCGTCGTATGACGAATAGAGATACGGCGTGGAGGAGGGAAACTCCCCGGCGCAGGTATCGACTGTCTTATAGGCGGGCCGGATGCCGAGCCGGTGCCGCTCGCCCCGCACCTCGGCCTCGGAAATTCCCCGGAGATCTCCCAGTTGCCGGTCGGAGAAGCCCTGGCGCTTCATTCGGAGCAACAAGGCGCGTTCGTCACTCACACTTCCCCGCTTCCCTGCTTCCCCGCCTTCCCACTCCTTCTCCGACTCCAGCAGCTCCGCCAGCTGGTACAGGAACCAGGGATCGATGCCGGTGCGTTCGGCCAGCGACTCGACCGGTATGCCCAGCTTCAAGGCGTGCTTGATCTGGAAGATTCGTTCGGGGGTTGGGGTGCCCACGGCAGCCAGGACGCCTTCCCGGCTGGTGTCCTGCAACCGGTCGTCGGCGGCAGTGGCGCCCACCACCCAGCCGGAACGATCGATCTCCAGGCCGCGAAGACCCTTTTGCAACGCCTCCTTGAAGGTCCGGCCAATGGCCATCACCTCCCCTACCGATTTCATCTGAGTGGTAAGGGTCGGGTCTGCGGTCGGGAACTTCTCGAACGCGAAGCGGGGGATCTTCACGACCACGTAGTCCAGCACGGGCTCGAACGAGGCCGGCGTGGTCTTGGTGATGTCGTTGGGCAACTCGTCGAGGCGGTAGCCCACCGCCACCTTGGTGCCGATTCTGGCAATAGGAAAGCCGGTGGCTTTCGAGGCCAGGGCGGAGGACCGCGACACCCGCGGGTTCATCTCGATGACGAGCTGCTGGCCGGTGGCGGGGTTGACCGCGAATTGGATGTTGCAGCCACCCGCGGCCACGCCGATCTCGCGAATGATCCGGATGGAGGCATCGCGCATCATCTGGTATTCGCGGTCGGTGAGTGTCATGACCGGGGCCACCGTGATCGAATCGCCGGTGTGGACCCCCATGGGGTCGAGATTCTCGATCGAGCAGACGATCACCACGTTGTCGGCGGTGTCCCGCATGACCTCGAGCTCGAACTCCTTCCACCCGATCACGCTGCGCTCGACCAGCACCGAGCCCACCGGCGAAAGCTCCAGGCCCCGGCGAAGCAGGGACTCGAACTCCTCCCGGTTGTAGGCAATACCCCCACCACTGCCTCCCAGGGTAAAGGAGGGCCGCAGGATGGCGGGATAGCCGGTGGTCTCCACCACCTCGAGCCCCTCATCAACACTCCGGACGGTCTGGCCCTGTGGCGTAGCCAGGCCAATCCGGCGCATGGCCTTGGCAAACTCCTCCCGGTCTTCGGCCAGACGGATGGCGCGCTCGTTGGCCCCAATAAGCTCCACCCCGTAGCGCTCGAGCGTCCCATCCCGCTGCAGTGCCATGGCGACGTTGAGCGCCGTCTGTCCTCCCATGGTCGGCAGGAGGGCGTCCGGCCGCTCACGCTCGATCACCTTGGCGACCCATTCCGGCGTGACCGGCTCGATGTACGTGCGGTCGGCCAGCTCGGGATCGGTCATGATGGTGGCCGGATTCGAATTCACCAGCACGACCCGGTAGCCCTCCTCCTTCAGCGCCCGGACGGCCTGGGTGCCGGAGTAGTCGAACTCGGCCCCCTGCCCGATGATGATGGGCCCGGACCCGATAAGGAGGATGGTGGAGAGATCGGTGCGCTTAGGCATTCACCAGTTCCTGCAGGGTCTGGTCGAGGCTGTAGCGCGGCGACCACCCGGTCGCGCGCCGAAGTTTGCCGGGATCGCCGACAAGATACGGGATATCACCCGAGCGCATCAGCGAGGGATCGGGGACCGGTTCGACCCGGGCGCCGGCGAGAGCGGCCAGGCGGCGAAACAGATCGTGCAGCGAGATGCCCTCGCCGCGGGCGATGTTGTACACCTCTCCAGGCACCCCGCGCTGGAGCAGCGCCAGGTACGCCTCTGCCACGTCGCGCACATCCAGCAGGTCGCGCACCGGATCGAGATTGCCCGTGGGCACGGCACTACTGCCCGACCGCTTGGCGGCCAGCACCCGCTGCGCGAACGCGGGCACCACGTACTCCGGCGCCTGCCCCGGCCCGGTGTGCTGAAACGGCCGCGCGATGACGAGCCGAAGACCGGTGCGCCGCCAGGCCTCGAGTGCCGCCATCTCGGTGCCCACCTTGCTGGCGGCGTAGGAGGACTGGGGCGCGAGCGGATCGGTCTCGCGCCGGGGCGTGGCCGGTCCGCTGCCGTAGACCTCGGCGCTGGATACCACCAGCACCACCGGACCCCCGTTGCCGCGCCGAAGCGCCGCAGCCGCCTCGATCAGCCGGGCGGTACCGGCCGCGTTGACGATCCAGGCTCGACCCGGGTCCTGCCGCGCCTCACGCACCGACGCGATGGCGGCCAGGTGCACGATGGCATCGCAGGGGGCGCGCACGGCCGCCCGGACCGAGTCGGGATCGGTGATCTCGAAAGGGACGACCTCCACCTGGTCGTGCCAGCGGGATGCCAACCAGCTCCGCACCGGCTCGCCCCCCGGCCGGCAGGCTGCCACCACCGTGTGCCCGGTCTCCAGCAGGCGAGGTACCAGGTGCCGTCCGACGAATCCGTCGCCACCGGTGACCAGGATGTTCACGACGACCTCATCGGCGTCCGCGCAGCCGCTCGAGGTCGGCATCCACCATCATCGCCACCAGGTCAGTGAACCCGACCTTTGGCGTCCAGCCCAGCTCCCGCTTTGCCTTGGAGGGGTCGGCCTGCAACAGGTCCACTTCGGCCGGCCGCATGAACCGCGGATCGGTGACGACGTGCTTGCGCCAGTCGAGTCCCACGTGCGAAAAGGCCGCCTCGACCAGCTCGCGCACGCTGTGGGTGTGGCCTGTCCCGATGACGTAGTCCTGCGGCGAAGGCTGCTGCAGCATGCGCCACATGGCTTCCACATAATCGCCCGCAAACCCCCAATCCCGCCTGGCGTCGAGATTGCCGAGCTTGAGCTGACTGCTGAGGCCAAGTTTGATGCGGGCGGCGCCGTCAGTCACCTTGCGCGTAACGAACTCGATCCCACGCCGGGGCGACTCGTGGTTGAAAAGAATTCCGCTCACGGCGTACAGGTTGTACGACTCCCGGTAGTTCACCGTGATCCAATGGCCGTACACCTTCGCCACCCCGTAGGGTGAACGGGGATAGAATGAGGTGGTCTCCCGCTGCGGGGTCTCGGTGACCCGCCCGAACATTTCCGAGGAGCTGGCCTGGTAGAAGCGGGCGGATGGGTGCACCAGCCGGATGGCCTCGAGAATCCGGGTGACCCCCAGAGCGGTGAACTCGCCGGTGAGCACCGGCTGCGTCCACGACGTCGGGACGTAGGACTGCGCCGCCAGATTATAGACTTCGTCGGGCCGTGACTCCTGCAGCACCACCGTCAGGGAGTGCTGGTCGAGCAAATCGGCGGCGACCACCTCGATCCGGTCGAGCAGGTGCTCGATCCGCTCGTAGCTGTGATGGCTGGTCCGGCGCACCATCCCAACTACCTCGTAGCCCTTGGAAAGAAGCAGCTCGGCCAGGTAGGAGCCGTCTTGACCGGTTACACCGGTGATGAGTGCCTTAGGCACGCTGGGCCACCCCCCGAGGTTGTGTCATCCCGCCGGGCCGGTTAGTTTTGGCGGCTGTCCGAGTCACGATACGAAATTCAGTGGAGCCTCTATGGCACGGGTTTGCGCCGTGTGCGCCAAAGGGCCGACGACCGGCAACAACGTCAGCCACGCCAACAACCGAACCAAGCGCCGGTGGTACCCCAATCTGCAGGTCGTGCGCGTCCTGGTAGAGGGTGCACCGAAGCGCATCCGCGTGTGCACCCAGTGCCTGAAGAGTAACCGCATCAAAAAGGCGAGCTGAGCGGGTTCCTCGCCGTGGTGGCTTGAAAAAAGGGGACCCGAAGGTCCCCTTTATTGTTGTGTACGGCGCCGGCCGCATACGTCCGCTACTCCGCAAGGAGCTCGATCCGCGCAACATCCGCTCCGTCGCCTTCACGGTGTCCCATCTTGAGAATCCGGGTGTACCCGCCGGGCCGGGCCGCAAAGCGTGGCCCGATCTCGCCAAAGAGCCGTCCCAGGGTTTCCCGATCCTTGATCCGTCGCGCCACCAATCGGCGCGCGTGCAGATCGCCCCGGCGCGCCAGCGTGATCAGCTTCTCGGCAAAGGGGCGCAACTCCTTGGCCTTGGCTTCGGTGGTGATGACCCGGCCATGGGCGAAGAGGCTGGTGGCCATGTTGTTCAGCATAGCCCGCTTGTGGGTGGAGGTGCGGGAAAGCTGGCGGCCCTTGGCGCGGTGACGCATTAAATCCCCTCTCCCGCTCCAGCCGAGGGCAGGACCACCGGAGCGACACCGGGCCGCGATACCCGCAGCTCCCCGTCCGTCTCCTCGAAGCCCATCCCGAAGTTGAGCCCTTCCCGCTGCAACAGCTCGGCGATCTCGCTCAACGCCTTCTCGCCCACGTTCTTGACCTTCAACAAGTCGTCCTCGGAGAACTCCACCAGGTCCTTGAGCGTCCTGATGTTCGAGTTCTTCAGCGAGTTCAGCGACCGCACCGAGAGACCGAAGTCGTCGATCGGCCGGCCCAGACGCTGACGCAGATTGCTCCCCGCTACCCCACTGCCGGACGCCCCGCTGTCGCGCATGGTCGGCACCTTGCCGAAGTCCACGAAGTACTGGAAGTGGACCTGAGCCAGGGCTGCGGCGTACGCGATGGCGTCTTCCGGGGTAATGGTGCCGTTGGTCTCGACCGACACGGTGAGCCGGTCGTAGTCGGTGCGCTGTCCGACGCGGGTTTCGGCGACGGTGAAGTTGGCGCGCCGGACGGGGTTGTAGATGGCATCGATCCGCACCAGGTCGATCGGCAGCGACCGGTCGGTGGGATGCATCTCGGCCTCGACGTAGCCGCGACCCTTGTTGACATACAGCTCCATCGTCACGTCGCGGTCGTCCTGCAGCGTGAAGAGAAGATGGTCGGGATTCTTGACCATGACCGAGCCGTGCTCCTGGATGTCGCGGGCGTAGACCGGGCCGGCGCCTTCGCGGCGGATGTGCAGGACCGCGTCGTCGACATCATCGGCCAGCACCAGGGTGAGCGCCTTCAGCCGCTGCACGATCTGATGCACGTCCTCCAGCACGCCCTGGACCGTCTGGTGCTCGTGGACCACGCCGTCGAGGCGGAAGCCCCAGACCGCGCTGCCGCGCAGCGAGGAGAGCAGCAGGCGGCGAAGGGAATTGCCGAGGGTGTAGCCGAACCCCCGCTCCAATGGCTGGAGCCGGAATTCAGCGGCGTTCGGATTGTCGTCCCGCTTCGTCATCTCGACGAGGTGCGGGCGAACCAGGCCAGTCAGATCTATCGTCATGGTCACTTCGTGTAGGGTTAAACCCGCCGCTTCTTCGGCGGACGGCAGCCGTTGTGCGGAATCGGGGTGACATCGCGAATGGACACGACCCGGAGGCCCACCGAGGCCAGCGCCTGAATGGCGGACTCGCGGCCGCTGCCCGGACCCTGGACCCGCACATGGACCCTGCGAAGGCCCAGGTTCATGGCCTCACGTCCGCAGTTCTCCGCCGCCACCGTGGCGGCGAACGGGGTGGACTTCTTGGAGCCCTTGAAGCCTGCCTTGCCCGCCGATCCCCACGCGAGCGTGTTGCCGCGCAGGTCGGTGATGGTGATCAGCAGATTGTTGAACGTGGCCGAGATGTGGGCGATGCCCTCCGACTCGACGACCTTCTTGGAGCGCTTGGCGCTGGGCGCCTTCGCGGGAACCGGAGCAGTCATTTACTTCTTGGTCACTTTCTTCTTGCCGGCGATAGCGCGCCGGGGACCCTTCTTGGTCCGGGCGTTGGTATGAGTCCGCTGCCCCCGCACCGGAAGGCCCCGGCGGTGCCGGATGCCCCGGTAGCTCCCGATATCCATCAGGCGCTTGATGTTCATGGCCACTTCGGTGCGGAGCGCGCCCTCCACCTTGACCGACCGCTCGATCATTTGCCGGAGCCGGGCGACTTCCGAGTCCGACAGATCGCGCACCCGGGTGTCGGGGTTGACGCCCGTCTCACCGAGAATGCGGCTGCTGGTGGGGCGGCCAATGCCGAAGATGTAGGTGAGCGCGATCTCGACGCGCTTCTCACGTGGAAGGTCCACGCCTGCGATACGCGCCATGATCAGCCTTGCCGTTGCTTGTGCTTGGGATTGCGCTTGCAGATGATGCGGACGACGCCCTGTCGCTTGATGACCTTGCAGTGCTCGCAAATCGGCTTCACGCTGGAACGAACCTTCACGCGACTCTCCCGGGCCAGTTTAAGGGCTAGCTACCCAATATAGAAGTGGCCTAGATGAGACGCAAGTGATTGGCGCCGGCGATAATGGCTACTCTCGGAGGTCA
>DASVGF010000043.1:0-2689 GCA_036379675.1 Gemmatimonadales bacterium | reverse complement strand
TCCAGGAGGGCGGCTGCACACTCCAGTCGCCGGAGATCCGTTACGCGGATGCCGCGGCGTCCGTACTTGTCCTCATACGCCGGCCCGATGCCGCGCCCGGTGGTGCCCAGCTTCTGGCTGCGCTCGCTCGCGGCATCGAGCAGCTTGTGGTAAGGGAGAACCAGGTGGGCACGGTCCGATACGAAGATCCGGCCCTCGGTGTTGATGCCGCGGCCCTTGAGCTGGTCGAGCTCGGAAAAGAGGTTCTCCGGCTCCAGGACGACGCCGTTGCCGATCACGCAAGTCACCTGGGGGTGCAGAATGCCGGACGGGATCTGACGAAGGATGAACTGGGTGTCCCCGATCACCACCGTGTGACCGGCGTTCGCCCCCCCCTGGTAGCGGACCACGAGCCCGGCCTGCTCGGCCAGCACGTCAACCAGCTTTCCCTTCCCTTCGTCGCCCCACTGCGCCCCGACAACGACCAGGCAGGTGGTCCTGGCATCGAACATGTCCGCTCCCCTGGTAAAAACAACAAAAGAGCCCCTTGCGGGGCTCCTGAATCCTCGGGCAAACCTATCGTGACCTCAGACAAACGTCAATTCGCTACGATCGCCCGTCCCACCTGCTCCGCCATCCGAAACGAGAGACCCTCCGGAGTATCCTCCGCGGTGTGAATGCGCCGAAGGGTGCCCCACGTCAGCCGGCCGACCGTCACCGCCTGCGCGCGAGCCCGGGCCAGCGGCGCACTGTCCACGAAGATCCCGAGTGGGAGCCGCCGCTGCTGTATGGGCACCGCCAGCTCCGCGAGCTGTGGCTCCAACGAGCCCGCCAGGCGGGCACCCCGGGCATTGTGACTCACCAGGTACAGCTTCCCCTCCTGGTCCACCGTATCCACGTTCACGAACTCGGCAGCTTCCAGGTTTGGCGTAAGCCTGGCAAACACGCGCGCACCTACCAGGCCGAACTCTTCCGCACCGGTAATCAGGATGCCGACCCGGTCGCCGGGCGCTGCCGCCGCTGCCGCCAGGGCTGCCACGATGCCGGTCCCGTTATCGCGGGCCCCCAGAGACCGGCCCTTGATGCGTCCCCGGCCTGCCAGGAACCCCGTCAGAACCGCTACCGCGGCTCCGGCAACGGGCACGGCAAACGGAAGCACACCACCGAGCCGCAGCAGAGCGATGAGGGTGAGGGCTGCGATGGTGAGGCCCGCCATCCAGACTGCAACCAGCCGGCCCGCCATCGAATGCGCCTGCGCCTTGGAGTCGAGGTGGGCCACCACCCAGCGGGTGGGCGGAGTGGGTCCCCGGGTGGCGATCAGGTTGGCATCTTCCCGGAGACCCTGCCCCAGGGGAACCCAGCCCAGACCTACGCCGGTGGCCACGATTCCCAGCCCGGCAAGCCCACCAGCCCAGGCGGCCAGGGCGGCCCACGACGGAAGCCGGTCCGTCAGGACGGCCGGGATCAACACCAGAGCCAGGAGGCCGAGTCCCGCCCCGAAGATGGGGAAGGCGCTCAGGCTCGAGGGTGCAAAGCTGAATTTCTGGGTAACGACGTTGTAACCGAGATACCGGAGATGAGCTGCCACCAGTTCCCGGGCCTGAGCGGCTTCGGGAGTGCCGGCTTCACGTGGGAGAGCGAGGACCTGGCGAGCGGTTTCTTTGAGGGTTGACACTGATCCGCGGCGTACCTCAGGCCTGCCGCGAACGCTTGGAGGGGGCCGTTGGTTGCATGGCGATGTTCTGGGCGGCCCGCTTGGTGTCACCGCTGATCTGGTCGGCCTCGATCAGCTCCTCGAGGTGCTGTTCATAGGTCTGAGTGCCCAGCTCCTTGTGACTGTCAGCCATGATCTTCTTGACCTGGGAGATCCTCTTCGAGTCCTTCAGGCACTCGCGCGCGGCCGGTGTAGCGATGAGCACCTCGACGGCGGGAACCCGGCCCTTTTCATCCTTTTGCGGCAGCAGCTGCTGGGCCACGATGGCGTGGACGGCCTCGGACAGCCGCATGCGCCCGATCTCGCGTTCTTCCGCCGGCAACATTGCGACGAGCCGCTCGACAGTGGTGATCACATCCGGCGTGGTGATGGTGGCAATCACCAGGTGACCGGTCTCCGCACCCTTGAGCGCGGTGTCGATAGTGGCGGCATCGGGAATGTCGCCCAGCACCACCACGTCGGGGTCCTGCCGCAACGCCGCTTTGAGACCCACAGCCAGGCTCTCGGTATCCACCCCTACCTCACGCTGGGTGATGGAGCAGCTGAGGTCGCGGTGGAGAAACTCGATGGGATTCTCGATGGTCACCACGTGCTTGTGGAGCGTGCGGTTGATGTGGTGCACCATGGCCGCAACCGTCGAGCTCTTGCCGCTGCCGCTCACGCCGGCTACCAGCACCAGGCCCCGGTCGGCCTCCGCGATCTGCTTCAGCACCTCGGGCAGGCGCAACGACTCGATGGTGGGCACGGTGAAGGGAATAACCCGCATGACGATCATGAAGGATGAGCGCTGGCGCAGGACGTTGACCCGGAACCGCCCCACGCCCGGCATGCCCCAGGAGCAATCGAAGTCGCGCAGGCGCTCGATCTTGGCCCGGTCCTCTTCGCTGGAGATGAGCTTCAGCGCGATGGCCTTGGTCTGATCGGGCGTCAGCCGCTGCTTGGTCAACGGCACCAGCTTGCCGTTGATGCGAGCCCGGAAGACGTCGCCAGCCTTGA
>DASVGF010000042.1:0-9231 GCA_036379675.1 Gemmatimonadales bacterium | reverse complement strand
TGTCCCACGCTGAGATCAACTAGCCCGTACATGCTTGGATCATTGAGCCGCTGCCCGAGTAGCGAAGCCAGATTTAGGACATTATGGGTCGTGGGATTCAGGGATCGCGTGATTCGATCGAGAATCTTGCGGTATACCCCGGCAGCCGGCCCTCCCGATCCGGGGTCCGTGGTCATCGCATCCACTGAAAGGGCCAGCGACTGCTCGCCGCTTGCTTCCCAGTCCTGCACCAGCAATTCGAGCACCATGGGATAGCCGGCCGCACCTCGCAGCAGGGCGCGCTGTACCGCCTGGCCCGGTCGAGGCTGATCGTCGGGGATCAGAGACTGAAGCAGTTCCAGACTCTCATGTTCAGTCAGCGGCTGGAGCTCCATCTCCTTTATGCCCAGGGCGGCGCCAGCCGTGCGCAGTTTCTCGGCCTGAGGCGACTGAGGCAGCTCACCCGGCCGAGCTACCAGCAGGACCATGATCGGCTGCCCGCGCGCGCGTCGCATCATGAGATGCAGCACTGCCAGGCTCACGTCATCCGCGAGATGCAGATCATCGACCACGAGAATGACCGGGTGCTCCTCCGCCACGGCCACGACCATGTCGTGAAACGCCTCGGTCAGCCGAATCCTGGCCGACTCTCCCTGACTGTCACCGGCCGGAGGAATGGCCGGAAAGCGATGCCGCACCTCCGGTACAGTCCTCGCCAGCTCCGCCAGTGATTCCGAGGGTGTCGCCGACACACCGGGGCGGTCGAGAAGTCCCAGCACGAGGCCGCTGATCGTGGAGTAGGGGATCTCGCGCTCCAGATCGTAGCACTGCACCCGGGTGACGGCGGCGCCCTCGAGGCCTGCAGCGGTCGTGAGTCTTTCGACCAGGGTGCTCTTGCCCACTCCGGAATCGCCCAGCACGAGTACATGGCCAGGCGCGCCCGTTCGAATTCCTTCCCAGGCCTCGTAGAGCACCCGGTACTCCGCGCTTCGGCCGATGAACCGCCTACCCCGCCACTGGTCCGTGGGAACGTTGGGGATGTGGGTGAGCGTGGTGCGCTCCCAGCCGCGCCGCCTGAGCCGGACCGCCATGCCCTCCACCAGGTCCGAAGGCAACGCCTGAAGGTCGTCCGCGAGCTTCGCCTTCCAGCTTTCGAAGATCTGGAGCGCGGTGAGGCGATCACCCGCGAAGGCTCTCGCTTCCATCTTTGCCCGGATGGCCTGTTCGCTCAGATCGTCCAGCGCCAGCATGCGATCGGCCAGCTGCTCGATCTGCCGGGAATCACCGGTCCTCCGGCAGCGGTCAATGAGCACGACGAGCGCGTCCTTGATCAGGGGCAGCAGCCGCGCCTGCTGGCCATCCTTCCAGTGGGTGAACTCGGTGGAGTCGGGGACATCGAAGTTGTCGAGAAACGCCGCGACCTCCAGGGGACCGGTGATCTCGGTGCCGAGTATGTCTCCGGTCTGAAGGCGCTGAAGATCGAGCGCGATGCGCCCGGGAAGCAGCCGCACATGATCCCGGCTGGTCTCCAGCGCGTCGCGGCCAACTCGGGGCCGCAGGATCGAGAGCGCGGTGGCCAGGGAGTGCCGGGCTTCGATCAGGGAGGCGCAGGGCCAGAGAAACTCGGCCAGGCGCTCCCGGCGGTGGGACCTTGCGTCCACCGCCAGATAGACCAGGAGGGCCAGGTGCTTTTTCGTGCGAAAGCGCACCGGCTCGCCGTTGGGGCCGAACAGGCAGGGCTGACCGAGGCAACGAAGATACCGTTGCGATTCCACAGCTGATCGCTTGTGCGGGGTTATCGAGAGTATGCGCCCCGTTCAACCGATCGTCAAATGCCTGGAAGAGGTGGGAGTTAGCAATTGATCGTTTGTAATGATTCTCTGTTACATGACCTCGGCCCGGGTTATGCTAACATAGCTCGCCTCATGATCAGCTGGCCCAAGTTCCCGGTGTCGATCGCGGAAACTGGGCCAGGTCGAGCCGCCTCGAAGGAGCATGACGCATGACCGTGTCACCCGCCAGGGCTGCCGGCCTGGCCATCCTAACTGCCCTTGCCGTGGCCAGTTGCGAGAATGGTCTGGATCTCAACGGGCCCCACGACGAGCAGACCGCCGACATCGGCCTGACCGCCCGGGACGAGGTCGAGTCGGCCGTCAACGCGTTGAGCTTGAGCAGCATCCTGTCTCCGGTCGGCACCACCCAGGCCACTGAAGAGGCCAGCCTCCTGGCCCCCGGCTGTGTCAGTCCGTCATCCCCGACCGATTCCGACGGCGACGGGGTGCCCGATGACGCTACCTATATCTTCACCGCGCCCCCCTGCCGGTTTGCCGGCTGGCGCGGCGGCACCCTCGACATCGTCGGCACTCTCCGGGTCCGGGACCCGGCCCCCACCAATGCCGGGTTTGGCCACGACGCCACCCTGACCAAGCTGCGCACCCGGTTCACCAGCGCCGATGCCAAGACCATCTACGACGTCACCCGGAACGGCACCCGCAGCGTGAGCGGCTCGGTGGCGGGCCTGCTCCTCACCACGGAGCTCCAGATCGACCGCACCTTCACCGGGCGTCCCGACGCCGCCATCACCAAGCAGTGGGCGGTGAACTACACCCCCGCCGGCCAACTCCAGATCAACGCCCCGCTGCCGAGCGGGACCCTGGACATCGCGGGCACGGCGGACTGGACCCGCGGCACCGAGCACTACCAGCTGGTGATCACCACACCCACCCCGCTCCACTACAACGCCGACTGCACCGACACCGTGCAGCGGATCGACGCCGGCGAGATGCGCTTGGCCGGCACCATCGAGGGCGACGACGGCTTCGTCCGGGTCCGGTGGACCGAATGCGGCCAGGAGCCCAGCTACAGCTTCGACACGCCCTAGCGCACCCGCGACCAGCAATTCGAGCCGCAGCGTCCCGGTTCCCGCCCGCAGGGGACAGTGTCGCCGCTGCACCGGCAGTGTCGGCTTCGCCTGACCCGGTTTCTCGGCTCCGCCGCCCCGGTTCCTCCGGAATCACCAAATCCAACCGACAGCATCGCTTACGGACGGCGGCCACCAGCCAATGTGCGGCCAGTCACATCCCTGACCGGTGCTCCCCGCTAAAGTGGTCCCGATCCTGCAAGGTGCCCCCATGCACGCGAGATGTTGACCACTCGATCACCGGAACAAGGAGATCCTGATGTCCATACAAAGACTCATGAACACGGCGGCCGGGCTGGCGCTCGCTGCCGGGGCCGGAATGACCAACTCACTGCAGGCGCAAAACCCGGCCGCCGACTTCAAGGCTGCCAACGCCTTCGTGACCCAGGTGGCCGCCGCTAACCTGATGGAAGTGCGGCTGGGCCAGCTGGCCAACACCAAGGCCCAGACCCCGTCGGTCAAACAGTTCGCCAGCAAGATGGTGAACGACCACACCCAGATGCAGCAGACCTGGATGAACGTGGCCCGGAAGCACGGGGCCCCCTTCAACGCCCGCTACACCCCCGAGCAGCAGGCCGAGGTTACCCGCCTCAGCAAGCTCTCCGGCGCCGAGTTCGAGCGGGCCTACATGGACCTGATGGTGCAGGACCACCAGAAGAACGTCGCCGCCTTCCAATCGCAGGGCCGCGCCCAGCGCTCGGAGGACGTGCGCGAGCTGGTGGAGCGGGACCTGCCCGCGCTCCAGGAGCATTACAACCTGGCCACCCGGATCCGCGCCGAAGTGAGCGGTGACGTGGCCGCGGCCAACAATCCCAACGGCCAGCAGCAGCCCGGCGCCCAGCCCACTACTCCGTGGGGCAATGTGAAGCCCGAGGTGAAGCCGGCCCCCGGCTCGCAGCAGCCGGCGCAGCAGCCCGGCCAGCCCGCCCCGCAGAACCAGCCGGCGCAGGCCAACCAGGGCAACGCACAGGACGCGCAGGTTACCGCCCAGGCCCGGGCCGACGCCAAGGCCGACGCGGAGTTCATCCGCGACGTGACCGCCGACCACACGCTGGAGCAGCGGCTGGCCGAGCTGGCCGTGCGCCGGGCCCAGAACCCCCAGGTCAAGCAGTACGCCCAGAAGATGCTGAACGATCACCGGGCCATGCAGGACCTCTGGATGGCCGCGGCCAACAAGAACGGCCTGGCGATCAAGCCCGGCTACGGCAAGAACCACAAGGCCAAGCTCACCAAGCTGGAGAAGCGCTCCGGCGCCGCGTTCGACCGCGAGTACATGACGCTCGAGGTGCGGAACCACAAGGACTACCTGGATTACTTCAACCGCGAAGGCCAGGCGGCCCGCTCGGCCGACGTGCGCGAGCTGGTGAACCGCGACACGCCCGCCCTGACGGAGCACTTCAACCTCGCCAAGCGGATCGGCGCCCAGGTGAACGCCGACACCAATGTGGAGCTGCGCGTCACCTCGAAGCGTTAGGCGAAACTATCTTCAACAAGAAGGGCGCCCCTCGGGGCGCCCTTTCTTTTTTCGCGGGAGACCGCGGCTCAGCTCAGCAGGTCCATGTCGTCGAGGTACGCCGCCACTGCCACCAGCGAGACCACGCTCGGATCCGCCCGGAACTTGTAGGCCGCGTCCCGGAGCTCGGGCTTGACCGGCTCGTGCGTCTGGCTCCGGTAGCGCCGGTACGACGTGCCGAGATCGCGAAAGACCCGCCGCAGCGATTCCGTCTCCCGCGTCTTTTCCGCCGAGGTGGCGGGCGCCGGCTGTCCCCGCTTGCGCGGCTTCCGCGGCTTAGGCGCGCGATCGATCGCATTGCGCGCATCGGCAATCCGCGCGAGCACGCGATCCGTAAGGTTCTGAGAGTGCTCGGCGGGCGTAGCGCCGCCTGAAGTTGCGAGGTCTGACATGGGGGCCCTGCCAGTGAGAGAGGAGCGCTGCGCCGGAGTGGGCAGAGGGTGAATTGAATTCTACTCCCGCGGCGCGACTTTAGCGAGTTCGGCGGTTGTGGAAATGTGAAGAATGTGCACGCGTGGGGATAACTAAACTCGTTGCTACGAGACTCTTGCGCGCCGCGGTACGACTTCCTATACTGTCGTCGCCAGAACGAAAAGAGATCGTTTTCGATCTGGTAGACGAGACCAATAGCGTGTTTCGTCCGCACCGCAGTGGCGCCGCGGTGTGCAGAGCAGGAGGTTGATCCGCTATTCAACCGACTTGCAGCGCTCGAGCTGGATGAACCAGATGGTCGCAAACCGTCTGGGAATGAAAAACGGAGCTCTCGAGGCCAGACCGCTAACAAACTTGGCGGTGGCCGAGAGAAGAAGAACGGAGAAGTAAATTCTCCGACTCCGGATAGACAGCTCGCAGGGCAGCCCGCATTCCCTTCACGGGGAAGGCGGGCTGTCCTCTTTTCTGGACCAAGAGTGAGCCCGCTGAGGTGTTGTTCTTCAGGTACAGCCAGCACAGATTCTTTCCAACCCACTACTTGTCCCTCTGCACACTGCGAGAGGTGCGTCCCATGATCTCCCTCACCATCAACGGCAAGACCCAGTCGGTGGAGGTGGCGCCCGACACGCCGCTGCTCTGGGTCTTGCGTGACACCGTCGGTCTCACCGGCACCAAGTTCGGCTGCGGCGCCGGGCTCTGCGGCGCCTGCACCGTCCACCTCGACGGCCAGGCGGTTCGCTCCTGCCAGCTCCCCGTCTCCTCAGCCGAGGGCAAGAAGGTCACCACCATCGAGGGCCTCTCCGCCGACGCGAGCCACAAGGTGCAGCGCGCCTGGATCTCGGAACAGGTGCCCCAGTGCGGCTACTGCCAGCCGGGCCAGATCATGTCCGCCGTGGCGCTGCTGGCGAAGACTCCCAAGCCCACCGACGACGAGATCGACGCCGCCATGTCGGGCAACCTCTGCCGCTGCGGCACCTACCAGCGGGTCCGCCGCGCCATTCACGTCGCCGCGGGCCAGGAGAAGGGAGGCACCGTATGACCGCCACCGGAAGCTTCTCCCGCCGCGATTTTCTGAAGACCGGCGCCACCGCGGGGGCCGGCCTCACCGTCGCGATCTACCTGCCCGGCTGCCGCCGGGGCGAGCCCGAGGCCGCCGCCGCAGCCGCCGCCGTGGCCAAGCCCACCTTCCTCCCCAACGCGTGGGTCCGGGTGGGGCCCGACGGATGGACCACGGTGATGGTGGACCGCTCGGAGATGGGGCAGGGCGTCACGACCTCGCTGCCGATGCTGGTGGCCGAGGAGCTGGACGCCGACTGGCGGAAGGTGCGGATCGAGCAGGCGCCTGCGGCAGAGGAGTACATCAATCCGGCGTTCGGGCTCCAGGGCACCGGCGGCAGCAGCAGCGTGCGGGCCGGCTTCAAGCCGCTCCGCGAGGCGGGGGCCCGGGCCCGCGCCATGCTCATCGCGGCCGCCGCGGCCACCTGGGGCGTGGACGCCAAGGACCTCAAGACGGAGAAGGGGGTCGTGATCGGCCCCGGCGGGAAGAAGCTCACCTACGGCGCGCTGGCCGATAAGGCGGCGACGATGCCGGTGCCCGAGACCGTCACTCTCAAGGATCCCAAGGACTGGAAGCTCATCGGCACCAACGTGGGCCGGCTGGACCTGGTGCCCAAGGTGACCGGCCAGGCCGGATTCGGCATCGACGCCACCGCGCCCGGCATGCTCACCGCCGTCGTGGCCCGTCCGCCGGTGTTCGGTGGCAAGGTGAAATCGTTCGATGCCACCGCGGCCAAGGCCTCGCCCGGCGTGAAGCAGGTGATCCAGATCGGCTCCGGCATCGCCGTGGTGGCCGACGGCTACTGGAATGCCAAGAAGGGGCGCGACGCCCTCAAGGTCGAGTGGGACAACGGACCGCTGGGCGGCAGCAGCAGTGAGTCCATCCGGCAGAAGTTCGTGTCGCTGTCGAGCCGGCCCGGCGTCACCGCCCGGAACGACGGCAATGCGGCCACCGCGCTGGCCCGCGGCGCGAAGAAGATCGAAGCGGTGTACGAGGTGCCCTACCTGGCCCACGCCTGCATGGAGCCGATGAACACCGCGGCCCACGTGCGCTCCGACGGGGTCACGGTCTGGTCGCCCACCCAGTTCCAGATGGGCCGGGGGATCGGCGCGAAGGGAATCGCGGCCAAGATCGGCGGCGTGCCGGAGGAGAAGGTCGAGGTCATCACCACCTACCTGGGCGGTGGCTTCGGCCGGCGCTTCGAGCTCGACTTCGTGGTCGAGGCGGTGGAGGCATCGAAGGCGACCGGCGCGCCGGTGAAGGTGGTCTGGTCGCGGGAGGACGACACCCAGCACGACTTCTACCGGCCGGCCACGTACAACAAGCTCGCCGCCGCCCTCGACCAGGATGGCGCGCCGGTGGCGTGGACCCACCGCATCGTGGGCCCCAGCATCATGGCGCGCTTCGAGCCGGTGTTCGGCCCGCTGCCCAAGGGGATCGACGGCTCCTCGGTCGAAGCCGCGGTGGACCTGCCGTACGAGCTGCCCAACGTGAAGGTCGAGTGGGTCCGGGCCGACGTGGGCGTGCCGGTGGGCTTCTGGCGCTCGGTGGGCAACTCGCAGAACGCGTTCATCGTCGAGAGCTTCATCGACGAGCTGGCCCACGCGGCGGGGAAGGACCCGTACGAGTTCCGCCGCGGGCTGCTGGAGAAGCATCCGCGCCACAAGGCGGTGCTGGAGCTGGCCGCCGAGAAGGCGGGGTGGGGCAGGCCGCTGCCGGAAGGCCGGGCGCGGGGCATCGCCCTGCAGGAGTCGTTCGGCAGCTGGGTGGCCGAGGTGGCGGAGGTGTCGGTGTCGCCGGAGGGGAAGCCGAAGGTGCACCGGATCGTCTGCGCGGTGGACTGCGGGACGGTGGTCAATCCCGACATCGTGGCGGCCCAGATGGAGAGCGCCATCGTCTACGGTCTGAGTGCGGCGCTGAGCGGTGAGATCACCCTCAAGGATGGCCGGGTGGTGCAGGGCAACTTCGATACCTACCCGGTGCTCCGGATGAACGAGATGCCGGTGGTGGAGGTGCACCTGGTCAAGAACAGTGAGCCGCCCGGCGGTGTGGGCGAGCCCGGGACGCCGCCGGCCGCGCCCGCCGTCTGCAACGCCATCTTTGCGTTGACCGGCAAGCGAGTCCGCCGGCTCCCGATCCGGCCCGACGAGATCAAGCCGGCCTGACGCTGAGCGACCATGCCCGGGCGGCCGAGGCCCTGGAGGCCAAGGTCGCCGCCCAGCCGGACGACGCCTCGGTGCGGTACCAGCTGGCGGTGCTCCAGCTGGACGAGTTCGGCCGCACCTCCGACCGCGCCCTGGTAGACCGGGCGCGGGAGCATCTCGAGAAGTCGATCGAGCTGAACCCGGGCCACGCGCCCTCGTATGCCGCGCTGGGTTACGCCTGCGATGTCTCCAGCATGGCCGACCTGGCGCTGTCGTGTTTTCGGGAAGCCCGCCTGCTCGACCCCCGCCACAAGGAGTACCAGGTCTACGCCATCACGCTGCTGGTGGATCTCGACCGGGAGGAGGATGCGCTGGCCGAGCTGGCCGATGCGGCCAAGCGGCAGAAGGTGGACCTCGCCCGGCTCCGGAACGAGCTGACCAACGCGGCGTTCCCGACCGATGCGCGCACTCTCCTGCAGAACGGATTCATTCATGCCCGGAACTTCTTCCGAGCTACCCTGGCCGATGAAGCGGGGAAGGTGCTGCACTCGCTCGAGCGCGGCCGCAAGCGCCGCGCCGGCGACGAGCAGCTGCAGCAGTGCGTCGAGGCCCAGCGCGAGCTGGCCCGGAGCTTCGACGCGTCCAAGGTGCCGCAGGAGCTGCGGCCGCTGGCCGCCTGGGCGGTGCGGCACGGGGTGGGCGACGACGTCTGCCGGCCGCTGCTGCTGAAGCGGCTCTCGGCTGAGCAGCGGGCTGAGCTGATCCGGGACGTGGACCAGCACGTGGAGGCGATCACCAAGTGGCTGGACAGCTTTCCGGTGGGCGAAGTGCCGCCGGAGGCGGGTGCGTTTCTCTACTTGCTGGAGGGAGTGGAGGAGATTCGGGGCTGAGTTGCCCCCACTGGCCACCCATCGCAGCAGCGGAGCAGCGAACCCTTCCGGGCGCTGCAGTGCGCCTCGCAATACGGATTCGGTCAAGAGGTTTGAGGGCTCACTGACGCGCCCTTCAGGGTCCACTGCTCCGCCGCTGCTCCACCCCCCCTGGTTCAACCGGGGGATGGGTGGAGCAGACGACACGGGCTGGGTTCGCAGGCAGGCTCCCAGGGGAAGGGGGGAGTGGTTGTCGCGGAGCCTGCCGGAGGGCCCATGTCGGCGGCGGCTGCGCTGGGAGGGGACGGATTACTCGA
>DASVGF010000041.1:0-5484 GCA_036379675.1 Gemmatimonadales bacterium | reverse complement strand
ACCTCCCGCAGCGGGCTCTGGGCCTGAATCTCGTCCTCGGGCGGCGGCTCGCCGACGTGGCCGTCGGGGTGCGGGCCCGAACGAGCCGCCAGGATGACCCGATCGGCGGCGGACGCCGGTTCCTCTTTTTCATGCCCCAGGGTCAGGCGACTCTCCTGGGTACGTGGTACACCTTGGCGGATAGTTCGGACGTACCGGAGGCGCGCGGAAAGGGGATCCAGGCGCTGCTTGAGGAGTTCAACGCGGCATGTCCGCGTGCGCGGCTCGCCTTGAGCGACGTGGTGGGCTATCACTGGGGCTGGCTTCCGCTCAAAGCCGGCGCCGAGCCGGGCCGGGCCGATGCGCTGGCCGACCGGCCCCGCATTCTGGATCATGGGCGCACGGGCGAGGCGCGGAACCTGATCTCGGTCGAGGGCGTAAAGTACACCACGGCGCGTCGGGTGGCTGAGCGCGCGGTGGACCGCGTATTTACCGTGCTCGGCCGGCCCAGCCCTCCCTGCCGTACCGCGGAGGTCGGTCTCCCGGCGGCGGGGACGGCCACGGCGCGGGAGCGCGGGGCCCTGCCGTCCGGGGAGGAAATTCTGCAGGCAGTCCGCCATGAAATGGCGATCAAGCTCACGGATATCGTCTTCCGGCGCACCGGGCTCGGTGCGGCCCCCGGGCCCGACCGCAGCGCGGTTGAGGCGGCCGCACGCGTAGCTGGCATCGAGCTGGGATGGGATCCGGGCTACGAGCAGGCGGAAATCGAATCGGTCATGCAGCACGCCGGGACGTTGGACCCCGCCACTGAGGCGGTAGGATGAGAATTCTCGTCCTCGCCCCCCACCCGTTCTTCCAGGCGCGCGGCACGCCGCTCGCCGTGAGAACCGTGCTCGAGTTCCTGAGTGCGCGGGGGCACGAGGTCGATCTCCTGACCCTTCACGAGGGCGAGAACGTCGCCATCCCGAACTGCCGGATCCACCGCATCCCGCGGCCGCTCGGTATCAGCAACATCCGTCCCGGCTTTTCGTTCAAGAAAATCGTATGCGACGTTTTCATGTTCGCGAAATGCCTGGGCATGGTCCGGCGCAACCGCTACGATCTCATTCACGCGGTGGAGGAATCCGCCTTTATTGCCGCGGCCATGCAGGCCATCAGCGGAGTTCCCTACGTCTACGACATGGATTCCTCGCTCGCCGAGCAGCTGGTGGAGGCTTACCCCCAGCTCCAGTTCGCGTTCTCCACTCTGCGGCGCTGCGAGGCGTTTGCGGTTCGTCGCAGCCTCGGTGTTCTGACAGTCTGTGCCGCGCTGCAGGGGCTGGCTCGAGGGCATGCACCCGGCAAGACCGTCGGTTTGGTGGAGGACACCACACTCCTGGGAGCGGGAGCGGGTCCTCTGGGGAATGGCCAGGGCTCGGACTCCCAGTTGCCCCCCGCGGTGGACGGCGCCAGTCCGGTCGCGATGTATGTCGGCAACCTGGAGCACTATCAGGGAATCGGTCTGCTGCTGGACGGGTTCCGCAACACCCTCCGGCGAGTCCCCGACGCCCACCTCGTGATCGTAGGCGGCATGCAGGAGGATATCGCTCGTTACCGCCGGCAGACCCAGGAGCTGGGAATCGCCGCCCGGGTGCACTTCCTCGGACCGCGTCCCGTCGCCCTGCTCGAGGGCCTCCTCCGCCGCGCCGATGTACTCGTGTCACCGCGGCTGAAGGGTCTCAACACGCCGATGAAGATCTACTCCTACCTCGACTCGGGGACGGCGGTGCTGGCCACCCGGCTGCCCACTCACACGCAGGTGTTGAACGATCAGACGGCATATCTGGTAGCCCCCAGTCCGGAGGCTATGGGTGAGGGACTCGCAGTGCTGCTGAGCGATGCCGCCCTGCGATCCCGATTGGCCGCCCAGGCAAAGGCGTATGTCCAGCGCGAGTTCACCCCCGAGGCGGCCCAGCGCAAGCTGGGCTCGTTCTACAGCACGATGGAGCTGAAGGCCGCCGAGGCCAAGGCGTGAGGGCACTGTGGCGCTCCCCGGCGCTGGGAAGCGCAGTCATCTACGGGGCCTCGGGTCTCGGCTTTGCAGGTGCCAATCTCATCCTGGCCCGGGTCCTGCCCACCGCGGAATACGGCCTCTTCACCCTCGTGGTTGCCATCGTGAATCTCGGCCACGCGCTTGGCACCCTGGGGGTGGACGGCGTGGTCACCCGGAGACACCTCGAGGCCGGGCCGGACCTCCTCCGGCGCGCCACGCTGGCCGGCCTGTCCGTAGCCCTGGTGCTCTCGATCATCTCCGCAGTGACGTACCATCTGACGCTGCCCATGCTGCTGGTCGTATTCGTAGCCACGCTCTGGGGGGGCACCATGATGGTGGCTGCGTCCCGCTTTCAGAGCGAAGAGCGGTTCGGTGTTTCGCTGGCCCTGATGCAAAGCCCCAATCTCGTGCTCCTCCTGGCGGCGGGCGTGGTCGTGGTGTCAAACATCAGAACGGCGACGATCCCCCTCTACATCGTGGCGATCGGCATGGTAGTCGCGGCCATGGTGGGATGGTCGCTCCTTCTTCGCGAATGGAGAGCCCGGGTATCGGCAACTGGGCTGAACCGGTTTCCCTGGGGAGAGGCGCTTTCCTTCGCGGGGCTGAACGGGGCAGGACTGCTGCTGGTTCAGCTCGACCGTCTGGTCATACCCTACGTGCTCTCAGTGCATGACCTCGCCACGTACGGGGTCCTCGCGGCGATAGCCGGCTCCCTCTTTCGCGTTCTTTCCATGGGTGTCGGCTATACCCTGGTACCGCGTCTGCGAGTAGCTCCCGGTGTAGCCGAGCGCAGGGCCCTGGTGGCTCGTGAGGCCAAGCTGATCGGGGTGGTAGTCCTCGCGGGTTCCGCAGTCATCTGGTTCCTCACGCCTCTGGTGGAACAATGGTTTCTGGTAGGGAAGTACCACCTGGCCGGGTCTCTCGTCATCGCGGCGATTGTGAGCGGCGTCGCCAAGATCGCCAATTCGTTCACCAAGTCCATCGTCAGCGCCCTCGCGACCGCCCGAGAGCTCTCACTGGTTAACCTCCTGAGCTGGGGCTCCGTGGCGCTCGCCATCCCCGCGGCGGTCATCGGTGCGCGGTGGGGTCTGACCGGGGTGATCTATGGCGTAGCTCTGGGGTGGGCGGTGCGGGCGCTGACCGCCTTCGCCGTGACCTACAGACATCTTCGCCTTCCTGCCCCACTTCCAGTAGCTGCCCAGTGACCGATGATCGGCCCGTCCTGGTCACGGGCGCCACCGGGTTCACCGGGGGCCACCTGGTACGTGCGCTGGTGAGCGAGGGCAAGCCGGTTCGCGTTCTCGTGCGCTCCATTGCCCGCGCATCCGAGCTTCCACCCGGCATCGATGTCCGCGAAGCCGACATCACCGATCCTGCCGCGGTGAGCCGCGTGGTTGAAGGCGTGAGCACGGTGTACCATCTGGCAGCGGCATATCGGGAGGCCTCCCACCGGGAGGAGGGCTACTGGCAGGTCAATGTCGGGGCCACCCGGAACGTTCTCGAATCCGCCACCCGGACCGGCGTCGAGCGGTTCGTGCACTGCAGCACCGTCGGAGTGCATGGCCACATTGCCCACCCGCCCGGTGACGAGACGACCCCCCATTCGCCGGGCGACGCCTATCAGCGCACCAAGGCGGAGGCAGAAACCCTGGCGCTCGAGTATGCGCGGGGACGCGGCCTTCCCCTTGCCGTCGCCCGGCCTACCGCGATCTACGGCCCCGGCGACACCCGCCTGCTGAAAATGTTCAAGATGATAGCCAAGGGCACCTTCGTGCTGCTGGGGAAGCGGGATATCTATTATCACATGGTATATGTGGACGACCTGGTCGCCGGACTGAGGCTGCTGGCCACCCAGCCGGCTGCCGTTGGGGAGGTCTTCATCCTGGGCGGCGACCGCTACTACCCTCTCACGTCCATCACCGGCATGATTGCCGATCTCATGGGTGTGCGCCGCCCCTGGCTCCGGCTGCCGGCCAGGCCTTTCCAGATGGCCGGCAGTATTTGCGAGGCGATCTGTGTCCCGCTGGGAGTGGAGCCCCCGATCTACCGCCGGCGGGTGGATTTCTTTACCAAGAGCCGGGCGTTCACGATCGCCAAGGCGCAGCGCCTGCTGGGGTATCAGCCTGCCGTCTCTCTCGAGACCGGCCTCCGCCGCACCCTGGATTGGTATCTGCGGAACGGTCACATCCGTCTGGGGGGAGCGATTGCCTCACTCACCTGAGGCGGCCTGGGCGATCGCGCTGTTCCAACGTTCGGTCCTGAAGCAGGCCAAGTTCCGCCGCATCATGTCGCTGCTCGACCATCCCGCCGGCAAGACCAACCTCGACGTCGGCGCCGACAATGGAGTGATCAGCCACCTTCTCCGCCTCCGCGGGGGAGAGTGGCACAGTGCGGACCTCGATGAGCGCGCGGTGGACGCCATCCGCGGTTTGGTGGGCAGCAACGTGTACCTTCTGGAAGGGTCGCGGATGCCCTTTCCCGACCGGATGTTCGACCAGGTGGTTGTCGTAGACTATCTCGAGCACATCGGAGATGACTCCACGTTCGCCCGAGAGCTGGAGCGGATCGTAAAACCCGGGGGCCATGTGATCATCAACGTGCCACATCTGCGGCCGGGGTCGCGGCTCAATCGCCTTCGCCACGCGATCGGCCTGACCGACGAGTGGCACGGCCACGTTCGGCCCGGCTATGACCGTGATGGCCTGGCTGCGCTCCTGGGCCCCGGGCTCGTCATCGAGCGGAGCATCACCTACTCCGGGGTCTTCTCCGAGCTGATCGACACTGCCCTCAATGGCCTTTACCTGAAAATGCAGGGAGCCGGTGCCCGGGCTTCCCGGAAGGGCACGGTGATCACTGCAGGCGACGTGCGCAAGCACCGTAACCAGTTCATGCTTCTGTCGGTGCTGTACCCTGCGCTCTGGCTCTTCGCCCGGCTGGACGCCCTTCTCTGGTTCCGGCCCGGGTACAAGCTGATCGTTCGGGCGCAACGACGGCCTGCGGTGTCAGCCTGACGGCCTCGCGCCCGGGCCCGCTCCGGATCGGCATGATGCTGCGCGCCATCGACGACGTCGATGGGCAGGGCATCTACATTCGGGAGCTCTGCAACGCCCTGTTCGCGCTGGATACTCACAACGAATACGTGGCCTTTTATAACACGGAGGCTCAGAAGGGCCGCTACCGTCATCGCCCCAACGTTCGCGAGGTAGTGGTCCCGGGCAGGCGCAAGCTGCTTTGGGACCAGGTTCAGGTGCCGCTGGCCGCCCGGCGGTGCCGGGTAGACGTCCTCTTCCATCACAAGTTCAGCATCCCCCTGGCGGCCCCCTGCCCCACCGTGGTCCAGCAGCGCGGCACCGAATACTGGAGTCACCCCGAGTTCTACACCGGGTTCTGGGGGCGGCTGGACCAGCTCTACAACCGTTTGGCGATCCCGCTGTATTGCCGTCGGGCCAAGCGTGTACTGACCAACTCCAACA
>DASVGF010000040.1:0-4289 GCA_036379675.1 Gemmatimonadales bacterium | reverse complement strand
GATCGCGTCCACCCCGCTGTGGCCCGCCATCCAGCTGTTCGTGATCACCAGGTCGAAGGGGGCGGCGGCGCGTGCCTCGTCGAGCGCGGCCTCACCATCTTTCACCGCGATGACCTCGTACCCTTCTTCCCGCATGGCGCGGGCGATGAGCGCCCGAACCATCGGCTCGTCGTCCACCAGGAGAATTCGAATGGGCATGGAGAGGGGGTTAAAAGGCTTGAACGTATCCTACGGTCATCCTCGGGTCCCCGCTAGGACAGCCAACCGGCCGCCTGCCGCGGAAAGTGTGAGCCGCACAGGGGAGCCGGGGCGGTCGAGATCACCTCGCCGTTCTCTTGGCTCGCCTACCTTCGGCGCGTGACCAACTCCTCATCCGGGCACCCGGATCTCCCCCCCGATACTGACGCAGCAGTTGCGCAGTGGATGCGGGACCACGGCTGGGACGCCTTTCCGGCCCGCTGGGAGACGGAGCCCGAATCGGGGTTCCACGTCTGGCAGGACGAACCCGCCGTGGGCCGGCCGCACGCCCTCTGGATCGCGGAATCGATGGTCCGGCATCTTTCGGCGGGACAGCTGGTGGAGGTCCTGAGGAGTGAGGGCGTAGCGGAGGAGATTCGGATCAACTTCAAGGTGCGGATCGAGGAGCGCGGCGCGGAGTATCGGATCTCACCGGTCCCGCGGAGCTCCGGCGAGCAGCGGCGGATGGAGTAGAGGCGAATCTCCAACTGCTGCGGCTCGGCTCGACGGGCTTTGGCCCACGGTGGTTGAGATGACGCGCGGGCGGGACGCTATGGGGCTTAGAAAACGAAAACCCGCAGCCGAGTTGGTGGCTGCGGGTAAATTAGAGGACAATGGGCCTGGGTAGAGTTGAACTACCGACCTCACGCTTATCAGGCGTGCGCTCTAACCACCTGAGCTACAGGCCCTTCCGGCGGGCCGGAGAATAGCCGCCGCCGTTCCATCCTATAAGATAATCGGACACCGTCCTCGCTTCAGCGAAGCTCCTCGTCCTCGTCGAAGTCCTCGAGCTCCTCGAGGTCCTCGTCGTCGAGATCTTCGTCATCGAGATCGTCGTCACCGTCCAGGTCCTCATCCTCCTCGTCTTCGTCGTCGAAGGTAAACCCGTCGTCCTCGAACTCGTCTTCCTCGTCATCGAACTTCCGACGCAGCTCCAGGGCTTCCACCGACGTCTCCCAGGCCGACATGATGATGTCCTCCGCCATCAGAGAGAGTTTACGCGCGTACCTACGATGCGTCCGCCACCCGGGCGGCCCGGGCGGCCTTCTTGCGATCGTTCGCCGGCAAGACCCGCTTGCGGAGCCGGATGTTCTTCGGCGTCACCTCGATGAGCTCGTCTTCCTCGATGTACTCGAGGGCGTACTCGAGGGTGATCTCACGCGGCGGCTCCAGGATGATGTTCTCATCCGTGGCCGTCGTGCGCATGTTGCTGAGCTTCTTCTCCTTGGTCACGTTCACGTCCAGGTCGCCGGGGCGGGAGTTCTCGCCCGCGATCATCCCCTCGTAGACCAGGTCGCCCGGAGCCACGAACATCTGGGCCCGCTCCTGTAGATTGCCGAGGGCAAACGCGACCACTGAGCCCTCCCGATCGGCGATGAGGACGCCCCGCTTCCGGCCCGCCAGCGGTCCCGCCCAGGGCCCGTAATCGAGGAACCGGTGGTGCATGATGCCGGTGCCCCGGGTGTCGGTGAGAAACTCCGACCGGTAGCCGAAGAGACCGCGGGCCGGGATCCGGAAGCTCATCCGGACCATGCCCTGTCCCGGGTTCTTCATCTCGATCATCTCGGTGCGCCGGGGCCCCAGCTTTTCCATGACCACGCCCATGTAGGCCTCGGGCACGTCGATCATCAGCTCCTCGTACGGCTCCAGCCGCTCCCCGTCGGGACCCAGCTTGGTGATGACGCGGGGCCGGGAGACCTGAAACTCGAATCCCTCCCGCCGCATGGTCTCCATCAGGATGCCGAGATGCAGCTCGCCCCGTCCGGAGACGCTGTGGGTGTCGGGGCTGTCGGTCTCCTCCACCCGGAGCGCCACGTTCCGCTCCAGCTCGCGGTAGAGCCGGTCGCGCAGCTGGCGGCTGGTGACGTACTTCCCTTCCCGCCCCGCGAAGGGCCCGTTATTCACGATGAAGTCCACCGAGATGGTGGGCTCCTCGACCGCAATACCCGCCAGCCGCTCGGGCACATCCACCGAGGTGAAGGTCTTGCCGATCTCGATGGTCTCGAAGCCCGAGAGCGCCACGATGTCCCCCGCCTCCGCCTCCTCCACCTCCACCCGATTGAGCCCGTCGAACGTGTAGAGGCGCGTCACCCGGTTCCGCTCGACGTCCTCCTCGCCTTCGGGGACCATCCCCGGCTCGCCCAGCGGGAGCAGGACGACATTGTCGCCCACCCGGACCCGTCCCCGCTCGATCCGGCCGATGGCGATCCGGCCGATGAAGCTGGAAAAGTCCAAAGTGGACACCAGCATCTGGAACGGTCCCTCGGGATTGCCCGTGGGCTCCGGGACGTGATCGAGGATGGCCTGAAACAGCGGCTTCAGGTCGGTTCCCGGCTTATCCAGATCGGTGGTGGCGGTGCCGGCGCGGCTCGACGTATAGAGAAAGGGTGCGTCGAGCTGATCGTGGGTGGCCTCCAGGTCGATGAAGAGTCCAAGCACCTCGTCGTGCACCCGGAGCGGCTCCGCATCCGACCGGTCGATCTTGTTGATGGCCACGATCGG
The DNA here is from genome assembly GCA_036379675.1 of Gemmatimonadales bacterium. Taxonomy (GTDB): domain Bacteria; phylum Gemmatimonadota; class Gemmatimonadetes; order Gemmatimonadales; family GWC2-71-9; genus CAVVWJ01. The sequence goes on along the minus strand of DASVGF010000040.1, from coordinate 1,550 downwards.
CTTGAGGCCGAGCGCCAGCGCCTTCCGGGTGACGAACCGGGTCTGCGGCATTGGGCCTTCCGCCGCATCCACCAGGATCAGCACTCCGTCCACCATGCGGAGGACCCGCTCAACCTCGCCCCCGAAGTCGGAGTGGCCCGGCGTGTCCACGATATTGATCTTGGTGCCGTGCCAGTTCACGGCGGTGTTCTTGGCCAGAATGGTGATGCCCCGCTCCTTCTCCAGCGGATTGGAGTCCATCACCCGCTCTTCCACCTGTTGGTTGGCCCGGAACGCCCCGGCTTGCCGGAGCATCTGATCCACCAGGGTGGTCTTGCCATGATCGACGTGAGCGATAATTGCCAAGTTACGAATCAATCAAGACATCCTTACAATGGCCGGAACAGTTGAGGCCCGGACGCCCGGGCCTTCGCGCGCATATATAGGCGAGGCGGTGTAGTCTCGCAAGAGATAAGAACAATCAACTTGATCGGGGTATGGGGGGGCGGAGTGACGGTGTCCTGCAGGGCTCGGGGGCTCGCTCCGGCGCTGCAGTTCGCTCAGACACCGAAATCCCAACAGGCACAACCGCTCACTGACGCGCCTCCGCGACCCGCCCCCAGCCCTGCAACGAAGTGTGGTTCACCCATAAGTGTCTGGGCGGGGTCGCGGCAGAAAGTGGACTCTCCGGAGCCCACGTCAGTGAGCAGCCGGCTTGGTACCGACCCCCGTGTCTGAGCGAACTGCAGTGGGCGGAGGAGAGCCACTTTGCCGCGGAGGGGTGGGGCCTTAGTGCCGGTGGCCGGGATGATGATGATGGGAGGCGACGGCCGGGCCGCCCACTGCGCGAGGCTCCTCGCACTCGTGCTGGACCTCGAGCTGGATGGTGACGTGCCCGATGCCCAGAAGGCTCATTTCGGAACGGATCCGGTCCAGCACCGCGGGATGGACGCCCAGGTCCGGAACGATCGCGTGGCCGCTCATGGCCACCAGCTTGCTGGTGACCCCCCAGACGTGCAGGTCATGCACCGCGATGACGCCCGGCACGCCGAGCATCCGGCTCTGCACCTCGGCCATGGAGACGTGACCCGGCACGCTCTCCAGCAGGATGTCGGTGCTCTCCCGGAGCAGGCGCCAGGCGCCCACCAGGATCAGCAGCGCCAAGGCAATCGAAATGATGGGGTCGGCCAGGGTCCAGCCGGTAGTGGCGATGACCGTCGCCGCAGCCAGCGCTCCCACCGATCCGAGGGCATCGCCCAGGACATGGAGATAGGCGCCCCGGACGTTCAGGTTTCCGTGCCGGAGGCCGTGCAGGATCCCCAAGCTGACCAGATTCACCACCAGCCCGCCGGCCGCGATGACAAGGAAGAGGCCGGCCCGGATGGGCTCAGGATTCTGGATTCGCTGGATGGCCTCGAGGACCACCCAGCCGGCGATCCCGAAGAGCGCCGCGCCGTTCACCAGGGCCGCCAGTATCTCCCAGCGCTGGTACCCGTAGGTCTTGTTCTCGTTGGCGGGACGAAGGGCGATCCAGGCGCTGAGCAGTGAGAGCGCCAGGGCGCCGGCATCGG
>DASVGF010000039.1:0-10062 GCA_036379675.1 Gemmatimonadales bacterium | reverse complement strand
CATCCAGCTCGGCCTGGGCGTCACCTCGCACTAAGACGCCGGAGCCGTAAAAAACCCAGGCAAGGCAAGAACAGGCGTGAGCGGGAGAGCCTTCCCGCTCACGTTTGTCATTTCCCGCTCACGCTGTTTCTTTCCCGCTATGGAAGCCCAGGATCTGCGCGCACTGCAGGCGCCCCTCAAGCAGCAGTACCGGGAACAGCCCGCCCGGGCATTGGTCACCCTCCGGGCGCTGGGCCGGCTCGACTCCCCCGGCGTCAGCTGCCGGGTAGAGACCGGCCGTGCCCTGGTCGAAGCGGGGCTTCATCCGGCCACTGGCGGATCGGGACTGCAGGCATGCTCCGGTGACATGCTGCTGGAGGCGCTGGCCGCCTGCGCCGGCGTGACGCTTCGGGCCGTGGCCACGGCGCTGGAGATTCCGGTCCGCGGGGGGGCAGTCGAGGTCGAAGGCGACCTCGACTTTCGAGGCACCCTGGGCGTGAGCAAGGAGGTTCCGGCCGGTTTCCGGAGCATCCGCATCGAGTTCAAGCTCGAGTCCGACGCCACCCCCGATCAGCTCGACACCTTGATCCGGCTGACCGAACGGTACTGCGTCGTGCTCCAGACCCTGCGCGCACCCGCGTCCATTGCCGTCTCCGCAAGAGCAAGACAGTAGCCGGAATCCGTCTGGCTAATTCGTCCGGTCCAGCCCCACGGTGGCCGCTTCCCAATCCGCTAGCGCTCGCTCCAGCTCCGCCCGCGCCGCATCAAGCTCGGTGCCCAATGTGTGAGCCTGGAGCGCACCGTCGGGGGTGGCATAGAGCTCCGGGTCCTCCAGCCGGGCCCGGATCGCAGCCACCCGGGCTTCGCACTCGGTGACCTCCCTCTCGGCCTCCGCCAGCCTGCGCTCGGCGGTCCGCCGGGCGGACGCCTGTTTCCTGCCGTTGTCCGCGCGACGGGTTTGCTGCCGCTCGTGCACCCGCCGGAGCGCCTCGTCTTCCGCAGCGGCGACTGCGGCCGCGTGGGCTCGTTCGGCGCTCGCGGCCTCCCATTCCGCAAAACCGCCGGGGAAGTCGGTGACCCGGCCCTCGTGCAGCACCCAGACACGGGTGGTGAGTGCCCGAAGGAGCGCGCGGTCGTGGCTCACGAGGATGACGGTACCTTCGTAGCCCTCGATCGCGTCCTCCAGAGCCTCGATCGACTCCACGTCCAGGTGGTTGGTCGGCTCGTCGAAGAGGAGCAAGTTGGCGCCTGACAGCATCATCATGGCCAGGGCCACTCGCGCCCGTTCGCCCCCCGAGAGTGAACCCGCCTGCCGCAGCACCGAGTCCCCGGAGAACCCGAATCGTCCCAAATGGCCCTGCACCGCGCCCCGTCCCCAGCCGGGCCTTAAATCGTTGATGAGATCGTAGAGCGAGCGGTCGCCAGGGACCTGCGCCAGATCCTGTCGGTAATGCGCGGCCCGCACCGAATCGGGAATCCGCACCTCGCCGGCCTGGGGTGGTCGCTCCCCCGCGATGGTTCGGAGCAACGTCGTCTTTCCCGCGCCGTTGGGTCCGACGAATCCAATCACATCGCCCCGCTGCACCCGGGCCGAGAACCGGTCGAGCAATACCCGGCCCTCGACCGCGACGCGGAGATTCTCCGCCACCAATACCTGGTCGCCACCACGAGCGTCTGCCTCGAGCCGCAGTGACATGACGCCGTCTTCACCGGGTGGCGGGCTGAGGCGGCTCACCCGCTCCAGCCGGCGGCGGCGGCCCTTGGCCTGGGCGCTATTCTGGCCCGCGATGTTGCGCCGAATGAAGTCTTCCTCGGAGGCGATGACGCGAGACTGCCTGGTGAAGGCGCGCTGCTGCGCCAGGCGGCGCTCCGATCGTTGGCGCACGAACGCCTCATAGTCCCCGCTATAAGGGACGGCGGTGCCGGCCTCGAGGTGAAGCACGTGGTCGACCACGCTCTGCAGAAAGGCTCGGTCGTGGCTGATGAGAATGACGGTGGCATCGAGGCCTCCCAGGTACTCCTCGAGCCAACGGGTGGTCTCCAGATCCAGGTGATTGGTGGGCTCGTCCAGGAGAAGGACATCGGCCGGGGCCACCAGCTGCTGGGCCAGGCCCAGCCTGCCCCGTTCCCCACCGCTCAGCCCGGCCAGCGCCTGGGTGCGGGCCTTGTCGGGGTTGAAGCCAAGCCCGTGGAGGACGGCATCGATGCGCGGGGCAAGGGTGTACCCGCCTTCCCGCTCGAAGCGCTCCAGATCGCGATCGTAGCGTGCCAGCATCTGCGGCGTGCAGCGTTCCCCTGCCTCGGCCAGGGCAGTGCCCTGGTTCGCCAACGATCGCTCCAGCTCGAGCAGCTCGGCGAACGGACCCGCGGCGGCCTCCCATACGGTTGCAGCCCCCGCGAACTCGCGGTGCTGCTCCATCACCGAGAATCGCAGTCCCGAAGCCCGGGCCACGGTGCCGCGGGTCGGTTCCGCCTCGCCGGTCAGCAGCCGGAACAGGGTGCTCTTCCCGCTGCCGTTGCGTCCGACCACTCCCCACTTCTCTCCCCGAGCAACTGTAAACGTGACATCCGAGAAGAGGTGAGTCGCCCCGAACTCGACCGAGACTGCCGAAACCGAGAACTGGGTCACCGGCCGGTCCAGCCCTGCCAGGTTTCGGCCGCGTCGCCGATCGTCAGCTGGGATCCGTGCCGTACCAGCGGCATCCGGAGGAGCAGCGGCTCCGCGGCCAGCTTGTCCAGCCAGCGCTCGTCACTCAGCCTCGCCGCGGTTAGTCCGAGATCGGCAAACCGCCGGGATCCCCGGTCTACCAGCGCCTCCACGCCGAACTTCTGCAGGAAGCGCCGCAGCTCACCCGGCGAGGCGGCCCGCTCCTGCAGATCCACGAAATGGGTCTTCACCCGCCGCTCGGCGAAGAACCGGAGCGCCTTGCGGGTGTCGGGACTCTTCTTGATGCCGAAAATCTGGACTTCCATGGGGCGGGAATCTAATGGGGAGCTAGTAGCGCTTGGCTGTTAACCAGGAGCTGAGAGCTGTTAGCTAACGCGCAGGGCGTCTCCGATTCGGAGGTGGCCGCCGTTCTCGTGCACCACGTTCTGGCCGAACATCACCTCGCCGCCCCGGCGGCGATACGTGGCCAGGGTACGGAGCGGTTCCTGGCCCCGCTCGCCGGTGGATTGGTCGGTCGTGGTAACTACGCAGCGGCCACATGGCTTCACCACCCGGAGCCTGATCCCTCCGATCTCGATCCGGTCCCATTCATCCTCGGCGAAGGCTTCGCCGGCGGACACGACCAGGTTGGGACGAAACCGGTTCATCGGGAGGGCCTGCCCCAGCCGGCTGTTGAGATCCGCCAGCGACTCCTCGGAGATGAGCAGGAAGGGGAAGCCATCGGCAAAGCTCACCCGGGCACCGGACGGGGCAAAGGCCGGGTCGGCTGGGCGGAGCAAGTCCTCCGCCATGTGGACCAGGCTACAGGGAGTGCCCAGAAACGTGGTGAACCAGCCGGCCGCGCGCTCCCCCACCCAGGCGGCGGTGACGGTGTCGTCCCACACGGTAACCGTGGTCTCCACTGCGGGCGCCGGCTCAAGCGGTGTCTCCAGCGGCGGCATGCCGGGCGCCTCGATCCGCAGCCGGTCTCCCTGGATGCTCGGAGTCACCAGCGCCATGCGCGGATGGCTTCGCTGGGAGAGGAACCCGCCCCCTTCATCCACCACCATCCACCGGCGGTCGTAACGCAGCCCGAACGCATCTACCGCCGAGTGCTCCAGCGCGATCCCATGCGCCGACTTGACGGGATAGATGTGGAGCCCGGAGAGGTGGGGAGTCACCGAGGCAGGGCCGGACGGAGGAATCGGATCACCGCTCAAAGGTAGACAAGGGCGTGCGCCGACCGCTAGCGACAACGTGGGCACGCCCTTATCGTTCGCGAGAATCGGTGCGCCGGATTGCCTGGGAGGTCCGCGATGCTCAATGGCAAGCTGCTCGAGAAGCCCGAAGTCCGGATCGGTCCTTCAGGGGTTTCCCGGGTGGACCCGGCTGAAATCCTGCGGAGCGTGGCCGGCCAGGCGGAGATCCGGAAAGCGGCCGCGGTGGCGGTAGCCCTCAAGCTCAGGCCGGCGGCGAGTCAGGCTTTCCGGGCCTGAGGAATGCCGTTTAACGTACTCCTCCTCCCGCTGCTTGGAGGGTACGTCTTCATCACCTATTGGAACCATACCAGATTCAGTGCCCGTCGTTATTCCGGCCAGAGGCTGCTCTTTCATGCAGCTCTGGCCGGAGTTGTCTTACTCATACTCTCCTACGTCACCGTGCATCTCATCGAATGGCGCTGGCCCAGGGCAGCGATGACGTGGCAGAGTTGGGTGCCGTTCGCGCACTCGGGCACCTCACTCGGCGCCCTTCTGCTGGGAGTCACCCTGTGGTGGCCGCTCAATCTGGTGTTTACCCGGCCCAGCGAGGTGAAACGGACCATCGAGAAATGGAACGACTATCTGGAGGAGCTGCTGAATCAGGCCCAGGAGGACACCCGCCAGGTGTCGGCCACTCTCAGGAGCGGCAAAGTGTACGTGGGATTCATCGTTCGAACATTTGACCCGACGTACGATCGCAAGTACATCGTCATCCTTCCCACCATGAGCGGGTACCGGACGGACACCACTCACCAGGTGGTGTTCAACACCGATTACACCCGAGTCTACCAGGTGCTCATGGAAGAGGACGAGTCCCGCCTGGTTCGGGGCGTGAGCGATTTCCAGGTCGTGATCCCGGTATCCGAGGTCCTCTCGGCCAATCTCTTCGACTGGGAGGCCTACGAGCGCTTCAACGAGCTCACCCCGCCGTCAGAGGCCTGATGAGCGCTCCTCCCCTTAGAAAGGCCAGCCGGCCAACTGTCCGGCGACCGACTCGGTGACCCTTCCGCCGTGGTTGGGTGGCTGAGTTCCCTGCATGGTCACAGTGAAGAGCGGCGCAGCCAGGTCCGTATCGACCAGGTGCAGGTAGACGCCCGTCGTCGGCGTGGTCAGGAACTGAATGTTGTTGAACGTCACCACGTCAGCCAGGCGATCCAGCTGGAACTGGGTGGCGACGGGATCCAGGTTCTGGAAGACGGCGTCGTCGAACCTGGTCAACCCCTCGCCGTTCACGACTCGGAGCGGGGTTCCGTCCAGCACGAGTCCGGCGGCATCGAGTCCCCCAACCTGCAGCGTGTGGCCCGCGCTGCTGAGCGTCCGCGCCACTGACGGGCCCGCCGGCGTCCGTAATTGACCATTGGCAAACACCGCGCTGCCCAGGGTTACCCCGGCGGCGCTCGAGTTCTGAATCTCCAGCCGATGGAAGTGCGACAGGGCCGTCGTGGTCCCCGGATTGGCAAAGGAGACGCTCTGGGGACCGGACCCGTTCAGCTGCGTCAGGTGGTTCAGAGTGGCCGCGTACCCCGCCGGAGAGGTTCCTCCCTGGGAAAAGTTGCCGGCCAGCCGGAAGGTCCCGGCGGTGAGCCGGCCGTTCGTGCTGGCACCGCCGAACGACGCGTTGCCACCGACGGTCAGGATACCGGCGGCATTCTGCATCGTGAGCACGCTGGTACCCTGGGTCGCAAAGTTTCCCTCCACGGTGACTTCGTGAGCGCCGATGGTGAGGTTCCCGGGTCCGGCGACGGTCAGATCTCCCGCAAGGCTGACCGATGCGGCGAAGACAGCGGAGATGATCGTGCGGACGTTCTTATAGGAGAAGCCGGCACCCACCGGGATGGTCGCGGGATTGCCGAAGAACTCGACCGTGCCCGGGGAGAAGGTACCGGTACTCGTCAGCCCGCCCCCCACTCGCATCAGTCCCACCGTCACGGTGCCCGCGCTGTTGAACGGGGCGGACGTGCCGGTCTCGAACGTGCCGCCTCCCTGAACCAACCCGCCCAGGCCGTTGGTCACTGGTCCGGAGCTGATCCGCATTGTCCTGGGCGGGCTCGGGACCTCGAGGGGGCCGACGTTGATGGTGCCGGTGTTGGTAAAGCTCGGCGTGGTGCCGCTCTGGGTGACCGTGAGGTCACCACCGGTCACGTTGATCGTGCCACTATTGGTGTGATCCGCACTGCCGCGATTGATGGTGAGCGGCAGCCCCACGTTGAACGTCCCCTGATTATCGAGCTGCGCGGTGATTGTCCGTCCTCCCGCGACTCCGCTGACCGTGATCGTGCCGCCGGATGCACCACTTATCGGGGCGGCGTTCGTTAGCGTACCATTGACGGTGAGCGCGCAGCCGTTGGAGACCGTCGCCGTGAGCTCGAGGAGACCGTTGTTTGTGAAGCCGCTGGCGAGGGTGAGCAAGGCGCCGCCGAAACCGACACTCCGGACTTCCAGCTCTGAGCCGGCTTCCGTGGTGACGCTCCCATTCAGCGTCGTGCTGTTTTGAATCACTATGGTGCCGGCATTAGCCAACGCGGTATTGATGACAACCGTGCCCGTTAGCGTCAGCGTCTTCCCCACCCCATTGGTCAAGGTCACGGGACCGTTGATGGTCGAGTTGTTCACCGCCAGCGCCAGAGTAGCGGTCGTAATGTCCGTGGCGAAGTTGGCCGTCACACCGCTGAGGCTCAGGGAGGTCAGTGTGAAGGCCGTCCCGAAGACGGCGGTTGTGCCGGACAAGCTCATGGCCCCGGGCCCATCCAACGTGGCTCCGGAGGCCTGAGTGAAGCTGCCCATATTGTTGAGACTCCAGATCCGGCCGTCGGCCACCGTGATTCTTCCCGTGTTCGTGACGCTGGCGGTGGCTCCGCCGTCGGTCACCAACAGGTTTCCGCCCGCCACGTTTATTGTGCCGCTATTCGTGTGATCCGCTCCAACGCGGCTGATGGTGAGCGGGAGCCCCACGTTCAATTCACCCCGGTTGTCGAGTTGCGCGGTGAGGGTACGACCCCCCGCGGTGCCGAGGATATTGATCTTCCCGTCCACAGCATTGGTCAATGTCCCATTGACGATGAGCGAGGAGCCGTTGGCGACGATAGCCGTGATTCGGATCGTGCCGTTATTGGTGAACCCACTCCCAACCGTCAGCGCCGCTCCGCCAAACCCGACGCTTTGGACCTCCAGCAGCGACCCCCGCTCGGTACTGAGACCGCCATTCAAGGCCGAGAAGTTGAAATTGAATAGTTTGCCGGCATTGACCAGAGGTGCATTGATGGTATTGGTGCCCGACAGGTTCATGACGCCGTCAACGTCGACGGTGATGGCGCCGGGCCCGTTGATCGTGGAATTGTTCACGTTAAGCCGGCCCGTGCCCAGGACGGTGCCCGATGTCAGGATAGCAAGCGTCCTGCTGTTTGCCGTGGTCAGCGACTGAACCCCACTCGCAGCACCCAGGCTGAGCCGGTTGACCGTCGCGTTCACATCGAGGGTGACGGTATAGGTGCCGGCCAGATCGATGAGCGCGGTCTGATCCGATGTTGGGACCGCGCCGGTGCTCCAGTTGGCGGGTACGCTCCAGTTTCCGCCCGCGGGATTGATCCAATGCGCGGTGACGGGGGCCGGAGCGGTGATGTTGAACGGTTCACTCGTCGCGCTGGCCAGCGAGGCCGCTGACGCGACCAGTGTGTATCCGTTCCCGGCAGCGCTGATGCTGAGGTCAGCGAATGTGCCGGCCCCGTTCGCGGCAGCCACCTGGGGTGTTCCCGAGAGCACTCCGCCACTCGGGTGGGTGCCGATGGCGATCGTGATCTGCCCGGTGAATGCCGACGCGAGATTGCCGAACGGGTCATACGCGGTGACGACCACTGGTGGCGCGATGGTCTGTCCTGCCAGCGCGCCCGAGGGCTGCACGGTAAAGCGTAGCTCCGCCGCGGCGGCAGCAGCCACGGTCGCGGTCAGGCTGCGGGTGATTGCAGGCGCGGCGGCATCGGTGACCTGGAGCGTCCGGTCGCCCGCGGTCTTGAAGGTCACGCCGGGGAACGATCGCACCCCGGCGTCGCCGGCCTGGAACGCGTACGCCGGCGGGAGCATCGCCGCATCATCGTTCGAGGTGAACCCGACGGTCCCTGCGTATCCAGTTGCGGTATTCCCGAATTCGTCCTTCGCCGTGACGGTGAGATCGTGCGCGACGCCCGCCGTGGTCTGCGGCGGAATCCCATCCAGCGCCAGGGTTGCCGCCGCGGCCGGGGTCACGCTGACCGGCTGCGAGCCGGTGATGGTGCTGACCGCCTGATCGGTGGCGGTGACGGTAACGGAGCCGGCGGTCCGCAGGGTGACCGCCCCGGAGAACTCGTGGCTGCCGGCATCGTCGGCGCTGAAGGTGTAGCTCTCGGGTAGGGTCGCTTGCGGGTCCGTGGACGCAAACGCGATGGTTCCGGTGTAGTCCGCCGCCAGGTTGCCGTGGAGGTCAAGCGCGGTCACCCTGACCGAGCCGGCCGTGCCCGCCTCGAACGGATCGTTCAGCCCGGTCACCCGGAGCGTGGCGGCCGCGGTTGCCGCCACCGTCACCGGTATTACAACGAAGATGGTCGCGTCGGCGTTGTCGGTAACCCGTACCGACGCCGCTCCCGCGGTGCGGAGGATCACCGCTGCCGCGAAGCTGTGGGTCCCGGCATCCTCGGCAGTAAACGTGTAGTCTGGCGGAATGGTTGCCAGGGGATCGGTGGAGGTGAAGTGGATCGTTCCGCGGTAGCCGGTGGCGGTATTTCCAAACGGGTCCCGGGCAGTGATGCTGAGGTCGTACGCCACGCCTGCCAGGGCCTGCGCCGGAACCCCAGCCAGGACCAGCGTCGCCGCCGCGGCCGGCGTCACCGTGACGGTCTGTGAGCCGGTGATGGTGCCGACCGCCTGGTCGGTGGCGGTTACCGTGGTGGAGCCCGCGGTCCGCAAGGTGACACCAGCGGGAAACGCATGGGTCCCCGCGTCGGCGGCAGTGAAGGTGTAGTTGCCGGGAAGTGTCGCCAGCGGATCGCTGGACGTGAACGCGATGGTACCCCTGTAGTCGGTGGCGACGTTGCCACTGGGATCGCGTGCGGTCACCGTCACGGAGCCGGCTTCGCCGGCCACTGGTGTGTCATCGGATGCGGTCAGCTGCAGCGTGGCAGCGGCAACTGCGCCTACCGTTACGGGTAGCACACCGAAGATGCTTTCGTGCGCATTGTCGATGGCGCGCACCGTCACTTCACCGGCGGTTTGTAGAATCACGTCTTCGAAGACGTGGGTACCCGCGTCCTCCGGGGTGAAGGTGTACTCGTCCGGAAGGTGGGCCAGCGGGTCGTTGGAGGTGAAGGCGATCGTTCCGGTGTAGCCTGTTGCGGTGTTGCCGTTCTGGTCGAGCGCCGTCACCGTGAGCGAGCCAGTGGCACCGGCCCCGAACGGGTTGCTCAGCCCGCTCAGCTGGAGCGAAGCCGCGTTCCCCGGGAGCACGTCGACCGATATCTCCCTGAAAAGTCCTGCCTCGGCATTATCGGTCGCCCGCAGCGTCGTCCCGGTTGCGGCCATCTTAAAGGACACGCCGGCGAAGGTGTGCACGCCGGCGTCGTCCGCCGTGAAGTGGTAGTCCGGCGGGAGTGTCGCGTCTGGAGCGGACGAGGTAAACGCGACGGTTCCCCGGTAGCCGGTCGCAACGTTGCCGTCGGCGTCCCGCACCGTCAGCGTGACTGAGGCCGTGGCACCACTGACAATTGACGGCGGCAGACCGGTCAAGTCGAATGACCGGGCCTGCGCCACCGCCAGCTCCCCGATCCAGAACGGGACCGGCAGGATCGAGTTCCGGGGGAGCGGGAAGTACGGGTTGGTGGGGTTGGCCTCGTTCCACCGCGTGATCTGGAGCAGCTGGCCTACGGTCCGCCATACCTTGGCGTCTACGAATCCCAGCTCGCTAGCGCCGAGGAAAACCCGCAGCCGGTAGATCTCATTCTCAGCCACGTCGCTCCCGGAGGGCAGGAGCGTCCGGCTGTCCCAGAGGGCCACGTACGACTCGAGATCGGGTACGACGACGATCCCATTGCGGCGCACTGAAATGTCCTGGCCGGCGATCTCGAACTGGATCAGGGTGCCGCTGCTCATGGTCAGCGCCGACTCGGGCGAGTCGCAGGCGCTGCCGGACCACCGGCAGATCCTCAGGACCGG
>DASVGF010000038.1:0-2099 GCA_036379675.1 Gemmatimonadales bacterium | reverse complement strand
GGTGAGGCCCGTTTCATGCACCATCCAGCGGGGGTCACCCTTGTACCGGACGAGGGTTGGAAATACGGTACAGGGACGAGGTCAGCCCGGGGACGGCGGCCGCGATCTTGACCTGGTGCAAGCATGAAGGTGACCCGGTTGGGGGGATCTTACAGAACGTGCGCGTAGCGCTCTTCTCCGAAGTCTACTGGCCGATGGTGAGCGGGGTCGGCGTGACCCTCCTGCGCCTCACCGAGGCACTCCAGGCCCGGGGCCATCAGGTGCGGGTGTACTCGGCGAGCTATGGGCTGTCCGCCGGTCAGCCCGACCGTCCAGAGGTGCATCGGTCACCCAGCGTCCCCTTTTTCCTCTATCCCGACGTCCAGTGGGCCTTCCCGCGGATGCGCGACGTCGTCGACGACCTGGCCCGGTTCTGCCCGGACGTGGTCCACGTCGTCACGGAGTTCTCGCTCGGGATCGCGGGGGTGAAGGCCGCCCGACAGCTGGGACTGCCGCTCATCGCCTCCGCCCATACCGACTACGAGCGCTACGCCCAGCGCTACGGCGTCCCCTGGGCGATCCGCGCCGGCTGGCACTATCTCCGCTGGTTCTACGGTCAGGCCCACAAGGTCCTCTGTCCGTCGCGGATCTACGAGCAGCACCTGCACAGCCGCGGCGTCCTGCACACCGGGCTCTGGAGCCGGGGGGTGGACCCCGATTGGTTCCACCCCCGCTTCCGGAGCCACGAGTACCGGACCCGCTTCGGCGTCGGGCCCGGCGACCTCCTGATCACCTACATCGGCCGCATCGCGCGGGAGAAGAATCTCGAGCTGCTGCTCCGCGCCTGGGAGCGGCTGGCGCCGGTGCGCGGCTCGGCGCAGCTCGTTCTGGTGGGGAGGGGTCCCCTCGAGGACGAGATTCGCAGCCGCGAGATCGCCGGCGTGCACGTGCCCGGCCTGCTCCAGGGGAGCGACCTTTCGTCCGCCTACGCCTCGGCGGACATCTTCACATTTCCCTCGCCTACGGAGACGTTCGGAAACTCTCTGCTCGAGGCGATGGGGTCGGGTTTGCCGCCCCTGGTCGCGGCATCGGGCGGAGTCCTGGAGTTCTCCGAGCATGGCGACAACGCCTGGCTGGTCGCGCCGGACAGCGTGAAGGCGATCGAGGAGGGGCTGGCGAGGCTGCTGACCGACGGCGCGCTTCGGCGGCATCTGGCCGCCGGCGCGCTCCGGACCGCGAGGGAGCGCGACTGGAACCAGGTGTACGAGCGGCTGCTGGCGGACTACACCGAGGCCGTGGAAGGGAAGCGGTTCACCCGGGCGGCGTAGCCGGGGTGAGAAGTGTCAGAACTGACGCACCGCCAGGTAGGTCACCGCCGCGATCGCCGCACTCATCGGGATCGTCAGGATCCAGGCCCAGACGATTCGCCCCGCAACTCCCCAGCGCACCGCCGATACTCTCTGCGCCGCGCCCACGCCCACGATCGCACCGGTGATGGTGTGCGTGGTGCTGACCGGCACGCCCAGGTGGGTAGCGATCAGGATGGCGATCCCGCCGCCGGTCTCGGCGCAGAACCCGCCGAACGGGCGCAGCTTGGTGATGCGCGTGCCCATGGTTTTCACGATGCGCCAGCCGCCCATCGCGGTGCCGAGCGCGATGGCCACGTGGGCGGAGAGCACGATCCAGAGGGGCACATGGTCGGCCGTGCGAAGGTGGAAATGGCTCAACAAGCCGGTGGCGGCGGCGAAATGCGCCTGGGTGGCCACCAGCAGGCTCACGATGATGCCCATCGTCTTCTGGGCGTCATTGGCGCCGTGCGAGAGGGAGTAAAGCGCGGCCGAGATCAGTTGGAGCCGTCGAAAGACCCGATCCAGTGGCCCCGGCGGCGCGTTGCGCAGGCCCCAGGACAGGCCCACCGTCAGGAGGAGGGAGACAGCCAGGCCCAGGAGCGGCGAGATCAGGATGAACAGGAGCGGCAGGGTCCACCCGCCCGGGATGAGCGCGCCGAAGCCGGCCTTGGCGATCGCCGCGCCGGCATAGCCGCCGAGCAGGGCGTGGGAGGAGGAGCTGGGAAGCCCGCCCCACCAGGTGATCAGGTCCCACACGATCGCGCCGATCAG
>DASVGF010000037.1:0-11153 GCA_036379675.1 Gemmatimonadales bacterium | reverse complement strand
CCCCGCTTCCCCGCCTCCCCGCCTCCCCGCTTCCCCGCTTCCCCTCCTCCGACCACGGCATCATCGCCCGCAGCTTGGCGCCCACCCGCTCGATCTCGTGATCGCGGTCGGCCTGGCGCAGCCGCTCGAAGTTGGCGCGTCCCGCCTTGTTCTCGTCCAGCCACTCCCGCGCGAACGAGCCGTCCTGAATGGCTTGCAGGATCCGCCGCATTTCCGCCCGGGTCTCGTCGGTGATCAGCCGGGGCCCGCGGGTGTAGTCCCCGTACTCCGCGGTATCGCTGATCGAGTAGCGCATGAACTGCAGGCCCCCTCGATACATCAGGTCCACGATCAGCTTGAGCTCGTGCAGGCACTCGAAGTAGGCCATCTCCGGCCGGTAGCCGGCGGCCGTCAGGGTTTCAAAGCCCGCCTTGACCAGCGCGGTGACGCCGCCGCAGAGCACCGCCTGCTCGCCAAACAGATCGGTCTCGGTCTCTTCCCGGAACGAGGTCTCGATCACGCCCGCCCGGGTGCAGCCGATCCCGGAGGCATAGGCGAGCGCGTTGGCAAGCGCCTGGCCGCTGGCGTCCTGCTGCACGGCGACCAGGCCAGGCACACCGCGGCCGGCCTCGAACTCGCTCCGTACCAGGTGCCCGGGCGATTTGGGCGCCACCATGCTGACGTCCACCCCGGCAGGAGGCACGATCTCGCCGTAGTGAATGTTGAAGCCGTGGGCAAACATGAGCGTCTTCCCCGGCCGGAGTCCCTGTTCCACGCCGCCCTCATAGATGGCGCGGCCGTCCTGGTCCGGCACCAGCATCATGATCACGTCCGCAAGGTCCGCGGCTTCCGCCACCGGGCGCACGTCGAGGCCGGCCGCGACCGCGCGGTCCCACGAGCCGCCCCCCGGCCTCAGCCCCACGCTGACCGCGGCGCCACTGTCCCGCAGGTTCAAGGCGTGAGCGTGGCCCTGGCTGCCGTAGCCGATCACGGCAAAGGTGCGGTCCGCCAGGCGGCGGCGGTCGGCATCGGCATCGTAGTACACCCGCACGGGTGGGTGGCTCATGAGACGGTCTCGGGTTGAAGGTTGTTGGCGGTACCGAGTGCGATGGTGCCGCTCCGGGCCACCTCGACGACCTCAAATCGCTCCAGGGCGCGGATGCAGGACAGCACGAACGCTTCCGAGCCGCTCAGCTCGATGATGAGCCCATCGGTCGAATCGTCCACCACCACGGCGTTGTAGAGCTGCACCACGTCGAGCAGCTCGCCGTAACGCTCGTGAGGAGCCCGCACCTTCACCAGCGCGAGCTCGCGGGTCACGCCGTCCCGGGTGGGAAACGCGATGGCGGCGCGTACGCCGATCATCTTCTGCAGGTGCTGCACGGCCCGCTCGGCCGTGGCGCCGTCGGAGTGCATCATGATGGTCAACCTCGAAAGTCCTGCCGTGGCGGTCGGGCCGACGGCCAGGCTCTGAATGGGCAGATTGCGCCGCCGGATGAGTCCGACGGCGCGGTTGAGCGTGATGAGCCGGTCCTCCAGCAGGACCGACACGGTCTGAGCGGCGGTCACGCCGACACCAGCGGCGCTCCCTCGATCGGCTCGGAGAGCGAGCCGCCCGGCGGGATCATGGGGAAGACGTTGGCCTCCTGCTCGATCATGAACTCCACCAGCGCGGGGCCCGGCTCGGCCACCGCGGCACGCACGGCGGCATCGAGCTGAGCGGCCGACTCGACCCGGTGTCCGGCGATGCCGTACGCCGCTGCCAGCCGCACGTAGTCGGGACTCCAGATCGGCGTGGCCGAGTAGCGCTTCCCATGGAAGAACTGCTGCCACTGCCGCACCATGCCGAGATAGCCGTTGTTGAAGACGGCCATCTTCACCGGGATCCCCTCCTGCACCATGGTGGCGATCTCCTGCATGTTCATCTGAAAGCCGCCGTCGCCGGAGATGGCCCAGACCGGCTCCCCGGGACGGGCCAGCGCTACGCCCATGGCCGCGGGCACGGCGAACCCCATCGTGCCCAGCCCGCCGGAGGTGATGTGACTGTTGGGCCGCTGATAGCGGTAGAGCTTGGCCACCCACATCTGATGCTGGCCCACGTCGGACACGATAGTGCACCGGCCGCCAGAGGCCTGGTCGATCGAGTCCAGAATGGCCTGCGGCGAGAGCCCGGCCCGGAAGCTTTCGTCCCGCGGCCGGACGAACCCGGCGATCTCCCTGCGCCAGGGCTCGCAGTTGCGGTGCCCGACGAGCGGGAGCAGGGCGCACAGGACGTCCCGGATGTCGCCCACCAGCCCGACCGCTGCCGGCACATTCTTGCCGATCTCCGATTGATCAAGCTCGACGTGAATGACCTTGGCGCCCCGGGCGAAGCCGGCCAGGTTGCCGGTGACCCGGTCGTCGAACCGGAGGCCGAGCCCGATGATGAGGTCGGACTGCTGGATGGCGCGGTTGACGTGGACTTCGCCGTGCATCCCCGGCATACCCAGATGCAGCGGGTGCGACTCGGGGAACCCGCTGATCCCCAGCAGCGTGGTGATCACGGGGATTCCCGCGCGCTCGGCCAGCACCCGGATCTCGGCGTATGCGCCCGAGAGCACCACGCCGTGCCCGGCCATGATGAGGGGGCGCTGGGCTTCGCCGATGAGCTTGGCCGCGTGTTCGAGGGCGGAACGGTTGAACGATGGAAGGATCGGACGCGCTGAGGACGAATCGTTCCCTCGTTCCCTCGTTCCCGCGTTCCACTCGCCCTTCTGATTTTGAACGTCCTTCGGGACATCCAGCAGCACCGGACCCGGCCGGCCCTCCTGGGCCACATGGAACGCCTCGCGCACCGCCTCCGCAATCTCCTCGACGTCCTCGATCAGCCGGCTATGCTTCGTGATCGGCTGAGTAATGCCGATGATGTCGGTCTCCTGGAAGGCATCCCGCCCCATCATGCTGCGGGAGACCTGGCCGGTGATGGCCACCACGGGGGTGTTGTCCATGTGCGCGGTGGCCAGGCCGGTGACGAGGTTGGTCGCCCCGGGCCCTGACGTCGCCACGCACACCCCGGCCCGCCCCGTGGCCCGGGCGTAACCGTCGGCCGCATGGGCCGCCGCCTGCTCGTGGCGCACCAGGACGTGCCGCAGCCCCGGGTACTCGGGCAGCGCGTGATAGAACGGCATGATGGCGCCGCCGGGGTAGCCGAACAGCACCTCCACGCCCTCCTCCAGCAGGGCGCGACACAGGATCTGCGAGCCGGTGAGGGTCTCCGTCATGAGGTGGAACTCCCAGTCAAGACTCGGTGTGCGGTAAGCGGTAAGAGGTCAGCGGGATGTTCCCTGCTGTTCCCGCTCACCGCGAACCGCTCACCGCTCACGTTTCTCTCTTCCATCACACTCCCCACAGATACACCGAGTTCAACGAGCTGGCCTCCAGCCGGTCGGCGTGCCGCGCCTTGTTCAGCGCGTGCACCAGGGCCCGGGCGCTGGCCTCCACGATGTCGGTGGACGCACTGTGACCCGAGAGCGATTTGCCGTCGATCTTGGCCTGGAGGAAGACCTGCCCCACGCTGTCGCGTCCGGGTGTCACCGACCTCAGCGTCAGGCTCAATACCTCGAGCTGGCGGCCGAGGATCTCGCTTACGGCCGCGAAGGCCGCGGCGATGGGGCCATCGCCGGACCCCCGCGCCGAGCGTTCACCGGTCCACGGCCCCTTCATGCGCACCTCGGCCGTGGCCGTGACGCTGCCGCAGACCACCCGCAGGTGGCTGAGCTGGTATTCCTCGGGCGCGTCGTGGAAGCTGGCGTGCAGCAACGCGAGCAGGTCCTCATCCAGGATCTCGCGCTTGCGGTCGGCCAGGGCGACGAAGCCCCGGTACATCTCGGCCAGCTCCTCTTCGCCCAGCTGATATCCGAGCTCCAGATACCGGCGTTCCAGCGCATGGCGCCCCGAGTGCTTCCCCAGCACCAGCGTGGAGCGTGGAATCCCCACCATTTCCGGGCGGATAATCTCGTAGGTGAGGCCGTTGAGCAGCATGCCGTGCTGGTGGATGCCTGCCTCGTGGGCAAACGCATTGCGGCCCACGATGGCCTTGTTGGGCTGGGGAAAGACGCCGGTGAGGTGTGAGAGCAGCTGGCTGGTCCGGTAAATCTCCCGCGACTCCACCTTGCACTGGAACGCCACCGCCGGCCCCCGGACCCGGCTGGCCATGACGATCTCCTCCAGGGCGGCGTTGCCGGCCCGCTCTCCGATGCCGTTCACCGTGCACTCGACCTGGGTGGCGCCGGCGCTGACGGCGGCCAGCGTATTGGCCACGGCGAGTCCCAGGTCATCGTGGCAGTGGGCGCTCAGCACGACGGTGTCGATGCCGGCCACCCGCTCGCGCACGTCGCGGAACATGGCGGCGTACTCGTGCGGCATGGCATAGCCCACCGTGTCGGGCAGGTTGATGGTGGTGGCGCCTTCCTCGATGGCGGCCTGGACGACCTGGCAGAGGAAGTCGGGATCGGTGCGGCTGGCGTCCTCGGCGGAGAATTCCACGTCATCGGTGTAGCTCCGCGCCTGCTTGACCGCGGCGCGGGTCATCTCGAGCACGCCCTCCCGGGTGGTTCGGAGCTTGTCCCGGATGTGCAGGTCGGACGTGGAGATGAATACGTGGATGCGGCTCCGGGCCGCCTCGCTCAGCGACTCACCGGCCAGCTCGATGTCGCGCTCGAGGCAGCGGGCCAGTGCCGCGATCACGGGCCGCTTGATCTCGGCCGCGATGTCCCGCACGCTCCGGTAGTCCCCCTCGGAGGCCGCGGGGAACCCGGCTTCGATGATGTCCACGCCGAGGGCATCGAGCTGGCGGGCCAGCCGAAGCTTCTCCTCGGGCGTGAGGCTGTTGCCGGGCGCCTGCTCGCCGTCGCGCAGGGTGGTGTCGAAGATCAGGACGTGCGGGGTTGCCATACGAGCGCTTTCTGTTGGCTGAGGACGAAACAGAAGCGCCGCGGACTTCGGGGTCCGCGGCGCCGGTTGCAATCAGGGGAGACTTACCGTCTCATGTTGCTCGCTCAAGCACGCCGCGGACCTCTTGCTCACCGATAAGGACGGTAAGCAGGACGCTAAGAAGCGCGACGAGAAGGCTGAGCGTTACGGGCATGGCTGGGGGCCGAGCATCCTTTGGAGCGAATCGGTACAGTAACTTTATACCCTGGACTGGATACTGAGGCTACGCCATCGGGGAGACCATGTCAAGAGCGGATGCGCTCCAGAGCCAGGAGTCGGGCTCGCCGGACCGCCAGGGCGGGCTGCCCCCGCTTGACGAATTCAGCACAATGCATAATAATGCGGCATGAGCATGCCACGCGCGCGCGTCGTCCTTATTACCGATCTCAATCTTGTCTGCTCCGGAGGAGCGACCGGGTGAGTTAGCGTGTTCACGTTAACCCCGGCCTGCTCCTGACCAGAGCAGGCTTTTTTATGGCCTCGAGTACGGCCTCTCCGGCCGCTGAGGCAAAAACAATTCAGGAGGCACCATGGCCGCCAATGGGCAGCGGATCCACCCGGCCGGTTCCCGTCAGCATCCCCCGCGACACGCTGCATCAGCCGCGGGAACCTCCCTCGATCCGAATCGCGAACACGACGCGTGCGGCGTCGGCTTAGTCGCCTCCGCCTCGGGCGTGCGCAGCCACGAAGTGATCGAGATGGCGCTGGAGGCGGCGGCGCGGGTGGCGCACCGGGGCGCCGCATCCACCGATAACTCGGGGGACGGTGCCGGCCTCCTGACCCAGATTCCCCACCGGCTCTTCTACCGGGACTCGTACCGGCTGGGCCTGCATCTCCAGCCCGGGCTCCCGTTCGGAGTCGGGGCATTCTTCCTGCCTTCCGCCGCCGACGGGTTGGCGGCCGCGATCAAGATGGTCGAGAGCGTCCTGTCGGAGGACGGCATTCCGGTCCTGGGCTGGCGGGATGTGCCCACCAACATCGAGGTGCTCGGACCCAGCGCCAAGGCGTCGTGTCCGGTCATTCGCCAGATCCTGGTGGGCCGTCCCGCCCTGCATACCGACGAGGAGAGCTGGGAGCGCTCGCTTTATCTCGCCCGCCGTGAGATGGAACGTCGGGCCGACTCCCTCCACCTCCCGGGGTTCTACGCCTGCTCGCTCTCCTGCCGCACCATCGTGTACAAGGCGCTGCTCACCGGGACCCGCCTTCCCGCGTTCTTTACCGACTTCCGGTATCCGGAGTACGAGAGCGCCATCGCGGTGTTCCACCAGCGCTACTCGACCAACACCTTGCCCAGCTGGCCGCTGGCGCAGCCCTTCCGGCTCCTGGCCCACAACGGCGAGATCAATACGCTGTGGGGCAATCGGAACGCCATGACGATGCGGCAGCCCATGATGGCCTCGCCGGTCTGGGGCTCCAAGATCGAGCGGCTCAGGCAGGTCATCTGGCGAGATGGCAGCGACTCGGCCAGCCTCGACAACGCCATGGAGCTGCTGGTTCGTTCGGGCCGCGACGTGGTGCACGCGTCCATGATGACCATCCCCCAGGCCTGGGAGAAGTACTCCGACCTGGACCCGTCCATCAAAGCGTTCTACGAGTACCATCAGTGCGTGCTGGAGCCGTGGGATGGGCCAGCGGCACTCGCGTTCACCGACGGTGTGCTCGCCGGCGCTGCGGTGGATCGAAACGGGCTCCGGCCGTGTCGCTACAAAGTACGGAGCGACGGCCTGGTCGTAGCCGGGTCCGAAGTCGGCCTGGTAGACCTCGATCCCCGCGAGGTGATCGAGTGCGGCAAGGTCGGCCCCGGCGAAGTCCTGGTGATCGACACGAGGAGAGGGGAGGTCATCCGGAACCTGGATGCCAAGCGGGAGGTGGCGACCCGCCGTCCCTACGCGCGCTGGGTTGCGCGGTATATGGCGACCCTGGCTCCCGATCCGGCGCGGATCCCCCCAACCAACACCGGCGACTCGCTGCTCCGGCTGCAACGCTCCTTCGGGTACGGGTCGGAAGACCTCCGCCTCGTGCTCGAACCGATGGGTAGCACCGGAGCCGACCCGGTGTGGAGCATGGGGGACGACACGCCCATACCGCCCCTCTCGGCGGTGCCCCAGACCCTTTACGCCTACTTCCGGCAGCGCTTTGCGCAGGTGACCAACCCTCCCATCGACTCGCTCCGCGAATCCATGGTGATGTCGCTCCGCATGCATCTGGGCCGGCGCGGATCGCCGCTGCTGGAGCGGCCCTCCTACGCCCGCATGCTGCGGCTGGAACATCCCATCCTGCTGGCCGAGGAAATGGGCGCGCTTCGGAATGTCGCCGGCTTCTCCACGGTGACCCTGGACGCGGTGTGGGATTCAGAGAAGGGGCCCGCCGGGCTCAAGCCGGCGCTGACGGCCCTGCGCCGCGCCGCCGAGCGGGCAGCCCGCCGGGGGGCCCGTATTCTCATCATCAGCGACCGGACGGCCGATGCCCGCCGGGCGCCCATCCCCATGCTCCTGGCCATCGGCGCCGTGCGGCAGCACCTGGTGCACGTCGGGCTCCGCGCCCGGGTGGGCCTCGTGGCAGAAGCCGGCGACGCATTCGACATCCATCACTTTGCCACCCTGTTCGGGTACGGGGCGGAGGCGGTCCACCCCTGGCTGGCGCTGGAGGGAATCGACGGCCTCTTCAGCGGAGAGCCGGACAAGCGCGCCGCCGAGGCCGGGGGAACGGCTGACCGGGTCACGCCAGCGGAGGCCCGGCGAAGCTACCGCACGGCGGCGGAGAAGGGGTTACTCAAGATCCTGTCGAAGATGGGTATCTCGACCCTCTCGTCCTACTGCGGCGGACAGATTTTCGAGACGCTCGGGCTGGGACATGAAGTCATCGAGTCGTGCTTCGACGGGACGGCCTCGCCCATAGGCGGTATCGGCTTCGAGGAGCTGGCGGAAGATGTGCTGGCTCGACACGCGGCGGCCTATGCGGTCGAGGACACGGCTTCCCCTTCGCTGCGCTCAGAGCTTGCCCCGAGCCTTGCGAGGCCGCAGGCGCTGCCCGACTTCGGCCGCGCCCGCTTCCGCAAGGAGGGCGAGGACCACGGCTGGTCGCCGCACATCGTCATGGCGCTGCAGCAGGCCGTGGGGAGCGCGAAGCGGGCCAAGGTCAAGGCGGAAGGACCGGACGAGGGGACGGCGAACGGGTATCACGCGTTCCTCACCAGGAACGCGGCCCGGCGGCCGGCCGGCCCGCGGGATCTGCTGGGCTTCCGGCCAGGAGATCCGGTGTCGCTGGATGAGGTCGAGCCGGCGGAAGAGATCCGGCGCCGGTTCATATCCTCCGCCATGTCGCTCGGCGCCCTGTCGCCGGAGGCGCATGCGACGCTGTCCATTGCCATGAACCGGATGGGCGCGCGCTCCAACTCGGGCGAAGGAGGGGAGGATCCCGCCAACTACCATGGCATGGGAAACGGAGACCGGGCCGACAATCGCATCAAGCAAGTGGCTTCGGCACGCTTCGGAGTGACCACCGAATACCTGATGCGGGCTGAGGAGCTGGAGATCAAGATCGTGCAGGGGGCCAAGCCGGGTGAGGGAGGACAGCTCCCGGCACACAAGGTCACCGACCTGATTGCACGCCTGCGGCATGCGGTCCCGGGCATTCAGCTCATCTCGCCGCCCCCGCACCACGACATCTATTCGATCGAGGACCTGGCGCAGCTGATCCACGACCTCAAGACGGTCAACCCCCGCGCGCGGGTGGGCGTGAAGCTCGTCTCCGAGAGCGGGGTCGGCACGGTGGCCGCAGGCGTCGCCAAGGCGTATGCCGATTACGTGCTCATCGCCGGACATAATGGCGGCACCGGCGCCTCGCCCCTGTCATCCATCAAGCATGCCGGCTCGCCCTGGGAGCTGGGGCTGGCCGAGGCGCAGGCCACCCTGGTGCGAAACGGCCTCAGGCACCGGATCGAGGTCCGCACCGACGGCGGGTTCAAGACCGGCCGAGACGTGGTCATCGCAGCCTTGCTGGGGGCGGAAAGCTATGGCTTCGGCACGGCGCCGCTGGTGGCCCTGGGATGCGACATGGCCCGCCAGTGCCACATGAATACCTGCCCGACTGGCGTCGCCACCCAGCGGGAGGACCTCCGGGCCAAGTTCCGGGGCACCCCGGAGCAGGTGATCACCTATTTCACCCTGATCGCCGAGGAGGTGCGGGGTATACTGGCCGACCTCGGGTTTCGCACCCTCGATGAAATCATCGGGCGCAACGATCTGCTCGAACGGATCGAACGCCCCGATGTGCCTCGAGCCCAGATGCTGGATCTCTCGATGCTGCTGGACCGACGGGCCGCCGGGCCGCCGGAGCGTCGGGTAGAAGATCGGGAGGTGCCGCTCCGCCGGACGGTGGAGCGCAACGACCGTCCGGGCCTGGTCTCGCTCGACCGGGAGATCCTGAGCGAGCTGGAGCCGTATCTCGACTGCGGGCTGCCCTTCTCGGGCAATTACCAGATCCTGAATCATCACCTCGCCGTAGGCGCGCGGGTCGCGGGCTTCATTGCCGAGCGGCGCGGCGACGAGGGACTGGCACCGGGCTCGGTTCGCCTCCGATTCTCCGGCACCGCGGGCCAGAGCTTCGGCGCATTTCTCTGCCGTGGCGTGCACCTCGAGCTGGAAGGCGAGGCAAACGACTATGTGGGCAAGGGGCTCAGCGGTGGGGAGATCACCATTCGGCCGTTTCGCCGGGCCAGCTACGCCGACCAGTCGCACCAGCACCTCATCATCGGGAACACGGTGCTGTACGGCGCCACCAGTGGGAAGCTGTTCGCGGCCGGCCAGGCGGGCGACCGGTTTGCCGTCCGCAACTCAGGGGCGGTGGCCGTCATCGAGGGCGCGGGAAATCACTGCTGCGAGTACATGACGGGCGGCATTGTGGCAGTGCTGGGGCGGGCCGGGCGGAACTTCGCGGCGGGCATGTCGAACGGGGTGGCCTACGTATTGGACGAGACCGGCACCTTCGCCACCCGGCTGAACCACGACCTGGTCGAGCTGAGTAGTCTGGAGCCCGAGGACGTGGAGGTCCTGCGGCGCCTGATTCACGAGCACGAGGAGAAGACAGTGAGCCCCCGGGCCCGGAACATTCTGGTGCGGTGGGACGAATTCCTGCCGCTGTTCCGGAAGGTCACCCCCAAGGGTGCGGCCCTCCAGGTGTCCGCCATCAGAACGGCCTATCTGACCTCGCCCCCGGCCGAGAGTGAGGCGGTGTTGGCGCGGCGGAGCGCGTAGCCGCAGCAGCGCGGCAAGACACCCTGCTTCCCGCGCTGCAGATCGGCTCTACCCGCCAGGCCTCAGCGCCGGCCTTTGGCCGGAGGCCAGGTCTGGGACACGGAAGCAGCCAGTTGCTGCGCCTCCTTGGGGTCGAGGGGAACTCCAATGTCGATCGGGAGCCTCGGGTCGCTGCCGAGGGCTTGTTGGATGAGCGGAACCGCCATGACCACGGAATCGATCAACACCGCCAGACTGTCACCGATGTGGCGCCGAGTGGCCTCCTTGAGCCGGGAGGCCCCAGGTCGCGTGAGCCAGACCTGGAGAATGAGGCCCTGCCCTATCCTCGTCTTGACGGCTTCGACTTTGGCGATGTCACGATTGGACAACTCAGCTTCCGGGTGGAGATACACCGTTTTGCCCTGACCGTACACCGCCGCTCGAACCAGGCCGGGCGCGGGCGAACCCTGGGCCAGGCGCAGTTCGAGCGACACGGGGACCCGTTTCCAATCCGGCGCCCTGGCCTTCCCATCGGGCGAGCAGCCCCAGGAGGCAATCACCGAAAGACTTATCGCCAAGGCAAGGGACACCGGGCACACGGCCTGAACCATTTGTTTCACCCCCATACTCCGGGAGGCGCCACCCTGGCGGCACCCACTCC
The DNA here is from genome assembly GCA_036379675.1 of Gemmatimonadales bacterium. GTDB lineage: Bacteria > Gemmatimonadota > Gemmatimonadetes > Gemmatimonadales > GWC2-71-9 > CAVVWJ01. The sequence goes on along the minus strand of DASVGF010000037.1, from coordinate 308 downwards.
GGAGGTGACGGCGCCTCTACAGGTAGCCGGGATTGCGCTGCCACACCGCCCACGTCAAGGCCGTTGCGAAGCCCAGCCAGCTTAGGTACGGCAGGAGCAACCACGCTGCCAGCGGCCGCACCCGACCAAAGTGCCAGGCCGTGGTGAGCACCACGAGCCACAACACGGCGATCTCACCGAAGGCCACCGCGCCTTGCCGCCAGGCGAAGAAGAGCCAGGTCCACAGGGCGTTCATCGCAAGTTGGCCCATGAACAGCGCCAGCCCGCGCCGCCGGCTCGCACGACTCCCGGGCCCCGCCGGCCGGGCG
>DASVGF010000036.1:0-3876 GCA_036379675.1 Gemmatimonadales bacterium | reverse complement strand
GGGGGCTTGGGCGGTGGCGGCGGAGGTTTCGGCGGGTTCGGTGGCGGCGGCGGGTTCAGCGGCGGCGGTGGCGGAGGACGGTTCTAATGCGCGAGTCGGTGGCAAAAGTAGTCGACACCTTCCTCACGGACACCGACGCCGCGCTCGGCGCCGGCTACAGCGCCGTGCTCTACGGCTCAGCGGCCAGGGGCGACTTCGTGCCGGGGCGCTCCGACATCAATCTGATGCTCGTCACCGGCGAGCTGAGTCCCCAGGTGCTCCGCTCGCTGGGCCCGGCATTCGGCAAGTGGCGGAAGGCCTCGACGGAGCCGCCCCTGGTCATGAGCCGGGCCGAATGGGACCGCGCCACCGACGCGTTTCCGATCGAGATCACCGACATGCAGAGCGCCTACCAGGTGCTGCGCGGCGCTGATCCGCTGCATGGAGTGCGGGTGCAGCGCGGGGATCTCAGGAAAGGGCTGGAGCGCGAGTTTCGGGGCAAGCTGATGCGTTTGCGACAGGGGTACGCGACGTATGCGCCCGACCCCGCCGCGCTGGGCGCGCTGGGACTTCAAAGCGCGGCCACCATCCTGGTGCTGCTGCGTGGGCTGCTTACTCTCATCGGCAAGCCGGTGCCGAAGGGGCCCCTGGAGCTCGCCGCCGCCGCTGCGTCGGCCGTGGGCTTCGAAGGCGAGCACCTGCTGCATGTCGTCCGCCATCGGGTTGACCGCGAGTGGCGCTGCCAGGCGCCCGAATTTCAGAATTACATGGAAGCCGTGGAGCACTCGGCCCGGTTCCTCGATCAACTTCAGCTCGGAGACCAGTGATGAGGCTTCGCTCCAGATGTCGCGCTCCGCTGCTTGCGTCGGTCCTGCTCCTGTCGGGCTGCGGCTACAATACCATCCAGACGCTCGACGAGCAGGTCAACAAGGCGCAGGGTCAGATCCAGACCCAGCTCCAGCGCCGCAGCGACCTGATCCCCAATCTGGTCGAGACGGTGAAGGGCGTCACCAAGCAGGAAGACACCGTCTTCATCTCGATCGCGAACGCCCGTGCTCGCCTGTCAGGAGCAGTGCAGGCCGGCAATGTGCCCGGGATGGCGGCCGCAAACCAGGAGCTCACCCAGGGCCTGGGACGCCTGCTGGCGATCTCCGAGAACTACCCGCAGCTCCGCTCCAGCGACAACTTCCGCGATCTCCAGGCCCAGCTCGAAGGCACCGAGAACCGGATCTCCGTGGCCCGGCAGGACTACAACACCTCGGTCGGGGAGTTCAACAGCTACATCCGCCGCTTCCCCTACAACCTGACGGCCAAGGTGTTCGGGATGGGCAAGCCACGCGAGTACTTCGAGGCGACGCCGGGAGCCACCGAGCCGCCGAAGGTGAAGTTCTAGGCGGGGCAGCGGGGCGGCGGGGCAGTGACCGCAAGGATTCCAGAATGAAAAAGCGGCCTCCGTGAGTGTCGGAAGGCCGCTGTTGTTTTACCTGCCCCGCTGTCCCGCTGCCCCGCCTAGTCCGTCACGACATCATCCGGCAGCACGTACTTGAGCGGGTCCACCGGCCGGCCCTTCACGTGCACCTCGTAGTGGAGGTGAGGCCCGGTGGCCAGCCCGGAGTTGCCGACCAGGGCGATACGCTGGCCCCGCCGCACCCGCTGCCCGGTCTTCACCAGCAGCTTGGAGGCGTGAGCAAACTTGGTCACGATGCCGAACCCGTGGTCGATGGTGACCGTGTTCCCGTAGCCGGATTCCCAGCCGGCATCGACCACCATGCCCGCGGCGGGCGCCTCGATCGGGCTGCCCATGGGGGCAGTGACGTCGATGCCCTCATGCGGCCGGGCGTAGTGCAGGATCGGATGGGCCCGCATGGAGGAAAACGCGCTGGAGAGCCACCCCTGGGTCGGCATGATGGACGGCGTGGCAGCGAGCCGGGCGGTGTGGTAAGCCAGTGTGTCTGCCGCCTCCTGGAACGACGAGGCCAGCAGGTTGGCTCTCCGGATCAGGGCGCTCAGGTCGATCCGGATCTCTGCCGAACGCCGAGCCATGCCAGTGAGGCTGGTGACCCCCATCTCGGAGATGCCGGCCGGACCACCGATGCCGGCCGCCTGCACCTGCGGGTCGATCGGCTCGAGGTTGGCCAGAACTCTGATGCGGGCGTCACGCTGGGAGATCCGGGTGAGGGTATCGGCGAGGGTGCTGAGGCGCCCGTTCAACTCGGTGATCTCCCGGGCCAGGGAGGCGTTCTCCTGCTGAAGCTTGGCGCTCTGGGAAAGGTCGGTCGTATGGGAGAAAGTGGCGTAGCCGGCCAGAAGCAGGAGGACCAGGAACCCAGCGGCAGCCGACGCCGCAGCTCGGAGCACGCCATGGGAGACCTCGACGATGCGCGAGGGCTCCGACCCGTGGGGGACGAGAACCAGAGTCCAACGGCGTTTGGCCATGACAATACCTCAACCCATATCTGCGTGGATCCCGACGAGCTCAGACAACCAGGACCTGCAATGTGCGCACCAAGGTGGTGCGGGGGGCGATCGTGGTCCCTGCTCAAGCTAAGGTGGCTCTTGGGGATCACGATTGTCAAGGCCGAATTCTTATGATAACTCTTTCACTGTCAAATAGTTTGGTGTGCTCAAGCCGCTAACTTCTACACGCTGGCTGGCTTGGGGAACAGGATCTCGGGTTTACGTGAGGTGCGGCCGGCCACCGCTGGATTCCTCGCCGCCTCCCATCCGGCGGCTCCCACCTGTCCATCCAGTCCGAGGGCCTCCCAGAGTGCCTGCGCTTTGCCCGGAATGAAGGGGCTCGCCACAACAGCGAGCCGGGCAAGGGCTCGAGCCAGCGCGCCGAGGACGTCGTCGAGCTCGGTCTGTCGCTCGGCTTTTGCCAGTGACCAAGGTGCAGTTTGTTGCACGAAGAGGTTGGCCGCCGAGACGAGCGCCCACCCGGCCTCCACACCGCCGCGCAGATCGAAAGCATCCATCGCGCGCTCATACTCGGCCACTGCCTTGTCGGCGGCCTGGTCGAGAGCGGTGACCTGGCGTGCCGCCGGGATCTTTCCGCCGCGGTACTTCTGAAGCATGGCAAGCGAGCGTGACGCCAGATTCCCGAGCCCGTCGGCGAGGTCCGCGGTGTAGCGCTCGTCGAAGCGATCCCAGCTGAAGTTGCCGTCGGCCTCGAACCCCACTTCGCGGAGCAGGAAGTAGCGGAGCGGGTCGGGACCGTGCCGCTCGATTGCCTCGTCGAGGGTCACGGCGGTGCCCGCCGTCTTGGACATCTTGGTGCCTTCCCACTGCACATAGCCGTGAGCCCACACCTGGCGCGGCAGCTCCAGCTCCGCCGCGAGCAGCATGGCCGGCCAGATGACACAGTGAAAGCGGGTGATGCCCTTGCCCACAATGTGCAGATCGGCGGGCCAGAGCGTCTGGTACCCCTCCGCGGGAAAGCCCGTCGCCGAGAGATAGTTGATGAGCGCATCGAACCAGACGTAGACGGTCTGGTCCGGATCGTTGGGGAAGGGGATGCCCCAAGGCTGCCGGAGCCGCGAGACCGAGATATCCTGCAGCCCGCCTTCCAGCAGCCGGAGGACCTCGTTGCGTCGAATGGCGGGCTCGACCTTGAGCTCGCCGCGATTGATGAGCTGGAGGATGCGATCGCGATAACGGCTCAACCGGAAGAAGTGGTTGCGCTCGCGGGTACGCACCAGCTCCAGCGTGGGGTGCTCGATGCAGTGCCCATCCACGATCTGGCTCTCCTGCTTGAACTCTTCGCAGCCGGTGCAGTACAGCCCCTCGTACTCCGCCACGTAGAGATCGTCGGGATGAAGCTTCTGAATCCTTCGCAGGAGCTCGGTGGTCCCCCGGGCATGGCGCGGCTCTGTGGTCCGGATCCAGTCGTCATTGCTG
>DASVGF010000035.1:0-30076 GCA_036379675.1 Gemmatimonadales bacterium | reverse complement strand
CACCGTCCCCTCGGCGACGACTTCCCCACCGAACCTGCCCGCCCGGGGGCCCAGATCGATGACATGGTCGGCCGCCTGGATGGTGTCCTCGTCGTGCTCGACCACGATGACGGTGTTGCCGAGATCGCGCAGCCCGCGGAGCGTGGCGAGCAGTCGCTCATTGTCGCGCTGATGGAGGCCGATGCTTGGCTCGTCCAGGATGTACAGCACTCCCACCAGCCGGGAGCCGATCTGAGTGGCCAGGCGGATACGCTGGGTCTCCCCACCCGAGAGAGAGTTCGCGGCGCGTCCCAGCGTGAGATAATCGAGCCCGACGTCGCGCAGGAAACGCAGCCGGTCGACCACCTCCTTCAGGATGGGACCCGCGATGTCGGGGTCGAGCCCGGGACGGCCGTTGCCGGCGCCGTTCTCCGCCGCGCGCGCGCGCCGCAGAGGTACGCTTTCGAAGAAATCGATGGCGCGCTGAACCGGCAGATCCACCACATCTCCGATACTGGCGCCGTTCACCAGGACCGAGAGGCTCTCGGGCTTGAGTCGCTTGCCGCCGCAAGTCTGGCACGGCTGCTCGATCATGAACTCCTCGAGCGTGGTCCGAACCCCATCGCTGGTGGACTCGCGGTAGCGACGCTCGACGTTCTTGAGGACTCCTTCCCAATCACTCTCGTACTCGCCCCTGCCTCGCGCGCCGTCGGTCTGAAACTTGAATCGCCCGGGGGCACCATGCAGGATGGCGTTCCTGGCTGAGTCGCTGTGCTCTCCCCACGGCGCGTTGAGGTCGAACTTGAACGCGCCGGCCAAAGTTGGGAGCACCACCTTGCGGAGGTAGCCACTCGGCTCCCCCCAGGGGAGAATCACGCCCTCCAGAATCGAGATGCTGGGGTCGCCCAGGACCAGATCGGCATTCACCTCGCGGCGGGTTCCCAGGCCGTGGCAGTCGGGGCACACGCCGAATGGTGAGTTGAAGGAAAACTGGCGTGGCTCCAGCTCGGACAGCGACAGGCCGCAGACGGGACAGGCGAAGCGCTCGGAAAAAACCACGGAACTTCCTTCCTGCGTTCCCTCGTACCTCACCACCTCCACCACACCATCCGCTGTCTTGAGCGCCGTCTCGATCGAGTCGTTGAGCCGGGACCGGTCACCCGGCCGCACCACCAGGCGGTCTACCACCACCGCGATATCGTGGTTCTGGCGGCGGTTCAGGGCCGGAATCTCGGCGAGATCGTAGGTCTGGCCATCCACGCGGACGCGTACGAAGCCGCGCTTCCGCACGTCGTCGAGCATCTCGCGGAACTCTCCTTTGCGGCCGCGCACGAGCGGCGCCAGGATCTCGATCCGGGTGTCTTCCGGCCAGCTCAGCACGGTGTCGGTGATCTGGGCGGCGCTCTGACGGGCGACCGGGGTCCCGTCGGTGGGACAGTGCGGCACGCCCACCCGCGCCCAGAGCAGCCGCAGGTAATCGTAGATCTCGGTGACGGTGCCGACGGTGGAGCGGGGATTCTGTCCGGTGGTCTTCTGCTCGATGGAGATGGCTGGAGAAAGGCCCTCTATGGCATCGACGTCGGGCTTCTCCATCAAGCCAAGAAACTGCCGGGCGTACGCGGAGAGCGACTCAACATAGCGGCGCTGGCCCTCGGCGTAGATGGTGTCAAAAGCAAGCGACGACTTCCCCGATCCGGAGAGGCCGGTGATGACCGTCAATTGATTCCGTGGAATTGCGACGGAGATGTTCTTGAGGTTGTGTTCGCGGGCGCCCCGCACCACCAGGTATTCCTGAGCCATAGCCCCGAAAGGTACCCGAAACTCGCGCGCGGGGTCAACCGGCCGGTGTCGAAGGCCGCCGGTTGAGCTACCAGTTTCCGGCTCTGGGGTCTACCATAAGAGCACTCGACAGCAACTCCGGGGAATTTTGCCTGTTGAGCCACGGCCTAGCCTTCAGCCCATAGCCCTAGTCTTGACCCCATCTGCCCCCAGCCAGGAAGCCGGGCCCCCGGCGCGCGATCACAGCGCGGCGGAGCGCCGGCTGCAGGTAGCCGACGACCTGGCCGCGGGGCCGCTCCCGGGCCAGGCGGTCCGGCCCTATCGCGAGCTGCTGGAGTTTGAGCCCGAGCACGTGGAAGCCCGGCTCCACTTTGCCCGTCTGCTGGACCGTCTCGAGGAGGCCAAGGAGGCGGTGGACGTGCTCTCGGACGGCCTGCGGCGGGCACCCGATCAGACCGAATTCCTGGTGCTCCGGGGCGCCCTGCTCGGCCGGCTCCAGCGCTATCGCGAGGCTGAGGAGGACCTCCGCCGGGTACTCCGGCTCTACCCTTCTCACGCTCCGGCGCAGTTCGAGCTGGGCCTGTTGTTGTGGCGCCGGGGCCTCGTGCAAGAGGCCGCATCCGCCTTTCACCGGGCGCTGGAGTTCCAGCCGGACAACGCCAAGACCTACTACTACCTTGCCGACTCACTGAACCAGCAGGGCGACCTGGTGGGGGCCCGCTCAGCGCTGGAGCGCGCCCTGCAGGTAAACCCCGACGACGCCAAGGCCTACCACCTCATGGGAAGGGTTCTGGACCGGCTAAGCCGGCCGGAAGAGGCCCGGGAGATGTACCGCCGGGGCCGGGATCTGGCCGGCCTGTGATCCAGGTGATCGTAGACGACCTGGCCCTGACCGAGGCCGATGCGATCCTCCGCCCGGCCGACGAGAGCCTGAATCCCGTAGGCCCCGCAGTCTCCCGGCTGGATCAGCGGGCAGGCGCGCGATTTGCCGAGCAGAGGCACCTGGCCAACCCGCTCAAGGCAGGCGCCGCCGTTGTCACCGGGAGTGGAGACCTCGCGGCCCCGTTCGTGCTCCACGTCGTCATCCGGGATCCCGACTCGAAGACCGGCCGGGACGTGGTCCGAAAGGCGCTGGTTTCGGCCTGGCAGCGAGCCACCGACTGGGAGCTGGGGACCTTGGCCACCCCCCTGATCGGGGCCGACTCAGGGGATCTCTCGATGGAGGAAGCGGCCGCGCTCTTGGCGGAGACCTTTCCTGCCGATGCTGGAGGGTGCCCCTCCGCGCTCCACATCGTGGTGGAACGGGATGCGGACCGGGATCTCATCGAGGCGATTGTACGGAGGAAGCCGTGATCCGACTCAAACAGCTCACCAAACGCTACGGCCGGTTCACGGCGGTGGACGGCATTGACCTGGAAGTGCCGAGCGGGGAGCTGTTTGGATTCCTGGGGCCCAATGGAGCCGGGAAGACCACCACCTTCCGGATGATCGCCGGCATTCTCCGGCCCACCAGCGGAACCGTCGAGATCGGGGGCATCGACATCAACCGCCGTCCCCTCGAGGCCAAGGCGCGGCTCGGCTTCATTCCCGATCGACCGTTCGTCTACGACAAGCTGACCGGCGCCGAGTTTCTCCGCTTTGCGGCCGCGCTCTACGGCCAGCACGGCCCGGCGGTGGAGCGGAGAATCGACGAGCTGCTCGAGCTCTTCGAGCTGGCTCGATGGAAGAACGAGCTCACCGAATCGTACAGCCACGGGATGCGGCAAAAGCTCATCATCTCGGGTGCGCTGGTGCACCGGCCCGAGGTGATCGTCGTGGACGAGCCGATGGTCGGACTCGATCCCAGAAGCGCCCGCCTGCTCAAGGACCTCTTCCGCCAGTTCGTCCACCGCGGCGGCACGGTGCTGATGAGCACCCATACGCTCGAAGTGGCCGAGACGATGTGCGACCGCATCGCGATCGTGCATGGCGGCCGCATCGTTGCCGCCGGCACCATGGCCGATCTGCAGGAACAAACGGCTTCCGCTGACCTGGGGCTGGAGGATCTCTTCCTCAAGCTCACCGGCGGCATGCGGGAGCACCAGCTCGATACGATTCTCGACGCCTGATCCGGGTGAGCTCATCCACGATTGTGCAGCCGCGTCTCTGGACCGTGCTTACGCCCAAGTGGCGAGGCGCGCTGGCCCGGGTGCGGCAGGAGCAGTCCGGTTCCACCGCCCGCGCCCTGCTGCTGGCCCTGGTGGCCCTGCTCTTCTGGGCGGCCGTCTTCGGCATTGCCTTCCGGGTGCTTCGCTATTTCCAGGGTGTGGAGGAGATCGGCAATCTGATGGCCGGCAAGGTGCTCGAGGTGATCCTGCTGGCGTTCCTCTCCATTCTGCTGCTCTCCAACATCATCACCTCGCTCTCCACTTTCTTCCTGGCCAAGGATCTCGACCTCCTGGTGGCCTCGCCCGTGACCGGGTGGCGGCTGTACCTGGCCAAGCTGGCGGAGACGGTGGTGCACTCGAGCTGGATGGTGGCGCTCCTGGCCCTCCCGATCTTCACCGCGTACGGCATCGTATACCACGGCGGGTTCCTGTTTCCCCTCGTGGCCGCGGCGGCCTTCCTTCCCTACGTCATCCTGCCGGCCGTAGTCGGCACCGCGATAACGATGGTGCTGGTGAACGTGTTCCCGGCCCGGCGTACCCGCGAGCTCCTCGGGCTGATCGCCACCGGCGCCGTAGTCATCGTCGTGGTGAGCCTTCGCTTCCTCCGTCCGGAGCAGCTGGCCCGGCCGGAAGGCTTCAAGAATCTGGTGGAATACCTGGCCGTGCTGCGTACGCCGACCAGCCCATTCCTCCCGAGCGAGTGGAGCGCGGCCATGATCATGAACTGGTTGCTCCGGGTAGCCGATCCGTTCCCGGTGGCCATGCTCTGGGGCGGCGCCGCGGTGGCCCTGGTGATCGGCGCCCTGCTCCACGGCAGGTTGTACCACAGCGGTTTCTCCAAGGCGCAGGAGGGTGCCGAACGTAAGGTCCGCCGCCCGCTGCGGCGGCCTCTGACCCGGCTGCTGGGTTCGCTCCCTCCCTCCAAGCGGGAGTTCATTCTCAAGGACCTGCGGCTCTTTTTCCGCGACAACACCCAGTGGAGCCAGCTCATTCTCCTGGCCGTGCTCCTGATGGTGTACCTCTTCAACATCAAGTCGCTGCCGCTGACCGGCGAGCGGGTCCCCTTCCGGCTGATGACGCTGATCTCGTTCCTGAACATCGGGCTCGGCGGATTCGTTCTGGCGGCGGTGGCGGCGCGCTTCGTGTTCCCCGGCATTTCGCTGGAAGGCCGGCAGATGTGGCTCCTCCGCTCGAGCCCCCTCGATCCCCGGGCCATGCTATGGAGCAAGTACTGGATGGGGACGCTGCCGCTGCTGGTGCTGGCGGTCGCGATCACCCTGCTCACCAATTACCTGCTGCACGCCAGCGCCTTCATGGCGATGGTGGCGATCATGACCATCACGCTGTACACGATGGCCGCGAGCGCGTTGGCGCTGTCGTTCGGCGCCCTGTATCCTCAGTTCGGCAGCGAGAACGCCGCCCAGATTCCCACCAGCTTCGGGGGGCTGGTTTACATGATGAGCAGTTTGAGCCTGCTGGCGGCAATCCTGATGATCGAGGCCGTCCCGGTGACGGCGTACCTGCGGACCCAGCGCGACGCCAGCTCGCCCGTGCCGGTCACCCCCGAGTTGGTGGCCGCGGGCGCCGCGGTGTTCATCATCTGCGCCGCCGCCACCATCGTGCCCCTCCGCCTTGGCCTCCGGAGGATCGAGAGCATGGAGTGGTAGAGGTCGACCTGTTCAGCGATACCGTGACCCGTCCCACGGCCGCCATGCGCCGGTTCATGTGCCAAGCCGAGGTCGGAGACGAACAGCAGCGCGAAGATCCGACGGTCAATCACCTGCAGGACATGGTCGCCGATCTCCTGGGCAAGGAGGCGGCGCTTTTTCTTCCCTCCGGCACGATGTGCAATCAGGTGGCCTTCGCGGTGCACTGCCGCGCCGGCGACGAGATCCTGCTCCAGGAGCTGGCCCATCCGCTGCTGTTCGAGGTCGGAGGCGCCGCGGCCCTGATCGGTGCGGTACTCCGGCCGCTGCCCTCGCCGGATGGGCTCTTCAGCGCCGAACAGGTGCGCCAGGCCATCCGGCCCCTGGTGTACTACATGCCCCGGTCCCGCGCCGTCTCCATTGAACAAACCAGCAACGTCATCGGCGGCGTGTGCTGGCCGCTGCCCCAGATCCAGGCCGTCTGCGCCACGGCCCACGCCGCCGGCCTGGTAGCCCACATGGACGGGGCCCGCCTCTTCAACGCAGTGGTCGCCACCGGGGTCGAGGCTCGCGCGTTCGCCGCCCCGTTCGATTCGGTGTGGATCGATCTGAGCAAGGGGCTGGGGGCGCCGGTGGGGGCGGTCCTGGCGGGATCGCGTGACTTCATCGAAGAGGCGTGGCGCTACAAGCAGCGGTTCGGCGGCGCCATGCGCCAGGCGGGCATCATCGCTGCGGCCGGCGTCTACGCCCTCAACCACCATGTCACCCGGCTGGCGGAGGACCACCAACGCGCCCGTAGTCTCGCCCTGGGCCTGAGCCGGCTTCCGGGGATCAGGCTCGATGCTGCTCGAGTCCAGACCAACATCGTCATCTTTGATGTGAGCGGCACCGGCCTTACGGGAGACGAGTTCGGGGCCCGGACCCTTGCCAGCCATCGCGTGCGATTCAGCGTGCTCGGTCCCACCACCGTTCGCGCCGTGACCCACCTGGACATTCCGAGCGGCGGCATCGAACGGGCACTCGACGCGGCGCGCGCTGCGGTGGGTGCCTGACCCATCATCCGGAGGGCGTAGCCCATGAGACGCTCACACCCGGTTCTCCTGCTCGCCGGACTTGCCTGCGCCAAGGCCGATCCGATCGAGACCCTGCGCGACGCCGAGTGGATCGATCTCACCCACGACTTCTCGGCATCCACCATCTACTGGCCAACCGCCAAGCCGTTTACCCTCGAGGTCGTCTCGGCCCAACGGACCCCGGCCGGGTACTACTACGCCGCCAACAACTTCAGCGCCGCGGAGCACGGCGGCACTCACCTCGATGCCCCCATCCATTTCGCCGAGGGCAAGTGGACCAGCGACCAGATTCCACTGGACCGGCTGGTGGGACGGGGCTTGGTCGTGGATGTGCACCCCCAGGCCGACAGTAGCGCCGACTATCGCGTGAGCCCGAGCGCCATCGAACGGTGGGAGCACCACAACGGCCGCATTCCCCCCGGGGCCATCGTCCTGTTCCGGACCGGTTGGGGCCGCCGCTGGCCCGACCGGGCGCGATACCTGGGAACCGCGCGCTCGGGCCCTGAAGCCGCAGCCGAGCTGCACTTCCCGGGGATAGACTCGGCGGCGGCCGCACTCCTGGCTCAGCGGGACATCGGCGCGGTAGGAATCGACACGCCCAGCATCGACTACGGCCAAACCAGGAGCTTCCCGGCTCACCAGGTTCTCTTCGCGGCCAACATCCCTGCCTTCGAGAACGTGGCCAACCTCGACCAACTACCCACGAAGGGAAGCTTCATTGTCGCGCTGCCAATGAAGATCAAAGGTGGCAGCGGCGGGCCACTTCGCATCGTGGCCGCCCTGCCGCGGTGATCGTTTCATTCTGGTTCGCGCGTGCAAGGGGAACCCGCCTCGCCGTCATGTCTGCATGCGCGACGAGCATCGGCCCAAGCAGGACCTGATCCACGAGATCACCGGGCTGCGCAAGCAGATCGTCGATCTCAAGGACGCGATGGTCGCGCGACGCCGGGTAGAGGACGCTCTCCGGACCACCGAATCCATGCTTCGCGAGCTGGCCGACGGCGTTCCCGTCGGTCTTTGCCTGTTCCGCCACGACGGCACCCCGCTTACAGCCAATAGCCCCTTCGCCCGCATGCTGGGCTACGACTCCCCGGCCGAGCTCCAGCGCATCGGAAGCGTGCTCGGGGTGTTTGCGAGTGACGAGGAACGCACCCGCGCCCTGTGCTGCTCGGGCTACCCGGATCATGCGGCAGCTTGCGCGCTCTTCCGCGCCAAGGACGGCGGCCGCCGCCCCCTCCGCCTCATCGCGGCCCACTGTCCCGCGGAGGATTCGGTGGCGTTGGTCGTTTTCGACTTCCCGCTTCCTTTTCGGCCCCCAGCCGCGTAGTCCCGATCCTTAGCAGCAAACAACCGGCTCCTACCTTGGCCCTGCCGTCGGACCTCGCGCCGTCGTCAGCGCTCATGACCATCCCAAGGAGGAGCCATGTCCCGCAGGATCAGTCTCATCACCGTTGCGCTGGCCGCTGTTCTGGCCGCTTGCGAGCGGCCGGCGCCCACCGGTCTCGGCGACGAAGCCGTCGTCCGGCCCGAGGCGGCCTCAGCCAACCCACAAGGAGCCGCTGAGCGCGCGGCCATGGACCGCCTGGCCCGCCGGCTGGCGCGTGCCCTGGCAAACCCGGAATTTCGGGCGTACCTGAAGGCCGAGCTGGATCGATCGCCCGTTGTCGAGCACAAGCTGCAGTTTCAGCAGTTCCTCCAGGCATCCAATCGAAAGGCGCTGCGCGAGCTGTCGCGGGTCACCGGAGAGCCGGAATCGGCCATCGACGCCGATGCCACCGAGTCCATCCCGCTCGAAATCTATCTGCCGGTAGCGGCCCACCGGGCGGCCTGGGCCGGCGGGCCCCACCTCCTGGTGGCGAGCGCCCGGGAAGACCGCGACGCCCCGGTTGCCTACGACGTCCAGGGGCGGCGGCAGGTGTTGAGTCCTGATGAGCCGCCCGACACCCCGGTGCTGGCACTGGTCCCGGTAGAAACCGACTTCGGAGCCCGGAGCAGCCTCGCGAATGCGGTGACCCTCCCGCCTCCCCCGCCTCCCCCGCCGGCCCCCGCACCGACTCCCCCGCCGGGCCTTTACATGACGTATGCCCATTTCGTGCAGGATTTTGAAGGTTGGTTTAAGGGGAGCTCCGAATTTGAAATCCACATACTCGGCCAGCTGGGTACCACGGACTCGCTTACCGACTACCAGTGCGCCGGTCAGGAGGCGTCCGGGTACTACCGGTTCGATCAGAACGACCTCAGCTGGACCGGGCGGGTGCTGCTGTTCAGCCAGACGCAGCTCAACAACTACAAGACCGCGCACCCCAACCAGAACTTTCGGATCTTAGCGCTCGAGGACGACGACACCGCTTGCAGCATCAAGTTCGATGCGAATCGCTTCAAGAACCTGGTGGGCACGCTCCAGACCCAGTACCCCAACCTGACCGGGGCCAAGGACACCAGCAGCGCCCTGGGCAAGTGGGTCAAGCGAGCCAACGCGCTCCATAAGATCCTTCGGGCCGTGTACTCGTTTATCACCACCCAGGACGACATGATCGGCAACGCCATCGAGGACGTCGTCGTCGGCCAGTTCTATCCGGGTGCCAACTGGATCGTCAAAGGTGAGAGCAACGTGACCAACGGCTGGCTCAAACTGGAGATGCGCTGACCATGCGGTTCACTCGTGCCTCTGCGCTCATCCCGGTATGGATCGTGGCCTGTGTGCAGTGCCCTCCAGCCCACGGGCAGTGGCGGGTCGGCGCAGAGGTCGGCTCCGAACGATTCTGGGGAGCCTCCACGGACACAGCTGGCGGGGGTCCGTCGCTGCGCCCTTACCGGCCTACCAGCTTCGGAATCGGGGTAGCACGGCAGGCCGGTCGGTGGGACGCGGGGCTCCGCTTTCGCTACTTGTCGGCTAGCCTGGCGCTCGAGGGCACGGAAGGTCTGGTGGCCGTGAAGGGCATCTTTGACGTCTACGGTGCTGCCGCCCTCCTGGCCTACCGTGTGGCCCGCATCGCAGCCAACGAGCTCACCCTTGAAGCAGGACCGCTGCTGGAGATCTGGTCAGTGGCGGGAGAGGAGTCGCGTACCCGGCTGGGTCTCCAAGTGGGGGCGTCTCTGAAGGTGCCGTTGGGAGCTGGCCTTCTTGGATCGCTGACCGCGGGCGCGGCCGTGATGCCGTCGCCGTTTACGGAAAGCCAGCTCGATGCGGGCTTCCAGCGTCGTGCCCTCTGGCGACGGCGGCTGGCGGGAGGGCTGGAGATTCGCCTGTGAGCTGGGAGCTGGGAGCTGGAAGTCGCCGTCCACAGTTGGAGCAGAAAAGGGCATCGCTCTCGGGACGAGGGCCGCAGGTGATACAACTCGGGGTGGCGGTGTTCGATGGCGCGATGGCCGAAGTTGAGCGAAGCGAGCGCAACCTAGCGGCAATCATGGCCTCGGGGTCGTCAAACACCGGCACCACCTGTTCGGCCCGCAACGCATCGAGGGCGGCCTTCGTGTACCTGGCCTTGAGAAAATCGTAATCGATGTCGGAGAGCTTGCCGGTTTGGCGGTCGAACTCGATCTCCTTGAGCGCCGCCAGCGCTAGTCCCTTGGGGGTCTCCTCAGGGTCCAGCGGCTCGAACGGGACCACCCCCAGCGAAGCAGGTCGGAGCAGCGGTTGGAGCACCAGCCACAGCGCCGCGGCGCCCACCACCAGACCCGCCACCGCCTCCAGCGCCATCAATCCTGGACGTCCGCGAGCTCACGCTCGAGCCGCTCCAACTCTGCCGGACTCGCGGTCACTGGGGGAGATCCCGACGCCGGCTTCGACTGGACGCGCGCTACCGCTTCCTTTCGCCGTCCCACGAAAATCGCCAGGGCTGCGCCCGCCGCCACGATCAGCCCACCGGGCAGGAGGTATCCCGCCAGGTTGAACCCTTCGGCCTTGGGGGCCATGAGCGCCTTCTCGCCGTACTTGGCGACGAAGGTATCCAGGATCTGCTTCGCGGACTGGCCGCTCTCATGCAGGGCCAGTACTTCGGCATGCAGCTTGGGCGAGTAGGTGCAGGTGAAGTCGGTGGTCCGGCAGGTGAACACATCCAGGGTGCAGCCGCAGGAGCACGCCAGACGTTGCTCGAGGGCCTGAATCTCGGCGTTGTTCTCCCGTGGATAGGTGGGCAACCGCGGCCGCCCCACGACCGCCGGATCGCGCAGCGTGCCGGTGGCGCCACGGCCCGCGAGCGAGTCCTGCGCACCCTGCACCGCAGGAGCCATGGCCGCAGCCGGGCGGAACGCCGGGGCCGCCGCGGCCAGCAGTCCGGTGCCGAGGAACTGCCGCCGGGTCAGCCTCATTCCGTCCCGGCCCCAGCCAGGGTTACGGCGTAGCCCGCCTGTGCCCGCCGCGGCGTGGCGCTCACAGGCCCGCCGCCGGGCCACATGGTCAGCACCCCGCCGAGCGCCAGCACGAAGCCACCGAACCAGACCCACCAGACCAGCGGATTGATGTTGAAGCGGTAGACTGCCTCCTCGGTGCCGTCTACCGCGCCGGCGAAGACGATGTACACATCCTCCTGCAGGTTGCTCCTGATACCCACTTCGGTGGAAGGCTCGAAGGTGGGACGCTTGAAGCTGTCCACGTGCTGCCGCTTCTCGGAGGTCATGAGACCGGCCGGCTTCCCGTCTTTGGCCACCTGCACGGTGGCGCCGGAGACGATGCGGTTGAGCGCCTCGTACTGCGAGATGCCGATGTGGGTGAAGCGATACGTGTGGCCGAACGGGCTGCTCAGCTCCACCGACTCGCCCGGCTTGAGCGTGGCCTCCCGCTCCCGTTTGAAGACCATCCCGGCAAACGCCACGAAGTAAATCAGAATCCCGACGTGGACGATGTAGCCGCCGTAGCGCCGTCGGTTGCGGCCGACCAGGCGGGCAAAGGCAAGGGGCGCCGACTCACCGTGCATCCGCCGCCGGGCTCGAACCCCCCGGGAAAACTCCTGCACGACGGTACCGGCCACGAATCCGGCCAGTGAAAGCGCCGTCAGCGCATGGAAGTCCCGGACGCCGAGGATCAGCAGGGCCACCAGAACCACGAGCCCCGATAGCAGCGGAGCGATGAACTGGCGCTTGAGATTGGCGGTGGACGCCTTGCGCCAGGCGATCAGCGGTCCGATGCCGGTGAGCGCCAGGAGCAGCAGTCCCAGGGGGACGTTGACCCGATTGAAGAACGGCGGACCCACGGTGATCTTGGTTCCCCTGACCAGCTCTGAAAGGATAGGGAACAGGGTCCCCCACAGGACCGAGAAGGCAATGCCGACGAACAGCAGGTTATTGAAGAGGAACGCCGCTTCCCGGCTCACCACCGATTCGAGCCGCACCTCGGCTTCCAGCAACCCCCAGCGGGTGTAGAGCAGGGTGAATGACAGGATGGCTGCGACAACCAGGAAGGCCAGGAAGAAGTAGCCAACGTTGGACTGGGTGAAGCTGTGCACGCTCGCGATCACGCCCGAACGGGTGATGAACGTCCCGAAGATGCTGAGCAGGAAGGTGCCGATCACCAGGCCGAAGTTCCACCGCTTCAGCATGCCCCGCTTTTCCTGGATCATGACCGAATGCAGAAACGCGGTCATGGTCAGCCACGGCAACAGGCTGGCGTTCTCCACCGGGTCCCAGGCCCAGTAGCCGCCCCAACCCAGCTCCACGTAGGCCCACCACATGCCGAGCGTGATCCCGATCGAGAGGAAGAGCCAGGACACGATGGTCCATTTGCGGATGGCGTGGATCCAGCCGGTGTCGAGCCGGCGGGACAGAAGCGCGGCCACGGCAAAGGCGAACGGAATGGTGATGCTGATGTACCCCAGGTACAGCATGGGGGGATGGATCATCATCCCGACGTTCTGGAGCTGGGGATTGAGTCCACGCCCGTCCGCTGGAGTGAACGCCAGCCGCTCGAACGGATCCGCGCTGAAGATCATCACGCTCACGAAAAAGGTGATGACCGCGGCGGTCACGCCTGCCACATAGGGCATCAAGTAGGAAAACCGGCGGGGGGTCAGCAGCTGAGCGGCACTGGCAAAGAGTGCCAGCACCACCGCCCAGAAGAGCAGCGAGCCTTTCTGGCCGGCCCAGAAGGCAGAGAAGATGTATCCCGAGGGGAGGTTCCGGGACGTGTACGCCCAGACGTATTCCATGTTGAAGTCGTGCGACACGAGCCCCTTCCAGAGGGACAGCGAGGCCACGACCAGGCATCCGAAAATTGCGTAGATCGAGCGCACGATGCTGGCGCTCAGCTCCGGCCTTCCCTGCCACCGGCCCGTGAATGCCAGCGCGACGCACCAGAGGCCGAGTACGAACGCGGCCCAGAGCGCAAATTGACCCAGAAGTGTCATGGAGGGCTAAGCCTGTGGGGCGGCCTCGTAGCGGGAGCCACATTTGGCGAGCACGTCAGTGGCGCGAATGACGCCGTCGCGGCCCAGCCGGCCTTCGACGACCACCTCGATATCGTTGGCATCGGTGAAGGTGTCGGGCACCAGGCCGTGATAGGTGACCGGATAGGTCTTGATCCCGTCGGATATCTGAAAATCGATGCGGCGGGCGTTCCGGTCGCGCCGCACCGAGCCGGGAACCACGTTGGCGCCCACCTTGAACCCGACGTTCTCCACGAAGGTGGGGTCGGCGGCGGTTTTGCTCGCAAGCTCGGCAGGGGTGAGAAAGTAGACGCCGGTCTCCTTCACGCCTTCAGCAATGAGGAAGCCGACGCTGGCGACGATGAGGCTGGCTCCGAGAATGAACTTGTGCCCTGCCTTCATGCCGCTCTCCACTGAGGACTGGTCGCGAAATATAACCGGAATCAGGCGTGCCGGGCCCAGGCCAGGGTGGCTGACACCGCCCGCTGCCAGCCCGCGAGCTTTGCCTGCCGCTCGCAACTACCCATCGCGGGCACAAAGCGGGTGAACCGGCGGCCGCCAAGAAACTCACCCGCGGTCTTCCAGAGGCCCAGAGCCAGCCCCGCCAGTCCCGCCGCACCCAGCGCGGTGGTCTCGACCAGATCGGGCCGCTCGACCGGCACGCCGAGGACGTCGGCCTGAAATTGCATCAGCCAGTCGTTGGCCGCGGCCCCGCCATCCACCCTGAGCGCCGGCACCCGGAGCCCTTCCGTGGCCGTCATCGCCTCGAGCAGCTCGGCGCTGCTGTACGCCATTGCCTCCAGAGCGGCCCGGGCCAGGTGCGCGCGGGAGGTGCCGCGGGTCAGCCCCGTAATAGTTCCTCGCGCCTCGGGCTCCCAATACGGCGTGCCCAGGCCCACGAACGCCGGCACAAAGTAAACGCCCCCATTGTCCTCCACGGTTCGGGCCAGCGCCTCGGTGTCAGCCGCCTGCTGGATGAGACCCAGTCCATCGCGCAGCCACTGCACCGCCGCCCCGGCGACGAACACACTCCCTTCCACCGCATACGCCGGCCCGCCGTCGGCCCCGCAGGCGGCCGTTGCCAGAAGTCCCGGGGCCGGCCTCGGCACCTGCCCGCCGGTCAGCACCAGCAGAAACGCGCCAGTCCCGTATGTGTTCTTGGCCAGTCCCGGCGTCACGCAGCCCTGGCCGAAGAGCGCCGATTGCTGGTCTCCGGCGAGTCCCGCGATCGGGAGGGAAAAGCCCAGGTGGGAGGCGTCGGCCTCCCCCACGAGGCCGGAGGAGCGGACGACCTTCGGGAGCACCGCGCGAGGCACACCGAAGAGGCCAAGCAGCTCCGGATCCCAGTCGCGGGCTTCAAGGTTGTACAGCAGGGTCCGGGACGCGTTGGTGTGGTCGGTGACATGCGCCCGGCCACCGGTGAGCTTGGCGACCAGCCAGCTGTCCACCGTCCCCGCTGCAAGCTCGCCGCTTCCGGCTCGGCGGCTGTTTCCCGGGCTCTTCAGCAACAGCTCCAGCTTGGTCGCCGAGAAGTAGGGGTCGGCGACCAGCCCGGTGCGCTCCCGCAGCATCGATTCCACCCCGGCCTCGCGCAGCTCGCGGCAGCGGTCGGTGGTGCGGCGGTCCTGCCAGACGATGGCGCGTCCCACTGGGCGGAGCGACCGCCGCTCCCAGAGCACCACGGTCTCACGCTGATTGGTGATACCCAGCCCCACGGGGCGCTCGCCGGCGGCCGCCACTGCGTCCCGCATGGCCTCCACCGACACCCGGAAGATCTCTTCCGGATCGTGCTCCACCCAGCCGGGCTGGGGAAAGTACTGGGTGAACTCCCGATAGCCCCGGCCCAGCACGGAGCCGTCCTGGTGGATGACCAGCGCAGTAGAACCGGTAGTGCCCTGATCGAGGGCGAGGATCGAGGTCAACGACCGATCTCGTTGGGCTTGAAGACGCCCTTGTCGGTGATGATCGCGGTGATCAGCTCCGCGGGCGTCATGTCGAAGGCCGGATTCCACACCCGCACCCCGGCCGGCGCGGAGCGGGCGCCCTGCCATGCCGTGACTTCGCTTCCGTCACGCTGCTCGATGGGTATCGCCGCGCCGTTGGGCGTGGCGGCATCGAAGGTAGAGCTCGGAGCGGCGACATAAAATGGAATACCATGCGCTCGGGCGGCGAGAGCCAGCCCGTAGGTGCCGATCTTGTTGGCGACGTCTCCGTTGGCCGCGATCCGGTCGGCTCCGACAATGACGCAAGCGACGTCGCCCAGCCGGAGCCGGCTGGCAATCATGCTGTCGCCGATCAGGGTGCAGTCCACCCCGGCCTGCGTCAGCTCCCACGCGGTGAGGCGGCTGCCCTGGAGTAGCGGCCGGGTCTCCGGCACCACGACGTGGGGGCTTCGGCCCGACCGATGCAGCGTGTAGATGGGGGCGAGGGCCGTGCCGATGCCGCCGGTGGCAAGCACGCCGGCATTGCATACTGTGCAGACGGTGGCCCCGCCCGGTATGAGCGCGGCGCCCAGCTCCCCGATGCGCTCGCACATGGCGCGATCTTCGTCCCAGATGGTGTTGGCCTCGGCGATCAGCGCCTCCCGAAGATCCTCGCCGGCCTGGCAGGCCCGCTCGGCCCGCCGCCGCATGCGATCCAGCGCCCACTGGAGGTTGACCGCAGTGGGTCGGGTTGCTCCCAAAACCAGGCAGGCCTGGTGGACCTGTCCCAGGGCAACCTGCCCGGCCGCCCCGCCGTCCCGCCGTCCCGCCTGCACCACCCCCATGGCCGCGGCGATCCCGATCAGCGGCGCCCCCCGGACCCGCAGCGTCCGGATGGCCTCCGCCACACCCTCCACCGAATCAAGCTCGAGATAGCTCTCCCGAGCGGGGAGCAGCGTCTGGTCGAGGATCCGGACACCGTGTGTCGCGGTCCAGGCAATAGGAGATGGAAGAGGCATTGGGGAGAAGATAGTCGCGAGTCGGGAGTCGCAAGTCTCGAGTCCCGGTCGCGAGTCAGGTTCAAGTTATTAGCTTTGAGCAGCCCGGCTGCCATCTTCCGACTTGAAACTCGTGACTCTCGACTCGCGACTACCATGCCCACGACCCTCCTCTTCGAGCTCGCTGACGGCATCGCCCGGATCACCATCAACCGTCCCGACAAGCTGAACGCACTCAACGCCACCGTGATCGCCGAGCTGGGCGATGCGGTCACCCGGGTCGAGACCGATGCGGCGGTCCGGGGGGTGATCCTCACCGGCGCAGGCCATAAGGCATTCGTCGCCGGCGCCGACATCACGGAGCTGGCCGAGCAGACGCCGCTGGATGGGAAGGCGCGGTCGCTTCTGGGCCAGCAGGTGTTTCGCCGCCTGGAGCGGTGCGGCAAGCCGGTCATTGCGGCGGTCAACGGGTTTGCGTTGGGTGGCGGGTGCGAACTGGCCATGGCCTGCCATATCCGGATCGCGGCCGAGAGCGCCAAGTTCGGCCAGCCGGAGGTGAAATTGGGCATCGGGCCGGGATACGGGGGCACCGCCCGCCTGCCCCGCCTGGTGGGCCGGGGACGCGCGCTCGAGCTGCTGCTGACCGGCAGCATGATCGACGCCGCCGAAGCGTACCGGATCGGACTGGTCAATCGGGTGGTGCCGGCCGACCGGCTGCTCCCGGAGTCCGAAGCGCTGGCGCGGGCCATCCTGGAGAACGGCCCGCTGTCAATCCAGGCGTGCCTCGAGGCGGTAGATGCCGGTCTGGACACGAGCCTGGACCAGGCCCTGCTGCTCGAGGCCAACCACTTCGGGCTGCTGTCCGCCACGTCCGACATGAAGGAGGGAACCAAGGCATTTGTGGAGAAGCGGAAGCCCGTGTTCAAGGGGATCTGACCCTGCAACTCACGCTGGGTACCGACTATTTTTTGGTGATGCCGAAAACGAGTGGCCGTCGCTGGACCGGTGCGCTCCGGCCGCTCGTGGGGGCGTTGATTGCCGCCACCAGCGGGTGTGACGAGCGCGAGCGGCTCACGTTTCCGACCCCTGGCGACAGCGTCGGGCCGGTTACCACTATCGATCAGCCCAACGGAGCGGACACCACCGTTTTTGCCGGCTCGGATCTGTTCGTCAACGGCCGGACAGTCGATCCCGACGGCGTCGATACCGTCTATTTCTTTGTCATCGGGGGCAACCAGAACTTTCATCCGCTACATCCGGTGCCGGTCAAGGACACGGTGACGTTCGGACTCCCAATCACGACGTTCGGGCATTCGGGAAAGACTTTCACGGTTCAGATCTACGGGGTCGACGCACAGGGCAACCAGGGCAGCACGTCGACGCGGCAGATCCACATTCAGTAGTGCGTCTCCGGCGTCTGGTGGCTCGGGGTTTCCGAAACCTCTTCGACATCGACCGGGAGATCCCCCGTGCGGGGCTGGTGCTGCTGGGGGCCAATGCCCAGGGCAAGACCAACCTCCTGGAAGCCATCTACTACGCGGTGCTGTTCCGCTCCTTTCGGGGCGCAAGCGACCAGCAGGTGATGCGAGGCCACCCCGGGTTCGGGGTGGAGGTGCACGTCGAGGAAGGCCCAGCCGCCACGGTGGCTGCCGTCTTCTCCGGCGGCCGGAAACGGATCACGGTGGACGGCGAAGAGATCGGCCGGTTAGCCGACGCCGTGGGCAACTGGCTGGCAGTGGCATTCCTGCCCTCCGATGTAGGGCTCGCCTCGGGGCCGGCGGCGGAGCGGCGCCAATATCTCGACCGCGTGCTGTCGCTCTCCGACCGGAGCTACCTCAGGGCCCTGACCCTCTATCGGGGTGCGCTGGCTCAGCGCAATAGCGCGCTCCGGCAGGGGCAAGTGGAGGTGGCGCTGGCCTTCAATGCCCCGCTCGCCGCCAGCGGCTCGGCGCTGGTTCGCTCGCGGCTCGACTGGGTGGCCAGATCCGCCGATCAGTTTGCGGCCGAGCTGGAGTGCCTGGGCGAGGGCGGTCCGGCACGGCTGCTGTACCGGGGCCGGCCGGAGCTGGCCGATGAAGGGGCGTGGGCCGCCATGCTGGCGGCGTCGCTGCCCGAGGACCGCGTCCGCACCGTCACGACCAGGGGGCCGCACCGCGACGACCTGGTGATCGAGACGGGCGGCCGGCGCCTGCGGGACTACGGCTCCACCGGGCAGCAGCGCAGCGCCGCCATCGCCCTCAAGCTGGTGGAGATCGCCACCCTGTCGGCGAGCCGGGGCACGGAGCCGGTGCTGCTGCTCGACGATGTGTTCGCCGAGCTGGACCGGGAGCGGCAGGACCGTCTGGCGCTGCGGCTCATTGGCCATCGAGAGCGCCAGGTGTTCGTTACCAGCCCGCGGCAGGACGAGCTGCCGGAAGGATTGCAGCTACCGGTTTGGATGGTCGAGGACGGGAAAGTCAGCAGTCAGGAGTCGGGAGTCGGGAGTGCGCATGGCTGAGAAAAAAACCGCTCCTACGCCTCTGTCGGCCGCCCTGACCAGCTACCTGAAGCAGGCAGGACTGACCAAGCGGGTGCAGCAGGCCGGCATCATCGAAGAGTGGGAGGAGCTGGTGGGGCCACAGATCGCGTCGGTCACGGTCCCCGAATCGATCACCCCCGATGGGGTGCTCCGGGTACGGGTGGCCACCGCCCCGTGGGCCAATGAGTTGAGTCTGATGACACCGAAGATCCTGGCCCGGCTGAACGCGGGACGATCCGGGCGGGTCAAGGAGATCCGCTGGGTCCCCGGCCCGCTGAACCGAGACAGGTAGAAGGCTGATCGCTGATAGCCCATAGCCCGACAGGAGACATGGCGAAAGAACCGAGCGCCGTCGAAGACGGCAAACCAGAGTACAAGGCGGAGTCGATTCAGGTCCTCAAAGGCCTGGAGGCGGTGCGGCGGCGGCCCGGGATGTACATCGGGTCCACCAGCGAGAACGGCCTGCACCACCTGGTCTACGAAGTGGTGGACAATTCGATCGACGAGGCTCTCGCCGGGCACTGCGATACCATTACGGTCGCCATCCATGCCGACAACTCGATCACGGTCACTGACAACGGCCGCGGCATCCCGGTGGATCAGCATCCCACGGAGAAAAAGCCGGCGGTCGAGGTGGCCCTGACGGTGCTGCACGCGGGCGGCAAGTTCGACAAGAACACCTACAAGGTGTCGGGCGGACTGCACGGCGTGGGCGTGTCGGTGGTCAACGCGCTGAGCGAGCGGCTGGAGGTGATCGTGGACCGCGAGGGGCAACGCCACCACATGGCGTTCGTTCGCGGCAAGACCGTGAAGAAGCTGACCGTCCTGGGCAAGGCCAAGGGCCGGGGCACCACGGTCCGGTTCAAGCCCGACCCCGAAATCTTCACGGTGCTCGAGTTCCACTACAGCACCCTGGCCGACCGGCTCCGCCAGCTCGCGTTCCTGAACAAGGGAATCTCGATCACCATCAAGGACGAGCGGGAGCAGCCGGTCAAGAGCGAGACCTTCTTCGCCAAAGGCGGCCTGATCCAGTTCGTCGAGTGGCTTAACCGGAACAAGAAGCCGCTCCACCCCAAGCCCATCGCATTCACCGCGGTCAAGGATGACGTGGAGGTGGACCTGGCTCTCCAGTACGAGGATGGGTACAACGAGAACACCTTCACCTTCGTGAACAACATCAACACCCACGAGGGCGGCACCCACCTTACCGGCTTCAAGTCGGCGCTCACCCGGACCATCAACGACGTGGCCAAGCGGCGGGACTTCCTGAAGAAGGAAGGCTTCACCCTTTCGGGCGAGGACATCCGCGAAGGCCTCACCTGCGTCCTGCACGTGAAGGTGAAGGAGCCGCAATTCGAGGGGCAGACCAAGACCAAGCTGGGCAACTCGGAGGTCGAAGGCATCGTCAAGGCGATCGTCAACGAGAACCTGGGCGACTACCTCGAGGAGCATCCGCCGGTCGCCCGCAACATCATCGAGAAGGCGGTGAGCGCGGCCCGCGCCCGCGAAGCCGCCCGCAAGGCCCGCGACCTGGTGCGCAAGAAATCCGGGCTCGAGAACATGGTCCTTCCGGGGAAGCTGGCGGACTGCTCGATCGACGATCCGGCGATGAGCGAGATCTACCTGGTGGAGGGCGACTCGGCCGGCGGCAGCGCCAAGCAGGGGCGCGACCGGTCCTTCCAGGCCATTCTGCCGCTGCGCGGCAAGATCCTGAACGTCGAGCGGGCCCGGATCGACAAGATTCTGAGCAACGAAGAGATCCGGGCGATGATCACCGCCATCGGCACGGGAGTGAAGGACGACTTCAAGCTGGACGACGCGCGGTACCACAAGATCATCCTCATGACCGATGCCGACGTGGACGGCGCCCACATCCGCACCCTGCTGCTGACTTTCTTCTTCCGGCAGATGCAGGAACTGGTGGACGCGGGTTACGTCTACATCGCCCAGCCGCCCCTCTACCGGGTGGCCAAGGGCAAGGATGAGTTCTACGCCTACACCGAGTCGGAGCGGGAGGAGTATTCCAAGCGGCTCAGCAACGGCGAGGGGAAAGGCGGCATCAACATCCAGCGCTACAAAGGCCTGGGTGAGATGAACCCGGATCAGCTCTGGCGCACCACGATGGACCCCGCCACCCGTACCATCCTCCGCGTGACCATGGAGGATGCGGTGGAGGCGTCCAAGCTCTTCGATGAGCTCATGGGAGACGAGGTGGAGCCTCGAAGGCAGTTTATCGAGCGCAACGCCAAGTACGTGAGCAATCTGGACGTTTGAGGTCTTCAGAGCCGCTCGGGTGGCCTGGGCCGCGAGGCGCCGGGCCCCCAGTCGTCACCAATGACGTCTTCGTCGGCGCGCTGCTTCGCATCGAGCTCCCGAACCTCCCGCTCCGCCGCCTCCAGCTCCTCCCGGTCTATGCCGTCCTCGTCGGCCAGGCGAGGGCCGGGATAGCGCCGGTCCCGCCGGAGCCATACGACCAGGGCCGCGATGGCCACGAGAGCCACCAGCAGGGTTCCCAGCGGTCCACTCACGATCGACATCGTGATCCCCTCCTGAGAGATCCTTCGCTGAGTTTACCCTGAGCGCAGCGAACGGCTCAGGATGACAACAGTTCCACGCCCGCCGCGGTGATGCGGTGGGTGATCAGGGGCGTGAGACTTCACTCCGTCGCCAGCACGATCGCATCGCGCAGCGCTGCCATCCCGATCTCCACACCGGCGGTATCACGGGCGAAGACCGACGCCAGCGGCTCGCCTGCGCGCACCCGGTCGCCCGGCTTGGCCGGGATGACAAAGCCCACCGAAGGATCCACCGCGTCCTCTATGGTCCGCCGTCCGCCACCCAGCTCCACGATGGCGCGGCCCAGCCGGCGGGGCTCCACCGCAGCAACTACTCCGTCGCGCGGCGCCCGGAACACCTCGACCTCCGCCGCCTGCGGCAGCAGCGCCGGATCGTCGATGACCGCCGGGTTCCCTCCCTGGGCCTCGATGATCCTGGCGAACATTTCGAGCGCACGGCCTGAGGTCACACTTTCCTCCAGCCGCCGCCGTGCCTCCGTCGCCTCGGCAGCCGCCCCCACCAGCAGCAACAGCTCGGCGCCGAGGGCGTAGGTGACTTCCATGAGGTCCTCGGGCCCTTCGCCCCGGAGACCGTCGATGGACTCCTCCACCTCCAGGGCGTTGCCGCTCGAGCGGCCCAGGGGTCGGTCCATGGCTGTCAGCAGGGCCACGGTGGGGCAGCCCCGCGCCGTTCCCAGCCCGATCATGGTCTGGGCCAGCTCGATGGCCTTGGCCTGATCCGGCAGGAACGCGCCGCTTCCGGTCTTCACATCCAGCACCAGCCCGTTGAGCCCCTCCGCCAGCTTCTTCGACATGATGCTCGCCGAGATGAGCGGGATCGACTCGACCGTTCCGGTCACGTCACGCAGCGCGTACAGACGCTTGTCGGCAGGGGCAATCTCCGGTGTCTGCCCCAGCATGGCGCAGCCGAGCCGCTCGACCTGATCGCGCGCCTCTCTCAGGGTGAGCGCGGTTCGAAATCCGGGGATCGACTCCAGCTTGTCGAGGGTACCACCGGTGTGTCCCAGGCCTCTGCCCGACATCATCGGCACCGCCACCCCGCAGCTGGCCACCATCGGGGCCAGCAACAGCGACACCTTGTCCCCCACCCCGCCGGTCGAGTGCTTGTCGGCGACCGGACGGTCGAGTCCATCGAAGTTGAGCCGGTCGCCTGAGTCGATCATGGCGTCGGTCAGCTCGGCCAGCTCTTCCGGCGCGAGGCCGCGCCACACCACCGCCATGAGCAGCGCCGACATCTGATAATCAGGCACCCGGCCGGCCGTGTATTCCCGGATCAGCTCCCTCCACTGGCCGGCCCCAAGGGCATGCCCGTCCCGCTTGTGCTGAATGAGTGACGGGATCACCATTCGAAAGCATCCCCTGGAGCGAATAGTCTGGTGGTCAAACGCGCGTTCGCACTGATTGCGGTGGCCGTGCTACTGCGGTCAACCCCGCTGGCCGGCCAGCAGGTGGCCGACCACGTGGCCATGGGCGTGGCAGCAGACGATGCCCATGACACCAGGACGGCGCTCCAGCACTTCGAGGCGGCTCTGGAGCAGGACTCCATGAGCTATGAGGCCAACTGGCGCGCCGCCCTGGCGCTGATCGATCTGGGCGAGCAGACGCCCTCCAGGGGTAAGGGCCGGCAGCGGGACTCGCTGTTCCTCTTGGCCGGACGGTACGCGGGCCGGGCCATAGCCGCAGATTCGACCGGCGCCGACGGGCACTTTGCCCTTGCCGCCGCCCTGGGACTGCTGGTGATCGACAAGAGCAAGAAGGAGCGCATCAGGAGCGCCGCGACCATCCGCCGCGAGGCGCTCCGGACCATCGAGCTGAACCCGCGGCACGATGGCGCCTACCATATTCTGGGCGTCTGGAACGCCGAGATCATGCGGCTCTCCGGGCTCAGCCGGTTCTTCGCCAAGACGTTCCTCGGCGCCGGCATCTTTGGCCAGGCGTCGTGGAGCCGGGCCGTCGCCAACATGGAGAAGGCGGTGGAGCTCGACCCGGGGCGGATCTATCACCGTCTGGAGCTGGCCCGGATCTACCTCGACCGCAAACGGACCGCCGACGCGCGGACCCAGCTGCGCCTGGTGGATTCGCTGCCCCTCCGGGAGGTCATGGACTCCGTGTACAAGCAGCAGGCGGCGGATCTTACACGCAGAATAGCCAAGCGCTGAACCGGCTAGTCCAGCGCCTCCTCGGCCCGCTCGCGGGCCCGCTCCAGCTCGGCCTGGATCCGGCGCTGGCGGCGCCGCAGCTCCTTGCGGGTGCGGGCGCTGGCCCGGTCGATCCCCTCCTTGGCATCCTCCCGCAGTGCCTTGATCCGCTGGGTGAAGCGGCCGCGCGTCTTCTCTCCCCGATCTGGCGCGAACATCAGCGCGAACGTCGCGCCGAGAAATGCTCCGAACAGCATGCCGGCCACGAAACCCGCTGCGCGCTTGGCGGATGCAGCATTGCCCGCGGCGTCGTTGGACGGAATCTCGGACAGCTCATCGGATAGCTCATCACTTTTCATCGCCGTGCCTCCTTGGTTCCTCCCAAGCTAAGCGGTACGGCGCTGCGGCGGTAAGGCGGTAAGGCGGTGAGGCCCGTCTTCACCTACCGCCGCTTCACCTACCGCCGCCTCATCTACCGCCTATCCTTTACACCATGGGCTTCGCCGACCTGGCCGCACAGTTGGTTGAGACCGGGCGCCACTTTCACGCGCGCGGCTGGGTGCTCGGCACCAGCGGCAACTTCAGCGCGGTGGTACAGCCCGAGCCGTTGCGCCTCGCCATCACTACCAGCGGGGTGGACAAGGGGAGCCTTACCGCCGCCCAGATCGTCGAGATCGACCAGCAGGGAAAGGTCGTGGCCGGCTCCGGCCGGCCCTCGGCCGAGGCGAACATTCACCTGGCCATCGCCAGGGCGCGCGGGGCGGGCGCGGTGTTGCATACCCATTCGATCTGGAGCACAATTCTTTCTGATGCCGCCACCGGAGACGGCCTGGCGCTCGAAGGGTACGAGATGCTGAAGGGTCTGGACGGCGTGGGCACGCACGAGCACCGCGAGTGGTTGCCCCTGCTCGACAACACCCAGGATTGGGAAGCCGCCGCGCCGGCGATCCAGGCCATGCTGGCCGAGCAGCCGGCCGCCCACGGGTTTCTGATCCGCCGGCATGGGCTCTACACCTGGGGCCGCGATCTCGCCGAAGCGAGGCGCCACGTTGAGGTTCTGGAGTTTCTATTCGAAGTGATGGGACGAAAGCGAGGCCTGACATGGCAACCGTGAGAATCCCCGACGAGGACCGCACCTTGACCGATCAGGAGGAGGTGACGCGCTACCTGGGGACCCTGGGAATCGACTACGAGCGCTGGCCCGGCGCCGAGCGGGTGCCGCACCAGGCAGCCCCGGAAGAGGTGCTCGCCGCCTACGCCCCCGAGATCGAGCAGCTCAAGCGACGCGGCGGGTACGTGACGGCCGATGTCATCGACGTTACCGCGCAGACGCCCAACCTGGAAGCGATGCTCGACAAGTTCAGGACCGAGCACTGGCACGACGAGGACGAAGTGCGCTTCATCGTTCGCGGCCGGGGTCTGTTCCACATCCACCCCAAGGACGGCGGACCGGTCATCGCAATCGAGGTGGAAGCAGGCGACCTGATCCGGGTTCCGCGCGGCACCTGGCACTGGTTCGACCTGTGCGGCGACCGTGACATCCGGGCCATCCGGCTCTTCCAGGACAAATCCGGCTGGACGCCCAATTACACGAACAGCGGCGCCGATCAGGGTTACCAGCCGCTCTGCATGGGTCCCGCGTACATTCCGTCCCGGGCGCGCGCGGGCTGAAGAACGTCCGCGCCGTCCTCCTGGACATCGAGGGCACCACCACGCCCATCGATTTCGTCCACCACACGCTGTTCGGCTATGCCCGCGCCCAGTTGAGCGGGTTTCTCCAGCGGCACTGGCACGATCCCGAGGTCCGGTCCGACGTCGAGCGCCTCCAAGCCGAACACCGAGCCGAATCTTCCCAACCGGCGCCTCCCCCCTGGAGCGCCGAGCCCGCGGCGGTCGCCGCGTACGTACTCTGGTTGATGGATCGGGACCGGAAGTCCACCGGCCTCAAGTCGCTGCAAGGCAAGATCTGGGAGGAGGGTTACGGCTCCGGCGAGCTCAAGGGTGAAGTGTATCCGGACGTCCTCCCTGCCCTCGAGCGTTGGCGTCACCAGGGATTGGACATCGCCATCTTTTCCTCCGGCAGCGTTGAGGCCCAACGATCTTTATTCCGCAACACGATCGCCGGCGATCTGACCCGGTTCATTCGTGCCTACTTCGACACTACCACCGGTCCGAAGACCGCCCCGGCAAGCTACGCCCGTATTGCGACAGCCCTCGAACGCTCCCCCGCCGAAGTGCTCTTCCTTTCCGACATCGGCGGGGAGCTCGATGCGGCACGCGCGGCGGGCATGCAAACGGCGCTGTGCGTCCGGACGCGGGGATCGGAGCCGTCACCACCCCCCCATCCAGTGATTCACACCTTCGATGAAGTATTCGGTTGATCTTCAGGAGGTCGCACGATGGACTACCCCTCCGGCTGGACCTGCGAACGAACCGCCCTCCAGTTCGAGCCCTACCTGCTCGGAACCCTCCTGCTGGCGCAGGCGCTCGCCGTCGCCGAGCACCTGGAGGCGTGCCCCGGGTGCGCCGAACGCCTGATCGTCTACCGGCTCACGATTACCGAGCGCACCCATGGCTGACCGCATCGCCGCCTTTGCCGGGAGCCTCCGGCGCGGCTCCCTCAACCGCGCCCTGATTCACGCCGCCCAGGAGCTGGCCCCCGAAGGGATGACGATCGAGATCGTCGAGATCGGCGAGCTCCCGTTCTACAACGCCGATGTGGAGGCGAAGGGAGATCCACCCAGCGTCGCCGCTTTCAAGGCGAGCCTGAGCACGGCCGATGGGATCCTCATCGCCACGCCGGAGTACAATGACGGCATCCCGGGGGTGCTCACCAACGCGATCGATTGGGCGTCGCGCCTTCCGGGCCGCGCTCCGTTGAGGGGAAAGCCGGCCGCCGTCATCGGCGCCTCGCCCAGCCAGATCGGGACGGCGCGGGCGCAGCTCCACCTCCGTCAGATCCTGGGCCACGTGCAGGCGCGGGTGCTCCCGCCGCCCGAGCTCCTCGTCGCAAAGGCACACGAGCGGTTCGACGCCGGCCTCCGGCTCAAGGACGAGGGGACCCGGAAGGTACTGGGCGACTTGCTGGCGCGGTTCAGGCGGTGGATCGCGCGAGAGCGGGCGGCGGCCGGGGCGGAGCGTTAGCGGCGCGGAAGATCGCGGGAGACACGCGGAGATCGGGGCCAAAAGGATCAGGCGGGACCGGGCATGCTCTTGGTGCGCCCGGTCCCGCCTGAGTACTGATCGATCGCCCTATTGTACGATGACCGGCTCGACGGTGTTGCGAATGCTGAGCTTGAGCCGGGAACCGGCGAGCCCTCCCGCGATATCCACCCGATTGTAGCGGGACACGCGGATCCGCTGGTCCGGCCTCGCCGGGTTGTTGCCGGCGGGTACGGTATAGGTCGCCGCATCCGGGATGCCCTGGGCACTGAAGTCGCGAGTCTCCAGGTCCACGCCGATCGCCTCGGAGGGACGGCTCCAAGTGACGGTCATCGGCTGGTTGGCGGTCACGGTAGCGTTGGCCGCCGGGCTCGAGATCTGGTGCGCCGAGATGCCTCCTACGACCACACCCTGAACGTTATCGATGCCCCGCACGACCGACAGACGATAATCGCCGCCGGCGAAGGTGTTGGCAGTCGCCTCATAATCGCCGGACCCGGCCGCCAGCTCCAGCAGGTTGATCGTACCAAGGATAGTGTTTCGGACCGTGACCGTGGCGCCCGAAATGGGGTTTCCCAGCGCGTCGCGCAGGCTCACGTCGAACGCGGTGACGAACCCTCCGGGAACATCCTGGCCTTCGATATCTGCCGTCACCAGCATGGTGTTGGTGCCCGTGCCGGGCTGGTTCCGGTCGGCCGCCGGCCCGGTGGAGTCGCTACACGCCAGGAGCATTGAGAGCGATAGGGCCAGCATCGAGCCCCAGGATCTAGAACTCTTGAACCCACGCACGATGAGCCTCCGAGGTTTGGGTGCACCCTGGAGAGCATCAATCGGCATGCCATCGGCTTGTGCTATAACGCCGTATTACAGATGAGGTTATCGGTAACACCCGTGTGATCTCAGTCACAAGGAAGCGTCGAGCTTATAAACGGTTGTTCGACCACCACGCGACGACTTGCAGTGCGCCAGAAACGCTGATTAAAGGCGGGGCCACAGTTCAGGGCATTCCGCGGCACTTTCCGCTTCAGTCTGTCGCTATTCGACGACCCGGCGGGTTGTGTGGCCTGCTGAAACATTTCACGGCCGACCCCGTCCTAGGCGGGCAGGCGAGCAGGCGGACGGCCGGCCAGGCGCGTGGCTATACCGGCTCCTCATCCGAGTGCCACGAGGGACCTCGTCAACCGTTCACGGTAGGCCAGTCTACCGTCCGCCCGCCCGCCCGTGGCGCAGAAGCTGTGGGAAACGTAGGATAAGCAGAATCGAGGACCGGCCATGACGTTCAAGCCAAAAATCTGGTACCCAATTGCCGCGGCGCTAAGCGCCCTCAATCTGGTGGCCGTGGGGTTCGCCGCCGGCGAGCCGCAGCCGTGGCATGTCGCGACCCATGCGGTGCTCGCGCTCGCGTTCGGGCTGTGGGCCCAGCGGCTGCGGTCGCGTCCGGTCGGGAACGAGCTGCCAGGTTCAGCCGAAGTGTTCGACGCGCTCGACGCCGTCGAATCGGAGGTGGCCAGGCTGCGGCAGGACTTGAACGAGACCCAGGAGCGGCTGGACTTTACCGAGCGGCTGCTGGCCCAGCGGGCGGAACAACGCCAGGTGGGGCCCCAACCTTAGATGACCTCATGCCCGCCCCTGAAGTGACCCCGTCACAGCAACACGCGGCTCTGGAGCGAGCCGCCGAGCTCGCGCATGAATACCTCGAGTCGCTGGATGACGCCTCAGTAGCCGCCACGGTCCCACTCGCCGAGCTGCGGCGGCGATTCTCCCGTCCATTGCCCGATGAGGGTGTGGATCCCGTCACCGTCATCGACGAACTGGCCCGCGACACGGCCGGCGGCCTCCTGGGCAGCGCCGGGGGCCGTTTCTATGGCTGGGTGATCGGGGCGGGACTTCCATCCGCGCTCGCGGCCGACTGGCTCACGGCGACCTGGGACCAGAACGCCGGTCTCTACGCGTGCGGCCCCGCCGCCGCCGTGGTCGAGGAGGTCTGCGGCACCTGGCTCAAGGACGTGCTGGGCCTGCCGGCATCGGCGTCGTTTGCGCTCGTCACCGGCTGCCAGATGGCCCACGTCACCTGCCTGGCCGCGGCCCGGCACGCGGTTCTCGAGCGGGCGGGCTGGGACGTCAATCGCGACGGGCTCTCGGGAGCGCCCAGCGTCCGGGTCATCACCTCCAGCGAAGTGCACGGCACCACCACTCGCGCGGCCAGGCTCCTGGGGGTCGGCACCTCGAACATCCAGGTGCTGCCAAGTGACGCGACGGGGCGGCTTGCGCCCGAGGCGCTGCGTGAGGCCCTGGCGCGGGAGCCCGGCCGTCCCACGATCGTGGTGCTCCAGGCGGGCGACGTGAACTGCGGCGTATTCGATCCCTTTCCCGAGCTCATTGCCATGGCGCACACGGCCGACGCCTGGGTGCACGTCGACGGCGCCATGGGCCTCTGGTGTAACGCGGTCCCGCAGCTGCGGCACCTGCTGGCCGGCGCCGAGCAGGCGGATTCCTGGGCCACCGACGGCCACAAGTGGCTCAACGTGCCGTATGACTGCGGGTATGCGTTCGTGGCGCATCCGGAGCACCACCGGGCGGCCATGGAGCATCACGCGAGCTATCTGGTCCACGCCAAGGACGCGCGGGACCAGCTTGACTGGACGCCGGACCATTCGCGCCGGGCGCGGGGCTTCGCCACCTACGCGGCGCTCCGGGAGCTGGGGCGCGACGGCCTGGCCGATCTCATCACCCGCTGCTGCCGCCACGCCCATGCCATCGTGACCCGGATCGGCGCACTGGAGAAAGCGCGGGCCGCCTGCATTCCCCAGATCAACCAGGGCCTGGTGCGTTTCCTCGACAGCCGGCCAGGCGCCACCGAGGAAGACCACGACAAGAAGACGGACGCGGTGATGGCCGCCATCAACGCCGGCGGCGAGGCGTTCTTTACCGGGACCACCTGGCGGGGTCGACGCTGCATGCGGGTCTCAGTCTCCAGCTGGCGCACCACCGACGACGATGTGAGCCGGGCGGTGGCGGCAGCCGAACGGGCGCTTCACGGAGGATCGGGAGAGCGGTCGGTCTCGAGGCGATGAGGGGCACGAGGCATCTGGAGCGCCACCGCACCGAGCGTATCGGCTGGCTTCGGGCCGCCGTGCTGGGCGCGAACGACGGCCTGGTCTCCACGGCAAGTCTGGTTCTGGGGGTGGCAGCAGCCCAAGGCACGCGCTCGGCGGTGCTGGTGGCGGGTCTCGCCGGGCTCGTGGCAGGTGCCATGTCCATGGCCGCGGGGGAGTATGTGTCCGTCAGCTCCCAGGCGGACACCGAGCGGGCCGACCTGGAGCGGGAGCGCGGGGAGTTGGCTGCGGGCGGCCCAGCCGAGCATGACGAGCTGGCGGCCATCTACGTGGCGCGCGGCCTGGAGCCGCGACTCGCCCAAGACGTCGCCTCCCAGTTGATGGCGCACGACGCCCTGGCTGCGCACGCCCGCGACGAGCTGGGGATCACCGCGGCCTTGAGTGCGCGCCCGGTGCAGGCGGCCTGGACATCGGCACTGAGCTTCGCATTGGGTGCCGCCCTGCCGCTCCTCATTGCCTACCTGACGCCCGAACCGATCCTGGTCTGGGTGGTCGCAGGATCCTCGCTGCTGTGCCTCGCGGTGCTGGGTGCCATCGCAGCGCGCACCGGGGGAGCGCGAGTGATGGTGGGCGCCGTGCGGGTCGTGTTCTGGGGGGCCCTGGCCATGGCGGCAACCGCGGCCGTGGGCGCCCTCTTCGGCACCACGGTCAGCTAGGCCCTTC
>DASVGF010000034.1:0-3854 GCA_036379675.1 Gemmatimonadales bacterium | reverse complement strand
GCTCCATCAGGCGGTGGCTGCCGCCGTAGACGGTCTCCCCGCAGACGATGTGGTCCCCCGACTTGAACAGCTTGAGCACCGCGTCGAGTGCGGCGAGACCCGAGCCAAAGGCAAACCCGTGGGTGGCGCCTTCCAGGCTGGCCACATTCCGCTCCAGCGCTTCACGGGTCGGATTCTGGGTCCGCGCGTACTCGTACCCCTTGTGCTTGCCGAGCCCCTCCTGGACGTAGGTGGAGGTCTGATAGATCGGGGTCATGACCGCGCCGGCGAGGGGCTCGACGATCTGGCCGGCATGGACCGCGCGGGTGCCGAAACCGTGATCGTGGTCGTGGGGGAGAATCCGGGTCATCCGTGGCTGCTGGAAGAGGGTGGAGTGAAGGTTAATTTGGCTATCAGCTATTAGCTAATAGCTAATAGCTAATCGCTAATCGCCCTGTTTATTTTCGCACCGTGACTGTCCGCCCCTCCAACGGCTCCACCGCGCGCTGCCTCATCGTGGACGACGATGTGCAGGTGCGCCACGTGCTCACCCGCGTCCTTCAGTCGCACGGACTGTCCGCGATCGAGGCACGCTCCGGCGCCGATGCCCTGGCCGTGCTGGCGCGCGAGGGTGGCGATATCCCGATCTGCATCTCGGATATCCATATGCCGGAGATGGACGGCGTGAGCTTTCTCCGGGAGGCCCTCCAGCGCTATCCCGACCTGGCGGTCATCATGCTCACCGGGGTGGCCGAAGTGGATACCGCGGTCGAGTGCCTCAAGCTGGGGGCGCTGGACTACATCGCCAAGCCAGTGATGGTGGAGGAAGTCCGCGCCCGGCTGGACAAGGCGCTCCAGAAGCGCGACCTGGTCCTTCAGAACCGTTTCTATCAGCAGCACCTCGAGAGCCGCGTTCGCGAGCTCGACCAGACCAACAAGCTCTCGATCATCAACGGCGTGCAGATGCTGGTCCATGCCCTGGAGGCCAAGGACGCGTACACCAGCGGCCACTCCAGCCGGGTGTCCCGTTACGCCACCCGGGCCGCGGTGCTCCTCGGCTTCACCGACGACGCGCTGGAGCACGTGCGGCTCGGCGGCGAGCTGCACGACATCGGAAAGATCGGGACCCGGGAGGACATCCTGAACAAGCCGGGGCCGCTCACCCACCAGGAGTTCGAGCACATCAAGGCGCACGCACCTCTGGGTGAGAAGATCCTGGCGCCGTTCCTGTCCACGTCCCCTATCGTGCTCCGGATTGCCCGCTCGCACCACGAGCGGCTGGACGGCAGCGGGTTTCCCGACGGGCTGACCGGCGACCGGATCCCGCTTGAGGCCCGCATCGTCGCTGTGGTGGATGCCTTCGATGCGATGACGACCAACCGGGCGTATCGCCAGCCTCGCTCGGCGGCGGAGGCGATCGCCGAGCTGCGGCGGTGCTCCGGCACGCACTTCGACGGCGAGGTGGTCGAGGCGTTTCTCCGGGCCCACGCTGACGGGGCCGCGCTGCCTCTCACCACCTGAGCCCGGCCGCCTGATGTCCGACACGCTCATGATCAGCGTCTCCGGCATCCGGGGTCATGTCGGCACGGACCTCACGCCTGAGCTGGTCGCGCGCTACGCCGGCGCCCTGGGGGCCTGGGTGCGATCCAACCAGGCCGCCCGGCCGCCTGCCCGCCCGTCCGTCGTCCTCGGCCGCGATGCTCGCACCAGCGGCCCCATGTTCGCGCGGGCCGCCACCGCCGGCCTCATGTCGGTTGGAGTAGACGTCATTGATCTCGGCATCGTGCCCACCCCGACGGTTCAGCTGGCGGTGGAGCACCATCATGCCGGGGCGGGACTCATCCTCACCGCCAGCCACAACCCGATCGAGTGGAATGCGCTGAAGTTCGTAGGTCCGGACGGGATCTTTCTCGACGCGGACGCCGGACGCACCGTCCGGGAGCTGGCAGACCAAGGCCCCCCGCGAGTGGACTGGTCGCAGGTAGGCGAGGTGCGCGAGGATCCGGAAGCCATAGCCCGGCATCTCGACGCTATCCTTGCATTACCCCTGATTGGCTTGAAGGCAATTCGCAAGCGGCACTTCAATGTTGCGCTCGATTGTGTGCGCGGCGCCGGCGCCACCGCCATGGTCCCGCTGCTGGAGCGGCTGAACTGCCGGGTCCATGGCATCAATCTGGAAACCGACGGCCGCTTCCCCCGCCCTCCCGAGCCGGTCCCTGAGAACCTGGGGGAGCTGGGCCGGCTGGTGCAGGACACCAGATCGGACATCGGGCTGGCGGTGGATCCGGACGTGGACCGGCTCGCGCTGGTGGACGAGACCGGCCGGCCTATCGGCGAAGACTACACCCTGGCGTTCGCGGTCAAGGCAGTGTTGGACGGCCGCATCAGTGCGGCAACGATCCCGACAGTGGTCGTGAACCTTTCGACCAGTCTGGTGGTTGAAGATGCGGCCCGGGCCGCCGGCGCCCGCTTTGTCCGCGCTCCGGTGGGCGAGGCGAACGTGGCGCGTGCCATACGGGAGGAGGGCGCCCTGATCGGGGGGGAAGGGAACGGTGGAGTGATGTTCCCAACCCTGCACATTGGTCGGGAGGCGCCCCTAGGGGTGGCCTTGATCTTGCATCTCCTTGCCACGACTGGGGTAACGCTTTCTCAGCTGGTGGCCGCGGCACCCCGGTATACTATCGTGAAGGCGAAGGGGCCGCGGGGGCCGGATCTCCGGCAGATGTACGACCGCCTGCGGCTACGTTTCCCCGACGCATCGGCCGATGAGCGCGATGGGCTTCGGCTGGCCTGGACCGATCGCTGGCTGCACGTGCGGCCCTCCGGCACGGAGCCGATCGTCCGTTTGATCGCGGAAGCACCGACCGAGGCCGACGCCGAGGCACTGGTGGCGACGGGCCGAGAACTCTTGTACTGAGGTTACGGCGATGTGCGGTATCGTAGGCTACATCGGGCCACGCCAGGCCGCGGGACTGTTGGTGGAGGGGCTCCGCCGCCTCGAGTACCGGGGGTACGACTCGGCCGGCATCGCGGTGGTCAACGGCCACGGCCTCAAGATCATGAAGGCCGCGGGGAAGCTGTCGGCGCTCGAAAGCGAGCTCACCGAGCGGATGCCCCAGGGCACCATCGGCATCGGGCACACCCGCTGGGCCACCCACGGCGCGCCCACCGCGCTGAACGCCCATCCGCACACCGACCAGTCGGGCCGCATCGCGGTCATCCATAACGGCATCATCGAGAACTCGGGCTCCATCCGGAAGACGCTGGAGCAGCGCGGTCACACCTTCAAGTCCGAGACCGACACCGAGGTGCTCGCGCACCTGGTGGGCGAGTTCTACCAGGGCAACAACCTGGAGGAGGCGGTGGCCTCCGCGCTGCGTGACGTCGAGGGTGCCTACGGCCTGGCCTTCATCTCCTCGACCGAGCCGGGCGTCCTGGTTGCCGCGCGCAACGGGTCGCCGCTGCTGGTGGGAGTGGGAGACAAGGAATACTTCGTGGCCTCCGATGCCTCGCCCCTGCTGCAGCACACCCGTTCGGTGGTCTACCTCGACGATGGCGAGATGGTTGTGCTCACCCGAGACGGCTACCGGGTGCGCAACCTGCAGACGGCGCGGATCAGCAAGCCGGTCAACCAGATCGACTGGGACCTGGCCATGGTGGAGCGGGGGGGCTACGCCCACTTCATGCTCAAGGAGATCTGCGAGCAGCCGGAGAGCGTCTGCAACACGCTGCGGGGACACCTGCTGGAGGATGAGGGCACCGCGCGGGTCAGCGGCCTCAATCTGACCGACGAGGAGCTCAAGCAGTTCGAGCGGGTAATCATCACTGCCTGCGGCACCTCCTGGCATTCGGGCATCATCGGCGAGTACATGCTG
>DASVGF010000033.1:0-6061 GCA_036379675.1 Gemmatimonadales bacterium | reverse complement strand
AACGCCGCGGTGCCGGCGGCGAACGCGGTCCATCCCGCCCGGTTCCGGGCGCGGAGGGGCCGGCCCAGCCGCTGGAGCGCGCCATGCGTGGCAGGTGCAGTCACCCGCCGTACCCCACGGCGTAGGCGAAGAGATTCACGCCCATCCGAAGCGCCGCCTCGCGCCTGTCAGCGGAGTCGTTGTGCACCTGCGGGTCCTCCCAGCCATCGCCCAGGTCGGTTTGATAGGAATAGAAGACCGCCAGCCGCCCATCGAGGAAGATGCCGAAGGCCTGTGCCGGCTTCCCGTCGTGCACGTGGATCTTGGGAATGCCTTTGGGAAATTCGTAGATCAGATGGTAGACCGGATGATCGAGGGGCACCTCGACCAGCGGCTGTCCGGGGAAGAGCCGCGCCAGCTCCCGCCGGATGGAGGCGTCCATCCCGTAGTTGTCGTCGGCATGGAGAAAACCGCCCTGGCGGAGGTACTGCCGCAGCGTGGCCAGGTCCTGGTCACTCCAGCGGACGTTGCCATGGCCCGTCATATAGATGTAGGGCACGTCCCAGAGATCGTCATCGCTCAGGGTGACGACCTTCTCCTCCGTGCCCACGCGCAGGGTGGTGCGGGACCGAATGGCCGAGAGCAGGTTGGGCAGACTCGAGGGATTGGCGTACCAGTCGCCGCCGCCGTCATAGTGCAGCCGGCCGATCGTGAGAACCGGTGCGGGATTGGGGGGCGCTTCGGCCGGCCCCGGCGCCAGGGCCAGGCCGAACAGCAGCATCCGTGAGATCACGGCAGCTCCATGACCAGCTTGTAGGCTTCGTTGCGGGGGAGGCCGAGCGATTCGGTGAGCCGCCGGACCACTTCACGCCGGGTCAGTCCTTCGGCCAGGAGCGAGGTAGCCTGCTCCACGGCGTCCTCGGTGAGATCGGGCTCTGTGGCCGGCTCTCCCCGGCCCTGAAGAACCACCGTCAACTCACCGCGCGGGGGTATCGCCGAATAGTAATCGACGAGCTCTCCCAACGTTCCACTGCGGATCTCCTCGTGCAGCTTGGTCAGCTCCCGGGCCACCACCACCGTCCGCTCCGGCCCGGCCAAGTGCAACAAGTCCTCCAGCAGCGGGACCAGCCGCGGAGGCGCCTCGAACAGAACGACGCTCCACTCCTCGTTGGCCGCACGAGTGAGCAGGCGGGTCCGCTCCCGCCCTTTCCGGGGGATGAAACCCAGGAAGAGATAGCGGTCGGCGGGAAGACCGGCCGCCGAGAGCGCCGTGGCGACGGCCGAGGCCCCGGGAATCGGGACCACCGTAACCCCCCCCTCCCTGGCCTGCGCCACGAGGTCGGTTCCGGGATCGCTGACGCTGGGCGTGCCGGCATCGGTCACCAAGGCCACGTCGCGGCCAGAGCCCAGGATCTCCAGCAGGGTCTCGAGGCGGTGCTCTTTGGAGTGGGCGTGAAAGCTAAGAACGCTGGGGGCGGCGCCCAGATGGCTCAGGAGACCGCGCGTGCGGCGGGTGTCCTCCGCGGCAACCACAGACACCTGCCGCAGCACCTCGGCCGCGCGGGTGGAGAGGTCTCCCAGGTTTCCGAGCGGGGTTGCGACCACGTACAGGGTGCCGGGGCTGGAGGGCATGTTGATGTCGGAGGGGCCCGGAGAGGCGGAGGGGCGGAGAGTGCAAGTGCTCCCTCCGCCCCTCCGTCATCTCCGTCTTCTCCGTCCCTTACAAAAGATGCTGCTTGATCTTCCCCTCGAGGGTCGCCTTGGGCACCGCGCCGATCACGGTATCGACGTGCTGGCCATTCTTGAAGAAGAGGATGCTGGGGATCGACCGAACGTTGAACCGCATGGCGGTGCGCTGGTTCGCATCTACATCCACCTTGGCGACCTTGGCCTTGCCGGCGTACTCGCCCGCGAGCTGGTCGAGGACCGGTGCCACGACCTGGCATGGCCCACACCATGACGCCCAGAAATCGACCAGCACGAGACCGTTTGCCTGCTCGATCTCCGTGGCAAACGAGGCGTCACTCACGTGCACTGTCAAGGTATTCGTACCGCCCATGTTGATTATTCTCCTTAATGTAATTTGTAACCGGGAGCGGTCTGTTGCCTACCCGCTTGCCCGCTTACCCGCTTACCTGAGGCATCGAGTGCCGGATCGCCCCCGCATTGCCCACGTTGGAATCGCCGTGCCCGACCTCGAGGCGGCACTGGCCTTCTACCGCGACGTCCTGGGCCTCACGCCTCATCCGCCCGAAACGGCGGACGGGGCCACCATCCTCTCCCTGCCCTTTGGCGAGTCCGAGGTGGAGCTGCTCGCCCCGCTCCGACCCGACAGCCCGATCGGAAAGTTCCTGGCCAGGCGCGGGCCCGGCATCCACCACATCTGCTATCGGGTTCCCGACCTGGACGCGGCACTGGAGGCGTGCCGGGCGGCGGGGTATCACCTGATAGACGAGACGCCCCGGATCGGCGCGGCGGGACGACGCATTGCGTTCGTGCATCCCAAGGCAACCGCCGGAATCTTGCTCGAGCTGACTGACTAAGATAACAGGAGTGTGAGGGTAGAAAGTTCCCCGGTCAGGGCCGCGCCGTGCTGTCCTGCTCGGCGCAGGGGCGGGCCGGATTGCCGGCCGCCGCGAGGTCTACCTGGGTCACCAGCCACGAGCCGTCGCGGGCCTTGATGCTCACGAAGGGCACGCTCCAGGTGCAGGTTTCCCGCTTGATCTCGACCTGCTGCGCCCGACGGTTCGGGTCGGCCTGGTCCGGAATGTCGGAGGTGATGCGGAAAGAGTCGTTCCGCAGATACGCCTGCATGATGGCGACCCGGCGCTGCCAGTCGGGCGGGTAGTTGGTTCGCGAGGCGGGACCGTTGGCGGTGCCCCAGAGGGACGCCATCTTGTCCACGTTGCTGTCGGCCACGGCCAGCATGAAACTCCGGACGGCCCCCGCCGCGGAGGCTTGGGGCTCCGCCTGCTTGGCGCCCCCACCGCCGCCACAGGCCAGGAGGAGAAGCCCGATTCCGTACCACGGTAGCTTGGTCACAAGTCTCTCGCTGGACGAAGGTTAGGCTGCGAAGTATAACGGCACCGGACCGGTGGGCAATGACTGCGACTCGGCTCTACATCAACATCGATCACGTGGCCACCGTGCGCGAGGCCAGGCGCACCGACCAGCCCGACCCGACTGAGGCCGCGCTGATCTGCCAAAGCGCCGGGGCCGACGGCATTACCGCCCACCTCCGGGAAGATCGCCGCCACATCCAGGATCACGACGTCGAGCGGCTCATGGCCAGCGTGCGGGTGCTCAACCTGGAGCTCGCCACCAGTCCCGATGTCGTGGCGCTGGCCTGCCGGATCCGACCCTACCAGGCCACGCTGGTGCCCGAGCGGCGGGAGGAGATCACCACCGAGGGCGGGCTCGATCTCAGCCGGCCCAACCCCCGGCTCCGGGAAACGATCCGCCGGCTGGAAGAAGCCGGCTCGCGGGTGAGCCTCTTCATCGATCCCGACCGGCATACCCTCGACGCCGCCAAGGATCTCGGGGTCCCCGCCATCGAGCTGCACACCGGCCGCTACGCCAACACGTGGCGGCAGAGCCAGGCCGCGCTGACAGAGCTGCGGGAGGCGGCGCGCCATGCGGCTGCTATGGGACTCTTCGTTCACGCCGGGCACGGGCTCACCTACCTGAACGTGGCTCCCGTCGCGGCTATCCCCGAAATCGAGGAGCTCAACATCGGGCACAGCATCGTGAGCCGCGCGGTGATGGTGGGAATGCGGGAGGCGGTCATCGAAATGAGGAAGGCCATGGAGGTCAGGAGCCCGGAGTCAGGAGTCGGGAAGTAGCCGTTGATGCAGGTGACTCCGCCCGATACCTTCCACCAGCACCGAGACCCCTGACTCCTGACTCCCGACTCCGGACTCGATGACCTCTCCCCTCGGGGCTGCTGATTTCTTTGCGCTGGAAGCGGGCGAGTGCCTGGACCGGCTCGCCACCATGGCCGACAAGCCAGACGCGCCCCCGGCCGACGACTTCCTCCGAACGGCGCGGGTGCTCCGGGGCTCCGCGCTCATGGCCGGTCAGGCGCAGATCGCGCGCGCAGCCGCGGGGCTCGAGGCGCTAGCCCGGGGGCACCGGGATCACAAGCTGACCTGGGACGCGGCCACCCGGGAGCAGGTTGCCCAGTCGGTGGAGGAGTTCCGCCTCCTCGTCCGCCGGGTCAAGGAATGGAACGAAGCCGATACCGCCCGGGCCGCACGGCTGGGGAGGGATCTGGAGAACCTGGCCGGCCGCGCCACGCCCGATTCGGCCGAGCGGGTTCCTTCCCCACCGGCGGAACTGCAGACCGGCGTGCGGGCATTCGTCGCCCGCGAGGGTGCTCTCATCGCAAGCGCGCTCGACCGCGCCGCGCGAGCGCTCCGCGCCACTCCGGACGACCGGGAGCCGCTCTACAACGTGATCCGGCGGATGCAGTCGCTGCGTGGGCTGGCGGAGCTGGGCGACCTGGTTCCCCTCCCCGAGATCCTCGACGGTATCGAACTGGCGGTGGGCGACCTCACCCGGCTCTTCGCTCCGCCGCCCGAGGTGGACCAGGTGATGGAAGGCGCCGCCCGCGCCCTCACCCGGATCTCGCGCGATGTGGCCGAGCGGGGAAAGCCGGACCCGGACGCCGAAGAGGCGCGCAACTTCACCGAGCTTCTCCTCCGCGCCTTTGCGGTCGAGCACGACGTGGTTCCCATCGAGTCGCTCTACTACCCGGGCGACCGCGACCCGCTCACCAAGCCGGTCTCCCAGCCCCAGTTCACCGCACCCGAGCCGCTCGGCCCGCTGGAGCTGGTGAGCCACGGCGAGCACCTCTGCCAGACAGCCGATCTGATCGAGGGCGCCACCACCGCCACCCAGCGCGATCTCAGACTCTACCATCTGCTGGGCGCTCTGCGCTCCGCCGCCGCACCCAGCGCCGACCCCGTCACCGCCGGGCTCGGCATCTTCGCCCGCTCGGCTCAGGAGGCGCTCGCGAACGGGGTCGCCTCGCGGTCGCTGGCGGCGCTGGTGGCGAGATTCAGAGAAGCCGGAGAGCTGCTCCGCGGCATGGAGGAATCGGACGACCGGATGCTGATCTCGCGTCGCCTGCTCGACGTGGCCCACAGCATGGACAGCCTGCGCCGATCGGAGCAGCCGGCAGCAACGAAGCCGGCAGCAACCCAGCCCGCAGCAGCGGAGCCGGCCATCGCCGATGAGCCGGTGCCGATCGAGTCGCTGGCGTACGACGGCGAATCGGCCCGGCAGGTGGATCTACCGTTTGTGCCGATCGAGAGCCTGGCACC
The DNA here is from genome assembly GCA_036379675.1 of Gemmatimonadales bacterium. Taxonomy (GTDB): domain Bacteria; phylum Gemmatimonadota; class Gemmatimonadetes; order Gemmatimonadales; family GWC2-71-9; genus CAVVWJ01. The sequence goes on along the minus strand of DASVGF010000033.1, from coordinate 758 downwards.
TGACACGGGCGAGGCGCCCGCAGGGGGACTGGAAGGGAGCTTCCGGACCTTCGAGCTGCTACTGAAGCAGCGCGGCTCTCGCACCCCATCGCTTGATGCGCTGACCGCCGCTGCATCTACCGCCGCTTCACCTACCGCCGTTCTATCTACCGCCGCTTCATCTACCGCCGCTGTATCTCCACCCGAGCCAGAGCCCGTCGCCATCGGCACCCTCTGCTACCGCGGAAAGGCGGCGCTCGAACGGGCGAACACGGTGCGCCAGCAGATTGCGGCCGAGCTCAAGCGCGACGCCGACATGGAGTCGCTGCATCCGCTGCTTCAGGAGCTGCTCGACCTCGTTCCGCTGGCGCTTGAGCAGTCCTGAGGCGGCACCGCCAGGCGGGAAGTTGCGCCGGGCGCTCCTCCCCGCCATTGCGATTGCGGCTTCCCTCGCGCTGCTGGCCTGGGCCCTTCGGGGCGTCAGTCTGGATGCGGTGCTCGCTCATATCAAATCAGCCCGCTTTGGCCCCCTGGCCGCCGCCGTGATCATCGCGACCCTCACCTTCCCGCTCCGCCTGGTTCGCTGGCGTCTGCTCCTGCGTGACGAGCGCGGTAAGCACTATCCCCCGGGACCGCTGTGGCATGCCATCTCGCTCGGCTTCATGGCCAACAACATCCTGCCGCTCCGGGCTGGCGAGCTGGTGCGAGCGTACACCGCAGCGCGCCTGGCCCCGGCCCGCTTCACCACGGTGATCTCTTCGATAGCGGTGGAGCGGATC
>DASVGF010000032.1:0-3765 GCA_036379675.1 Gemmatimonadales bacterium | reverse complement strand
GTGAAACCGACGCCGTCGACCGGATAAACCCGGGCACCAGCGGCACCAGGGAAGGACACGCGAAGGTTGTCTACCTCCAGGACCCGGGTCATGCGTTTCGGGGGTCGACGGCATCGCGCAACGCGTCGCCGAACAGGTTGGCGGATAAGACCGTGACGACGATGGCCAGTCCGGGGAAGATGCCGACCCAGGGAGCGCTCACCAGTACATCCTTCGAGTCGAGGATCATGCCGCCCCATGACGGCGCCGGCGGCTGAATACCCAGGCCGAGAAAGGAGAGTCCGGCCTCGAGCAGAATGACGTCGCCGACTCCCAGCGTGGCCGCCACCAGGAGTGGTCCGAGGGTATTGGGCAGCAGATGCCGGAAGATAACCCGGCGCCGTCGCGCGCCGAGTGCTTCAGCAGCGCGGACGAAGCTCTCCTCTCGAAGGCGCAGCACCTCGGCGCGAACCAGCCTGCTGGTGGCGAACCAGCCGGTAACGCCGATGATGGCGATCAGCGCAACGATCGGTACCCGCTCGGCCACGGCAAGCACCAGCAGGAGAATGAACAGGCGGGGGATCGCCAGGGCTCCGTCCACGGTCCGCATCAGGATCGCGTCCACCGCTCCGCCCCAATAGCCCGACACCAGACCGACCGCGGCCCCCAGGGTCATGGATACCGCCACGGCGAGCAACGCGACTCCCAGCGAGACCCGCGCGCCGGAAACGACCCGTGCCAGCACATCACGGTTCAGCTGGTCGGTGCCGAAAGGATGCTCCAGGGTGGGCGGAAGGGTCCCGGCCAGAATGTCCGGCTGTGCTCTGGGATCGGGTAGAAGCGGCGGTCCCAGCAGCGCAGCGGTGCTTACCACCAGCAGCGTGACCGCGCCGAGGCGGCCGCGCCGATCCCGCCAGGCGGCGCGCACGGCTGCGAGCGCCGGGTTCATGCGTACCGCACTCGGGGATCCAGAGCTGCATAGGCCACATCGGTCACGAAGCCGCTGACCACCACCAGCGCCGCTACCAGAAGCGAAGCCCCCATCAACAGTGGATAGTCCCGGCCGCCGACGGCGGCTGCAGCCAGGGATCCGAGACCGGGCCAGGCAAAAATGGCCTCCACGAATACCGATCCGCTCACGAGGATCGGGAGCCAGAGACCGAACAGCGTTAGGACCGGGAAGAGCGCGTTGCGCCACGCGTGCCGCCAGGTCACCTCGCGCTCGCTCAGTCCTTTGGCCCGCGCGGTGACTATATAAGGAAGACGCAGCACCTCGAGCATTGCCGCGCGCTGGTAGCGCATGGTCGCTGCGATGCTGACGATCGAGAGCGTGATCGCGGGGAGCACCAGGTGGCGCAGCACATCACCGGCCCGGGTCAGCACGCCGGCGTCGGGACCCAGGAGCGGATCGCGCATACCGGCTGCCGGGAGCAGCCGCCATTCCACGCCGACCAGCCAGGCCAACACCAGTCCCAGCCAGAAGGAGGGCATGGCGTAGCCGGCCAGCGAGATGGTGGTGAGCCAGCGATCCCCCGGGCGTCCGCGCCGTACCGCCTGATAGACGCCCAGCCAGAGCCCTGCCGTGAAGTTGAGCAGCAGAACCGTGCCGCCGAGGAGGATGGTTGCGGGAAGCCGTTCGGCCAGGAGCGCGGTGACCGGCCGCCCGTGCTCGATCGAGACGCCGAGGTCGCCGCGGGCGAGACCCTCGAGGAAGCTGACGAACTGCCTGCCGATGGGCTGATCCAGTCCGTACCGCGCCCGCAGGATCGCGACCTCTTCCCGTGAGAGCGGACGGTGTTCGCCCAGGCGGGAGAGCGGATCGCCTGGCGCGGCCCGCATGAGGATGAAGAGGAGTGTGATGGCCACGGCGAACGTCGCCAGAGCCTGCAACGCCCGCCGCACAAGCCAACCCCTCACCTCACGGGTCCCGTCGCGCGGGCGCTGCCGCGGCGGACCACTTGCGGATCATCAACCAGGAAGACTGCGGACTGATGGTGACGTTCCGGAACCGGCGGTTGACTGCGTAGACATAGTTCATGGCGTAGAGGAAGGTGGCCGGCGCGTCCGCTTCCATCTGCCGCAGCACCGCGACCCAGTACTCGGAGGGATCGCTCTGGGCCAGCACCGCCTTCCGCATCAGCGAGTCCACTTCGCGGTTGCAGTACCCGGCGACGTTGCTCCCCCCGTCGCAGCTCCAGCTCTGGGTGAGTCCCGAGGGCGAGGGGTCCTGGGTCGCCGCGGCGAAATCCACGTCGAAGTCACCGGCGACGCGCCGCTCGTTCCATACCGGGATCTCCAGCTGCTGTACCTCGATCTGGATCCCGAGTGGACGCAACTGCTCCTGGATCAGCAGCGACATCTGCCGCCGGATAGCGCTCGTGTTCGGATGAATCAGCTGGAGCCGCAGCGGTTGCCCCTCACGATCCAGGATCCCGTCGCCGTCCGAGTCTCCCCACCCCGCTGTGGCCAGCAGGCGCCGCGCCTCCCGCGTGTCCTGCTGCTCCGGCTCGGGTGCGCGATTCCGGATCCAGAGGATGGGCGACACCGGGCCGTACGGAACCGTGGCATGGGTGCCGAAGATGGCCTGGACCAGCAGGCGGCGATCCAGCGCCGCGGTAATTGCCCGGCGAACCCGCACATCCGCAAGGATCGGGTGGGGCCGGGACCGGTTGCGGGGATCCCGCTGGTTGAAGAGCAGATACCCGAGGGTAGGGCCGGGCACCGATATGAGGCGTAAGTGGGGAGCGGCCGCCATCCGGCGGAGGTTCTCCGCTGGAGGGGGAATGTTATCGGTGGCATCCGCCTCCCCGCTCAGCAGGAGATTCACCCGCGCAGCCGGGTCGGACGCCGTTCGCAGGATCACGCGATCGAGCTTGGGCCGGCCCAGGAAGAAATCCCGATTGGCCGCCAGCTCCACATACTGTCCCGGCACGCTTCGAACCCAGCGATAGGGACCGCTGCCCACCGGGTTCGCGGCATAGGCGGAGCGGGCCAGCTCGGGCGGCGGCAGTGAATCGAGGAGGTGAGCCGGGATGGGGGCGACATGGAACGTGGCGTCGTACAGCTGCTCCGAGTACGGTTGGGAAAAACGAAACACGACCCGGCGGTCCGACTCCGCTGTCACCGAGACGACGTTGCGTAGCAGGTTGGCCAGGCGCGGAGCAATGGTGGGGTCCTTGGCCCGGCCAATGGTAAAGACCACGTCGCGGGCCGTTACGGGAACGCCGTCATGCCAACGCGCCTTCGGGTCGAGCTCGAAGACCAGGGTCACCGAGTCGCGGCGGGTCCAGGAGCGCGCCAGCCCCGGGGCGAAGCCGGTGTCTCCGGCCGTTTGAAGGTTCGGGCCCAGATTGACCAGCCGCAGGAAGAGCTGGTCGGCCACGTCGAAGTTTCCCACGTTCTGCGCCGGGCCCTCCATCAGCGTGGGGATGGGCAGCGTCGCCTGCTGTCCGGTCACGATGACGAGGCTGTTCCGCGCGGAGCCGTCCGACTGGGCCGCAACCGGGACGGTGACGGAGAGCGCGGCGAGGATCGCCGCTCCGGTTGTCAGTGGGCTCACGAACCGCAATTTAGTCACCTCACCCAGGTCCACGCCGCAGACTGGTAGTGTCGGTAGTGACGCGAGGCCTCGGTCAACACGGCTTCGGGGGTGGCGACTGTTTCCCAGCGCCCCGGCCAGCAATCCGGAGCGGTCTGGGCCACAGATCCCGCCGCTGCGGCCCACTGGATCGGGGGCCTTGATCGGTCATCGGGCGGAAGATCGGCGCCGGCCCCCCCCCCCCCCCC
>DASVGF010000031.1:0-12744 GCA_036379675.1 Gemmatimonadales bacterium | reverse complement strand
AACCGGTCTGGTTGGCGAAGGATGCCTGGCTGGCAACCAGCAAGCTCACGATGATACCCATGGTCTTCTGGGCGTCATTGGCACCGTGACTCAGGGAATACAGCCCGGCCGACAGGAGCTGAAGCCGGCGGAAGATCCGATCAAGCGGCCCCGGGCGGGCACCCTTGAGGAGCCAGGACAGACCCACCGTGAGGACCAGCGCGATGGTCATCCCCAGCAGCGGGGAGATCACAATAAACACTACCGGCAGGATCCAGCCGCTCAGGATGAGGGCCCCGAAACCCGCCTTGGCAATGGCGGCCCCCGCGTACCCGCCTAGCAGCGCGTGGGAGGAGGAGCTGGGAAGGCCCAGGTACCAGGTCACCAGGTCCCAGACTATGGCGCCGAGCAATCCGCCGAGGATGACGTTGGGATCTACTACGCTGATGTCGATCAAGCCCTTCCCGATCGTCTTGGCCACGGCCGTCCCCACCACAAAGGCGGCGACGAAGTTGAAGAACGCGGCCCAGAAAACCGCCACCCCGGGGGTGAGTACCCGGGTAGAGACGACCGTCGCGATCGAGTTCGCGCTGTCGTGAAAGCCGTTGATGAAATCGAAGACGAGAGCTATGGCTACGATCAGCAGGACGTAGGAGACGGTGTGGTCCATGGCCTAGGCGTGCTTGATTGAGATCGACTCCAGGACGTTCCCCGCGTCCTCCATATGGTCCAGGGTCTTTTCCAGCGTGTCGTAAATCTCCTTCCACTTGATCACCATGAGCGCGTCGGGGTTCCCGTCGAAGAGCCGGGCCACCCACTCGTGATATACCGAGTCGCCTTCCTCCTCCAGCCGCTTCACTTGCGCCGCCGCTTCCAGCACCGACCGATCCTTGTTCTTCTCCAGGCTCTGAACTGCCACGAGTAGCTGTTGGGTGGCTCGAAGAACCACATCCGCCATGAGAATGGCGCCGGGAGGCGCCTCGCCCGCGTGGTACATCTGAACTCTGCTGGCGGTACCGTCGATCAGGTCCACCACATCGTCCAGCCGGGACGCCAGGAGGTGGATGTCCTCCCGGTCCAGTGGCGTGATGAATACCCGGTCCAGCCGGGTGACCACCTCGTGCGTGACCTCGTCGGCCTGGTGCTCCAACCGCTTGATGGCGTCAACGACGGCCTTTCGGCGTATCGGCTCCGCCTTCAGGAGCTGGACCTGAAGCTGAGCAGCCTCGACGCTGATGGTGGCAACGGTGGTGAACAGGTCGAAGAACTTCTCATCACGGGGCAGGAGACGGAGGCGCATCGGAGAGCCTTGGTGTCTGGGCGGCGGGAAGATACCCTTGCCCTTGACGTTGGCAAGTCGGGGAATGGCGCTGCCCTGCTCTAGACAACCCTAGCAGGGGCGCGTTTCAGATCGTAAGTTATCCACACAGTGAGACTTCGGGGCAGAATAACGGGCCCATTTCTGAAGCATTCTTCGAAGAACCCTACGCCAAGTGCAGGGTAGTCAAGTAGATGGAGCCCGCGGTTTCATGACCCATAGTCTGCTCACCCGCCCCGATCGGCTCGCCGCTCTGCGGCGTACCGCGCTCCTCGACACCCCGCCGGAGGAGGCCTTCGACCGGTTGAGCCGCATGGCTGCGCGGCTTCTGGGGACCCCGGTCGCACTCATCTCGCTGGTTGCGGACGACCATCAGTTCTTCAAGAGCGCCATCGGCTTACCCGAGCCGTGGGCGTCCCACCGGACCAACCCGATCTCGTTTTCATTCTGTGGAGGGGTCGTGTCCACCGGCGAGCCACTGGTGCTGGAGGACGCTCGCCGCCATCCGCTGCTGCGCCACAACCCGGTCATCCGTGAGCTCGGCTGGATCTCGTACGCCGGTGTCCCGCTCCGAACCCGCGAGGGACAGGTGGTGGGGAGCTTCTGTGTCATCGACAAGACGCCTCGGCTGTGGTCGGAGCGCGACGTCGCCCTGCTCCAGGACCTGGCCGCTTCAGTCGTTACCGAGATCGAGCTGCGCACCCAGATCGCCGAGCGGCGCTACGCCGAGCAGGGCCGCCGGGCCAGCGAGGAACAGTTTCATAACACCTTCGAGGACTCGGGGATCGGCATGGCCCTGATCTCGACCGATGGCCGCTGGCTGCGAGCCAATCGGGCTCTGTGTGAGATGCTGGGGTATACCCGCGAGGAGCTGGTCGGGGATGCGGTCGAGGCCCGAACCCACCCCTCCGACGCGCCGGCTCACCGGGAGGCGATGCGGCTCCTGCTGGCCGGTGAATGCCGCACCTATACAATGGAAACCCGGTATCTCCGGCCCACGGGCGAAGTCGTCTGGGGCCTAGTCAACGTCTCCCTGGTTCCCGGCCCTGATGGCGAGCCCTCGCATCTGATCGCGGGTATCCAGGACATCACCGACCGGAAACAGGCCGAGACGGCGCTGCGGGATCGGGAAGAGCGCTACCGTCTGCTGGCCAGGGCCACCAACGAGGCCGTGTGGGACTGGGATCTGGTGACCGACCTGGTCACCTGGGACGATGGTACCGGGCCGCTGCTGGACTACCAGCATGGGGAGCCGGGCGATTCCGCGGCCTGGTGGTATGACCGCATTCATCCGGACGACCGGGAACGCGTGGTTGCCGCCCTGGATGAGTCGACTGCGCGGGGAGACACCACCTGGGAGGACGAATATCGCTTCCGGCGTGCGAATGGGTCCTACGCCGTAGTTCACCATCGGGCCCACATCGCTCGGGATGAGGCCGGAGCGCCGGCACGGATGATCGGCGCCATGACCGAGGTGGTGGAGAGCCGCCGGGCCGACCCGAGGCTGCGGGAAGTGCTCGAGGCGCTGCCCATGGGGGTGTGGCTGGTGGATCGGCAGGGCCGGGTCGTGATGTCCAACTCGTCCAGCCACCAGCTGTGGGGTGCGCCTCACCGTTCGGTCGAAAGCTTTGCCGAGTACCGGGCCTGGTGGCCGGACACCGGTGAGCAGGTCCGCCCCGACGAGTGGGGCCCGATCCGCGCCATCGACGGGGAAATCTCGGTCAACGAGGAAATGGAGATCGAGGCGTTCGACGGTGCCCGGAAAACCATACTCAACTCGGCCACACCCATCTGGGATTCCAACGGCGACATCGTCGGCGCGGTTAACATCAGCGAAGACGTGAGCGCGAAGAAGGCCGAGGAGGCCGCGCGGCGCGAAGCCGAGGAGCGGCAACGCTCGTCCGACAAAATGGAGGCGGTCGGAAGGCTGGCGGGGGGAATTGCCCACGACTTCAACAACCTGCTCACCGGGGTCCTGAGCTACACCGACCTCATCCTGCAGGAGCTGCGTCCCGAAGATCCGATGCGCGGCGACGTGGAGCAGATCCGCGATGCCGGCCAGCGGGCGGCCAACCTTACCCGCCAGCTGCTTGCCTTCAGCCGCCGCCAGCTGCTCCAGCCGCGGGTCGTCTCGCTGGCCAATATGGTGCGCGACCTGGAGCCGATGCTCGGCCGGCTCCTGGGTCCCGCCATCACGCTCGAGACTGAGCTCGATCCGGAGCTCGGCAACGTGCGCGTCGATCCCGAGCGATTCGAGCAGGTGCTGGTGAATCTGATCCTGAACGCCCGGGACGCGATGCCCGAAGGCGGCCGGGTCCGGATAGCTGCCGCCAATCTCGTGGTGGAGCCGGCGGCACACCGCCTGCCCGAGGGCGGCACTGGAAAGGTCATGTTGACGGTCAGCGATACGGGCACCGGCATGGACGACGCCACCCAAGCTCGTGTCTTCGAGCCGTTCTTCACGACCAAGGCACCCCGGGGCTCCGGATTGGGTCTTTCCACCGCCTACGGCATCGTGGAGCAGAGCGGGGGGCACATCAGCGTTCAGAGCCAGCCCGGTCGTGGCTCAACGTTCACCATCACCCTTCCCCGCCACGCGGGCGACGAGCCGGCCGCGGTCCGGTCGGAGTGGCGGGCACCGCAACCGGGGAAGGAAACCCTGCTGCTGGTGGAGGATGAAGCCCCGGTCAGGGACTCGGTCCGGCGGCTGTTGGAGTGGCACGGCTATACGGTCATTGAAGCCAGGAACGGTGTGGACGCTCTCCATATCTATGAGAACAGCCACACCGGGATCGATTTGGTTCTCACCGACGTCGTCATGCCGGAGATGGGCGGCGGCGAGCTGTTCGAGCAACTTCGGGCCCGGAATCCGGCCGTGAGAGTCCTGTTCATGTCGGGTTATGCCGACAAGCTGCCGCCGGGGAACGGCGCGTTGTCGGCCGGCGCCCATTTCGTGGAGAAGCCCTTTACGGTGGAGACGTTGATCCGGCGGCTGCGGGAGGTGCTGGACGGCCAGCCAGGAAACGTTAACAGTGAACAGTGAACGGGTGTTCACTCTTCACTCTTCACTCTTTCACTAATTCGACCAGCTTCCCCGGCGTCTCCAGCCAATAGTCAGGACGGGCTCCTTCGAGATGGGAGCGGCCGAATGGCCCCCACAGCGCGGCCGCCGTCTTCACTCCAGCGGCCCGGCCCGAGTGCATGTCGTGCACGCTGTCGCCCACGTAGACGGTGGTGGCCGGCTCGGCGCCCAGCAGGGCGACCGCCTTTTCCACCGGCTCCGGATGCGGCTTGGGATTGGTCACCTCATCGGCGCAGACCAGCACGTCCATGAGGGCCTCGAGGCCCACCAGCCTGAGGCCGCGAATCGCGCCCTGCCGGTTCTTGCTGGTGACCAGGCCGGTGGCCAGTCCGGCCGCCTTGAGCTCGCGCACGGCATCAATGACACCGGGGTACACCGTGACCATCCGGTCGTGATGCTTGAGATTGTACTCCCGGTAGGTGGCGATCATCGCCTGGAGCCGTTCGGGGTGCTGCTGCCATTCGGCAAACTGGACGTGGAGCGGGGTGCCGATCCCTTTGAGCCAGTCATCGTCGGTTCTGGCCGGTAGCTGGTGCTGACTCAGCGTGTGATGATAGCTGTCCAGGATAAGCCGGATCGAGTCGATCAGGGTGCCGTCGAGGTCGAAGAGCACGGTGCGGAGCATCGGCATGCCGGGAAATTAGTCGCCTGGATTATCCTCCGTTGCCTTACCCCACCCAGGAGAGTGTGTGCAGCCCCTAGAATCAATCCGGCCGGCCTTTCGCGAGGCGCGCCTCCGCGCGGAGTTCGCCGGCCAGTATGCCGGCATCGAGCCCGGTGTGTGGTTCAACGCGGCCGGCCTGGCCGAGCAGCTTATTGCCCGGTTCCTGCGGGAAGGCGTCCCCGACGACGAGCTGCCCCGGCGCGTCCTCGATCCGCAGCACTTCGAGGTCAGGGGGGGAGACGCCTCGGCCAGAGCCCCCTCAGCCCGCACCGGCTGAGGCCGGGAGGCTCGCGCCCCTGGGCCTGAATGCCTCGTCCGACCGGAGCAGCCTCACCTCACAATCCCGGCATTCCGTAAAGCCAGCCTGATAGGTGGCGGCACACCGGGGACACCAGTGTTCCTCGTGGCCCATGGCGGGGCGCTGCGCGAGCACCTGCGCAATGGCCCGGTCCGACTCCTCGAGCTGCTCGGCGATCTCGCGATCGTCACTCAGCTCTGCGGCAGCGTCGTAAGCCCGCCGCCGGAACCAGGCGGACCATGCGGGGTGCGGGAGAAGCGCCTGGGCAACGGCCAACGGCATTGCCCCGGCGCAGGCCTCAGCCATGAGGCGGGACGATATGGCAGGAGCGGCAAACGGATTGAGAACTGAGAGGACAATGCGGCTCCGGGCGGGCCGGCCGGTGCCGAGCCGCCGCAGTCCGTTCCAGGCCAGGAGCCCCAGTGCGGCTTGCCCCACCACCACACAGCCGGCCATCAAGAGTCCACCCATGGCTCCCGCAACGCCGATCCCCAGAGGAATGCCGAGGATCAGGGCCAGCTGGGTGAAGAGGCCTGCCACACTGGCCCAACGGCGGGATGACTCGACGCGGTCGAGCTTCGAACCTAGCTCGCTTTTGCCAACCGGCGGAGTAGCTCCGGGGGTCTGCTGCAAGACGAGCGTTTCGGTGCAGGGCGGCCAGAAGTGGACCAGACGGAGCTGCGCGGCTTCCACCCGTCCGGCCACTCTCCATGAGCCACCCAGGCGCCGGCGCAGGATGAGTGCGCCGGCTGGAACCTTGGCGAGCCCCTCCACCAGGGCCACGGCGGCCAGCACGAGCACCGTGCCCGTGTCCAGCGCCATGCCGGGAATCATGCCGTGGCGTCGCCCTTACGGCCGAACAACCGGCCGGCCAGAGATCTCAGCCCTGCGATCGCCGCAAGAATGGCCGCGATGATGCCCTTGCCGAACTTGGCAAGGATGCCAGACTTGGCCGCCGCGGCGCCCACGCCGCCGGCGATGAGTGCGGTCAGGCCATATTCGGCCACCTTGTCTCCCGCGCGCCATTCGGCATAGCGCTGGCCCGGCTTGTAGCTGAACTGCTCCAGCATCAGATCGAACTCCGGGATGGCGGCTTCCGCCACGGCAGGATCGGCCACCAGGTCGACTTCCATCACCCCGCCGCGTCCGAGCAGACGCACGGAATGGTTGATGGTTGTGTCGCCGGACTGATCGATCAGACGGAGGCCCCAAGTCAGGTTGTTGGTGCGCTGATCGTAGTACGGGGCCCGCTGCCAGCCGTCGAGCTCGAGGGTTTCCCAGCCTCTCTCGCTCCGCTGCCGGTTCCCGTGCTTCACGCCTTTGCGCATTCGCGCCAGGAGCTGGTCGGCGTCTATCTCACCGCGCTCGTCATCCTTCACGTAGCCGCTGCCGCGGTAGGTGAAGACCACAAACCAGGTCCCGCTATCCTCCTCCGGACCGCGGCACAGGACCGTCCCGCGCTCGTCGCCATCGGTGGGGTTCTGGTTGATCTCCATGAATACTCTGGTGCCTTCGGCCCCGGTGAACCGGCAACCTTCGGGGACGTCGATCTGGGCTTCCTCACCGAAGTAATTGGTGCTCGGGCCGTCCGACCACGAGATGCTCCGGAAACGGCGGATTGCCTCCTCGCGCTCGGCGTCGGCATCCTGGGCAGCCAGACTGAGGACGGGCGTCAAGGTCGTCAGGGCTGCAAGAGCCCAGGGCATCACCGAGATACGCATTTGGATGCGCTCCTGATCGGCTTACTGGTAGGTGAGGGGTGCGCCTACCGAAGCAAGGACCGTACCCCCGCTAGAGGCTGATCGGTAAAGGACCTACATCGAAGGGCAGGCCGCAGGTACCGCTATTCGCGGCGGCTATCGGGATAGGGCGAGAGGTTACCGGTAAACACCACGAGGCCGGTGGGCCGCACCTCTATCTCGTCCCACCTTTGCCGGTCCCCGGGGTAGCGGCCCAGCAACCTTTCGGGGTGGCCACCCGCAGCGAGCCGCTCGATCAGCATGGTTTCCCCCGCGGTGTGACCACCCGATACAAACTCGAGCGCGCGCTCCAGCCGGCGGAGCCTTTCGGTTTCCCTCCTTCGCGCGGCATCAGAGATCAGCGAATGGATCTGCTGGGTAAGCCGCTTCACCGAAGGGGATGGTTCGGGCACTGTCCAGTGGCGCCCCCGGATGGCCATCAGACGCTCCCGAATCGGCACTGCCAGCAGTGCGAGGTACCGCTTGAGAGGCTCCTCGCCTACAGCGACGCATGGTCTGCCGGTAATCGAGCACAGTTGCGCTGCGACGATCTCGGGAGACTCGCACCACGCACCCCCCGGCTCCAGCCACCCCACCCAGGCGGATAGACAGGTGGCTGGGTCGCGACTGGGGTACATGACGAACCCGGCCAGGACACCCGGCTTCTCCGAAGCGACCGCCACCGCGCCGGCGATCGGTACCGCGCACCGGAAGTGCGCGGCCAATTCGGCCCGCCAACGCCAGATCTTCCGCCCGGGTTCGCCCAGCCCGGCCCTTGCCGGCAACCTCGACTTTCGCGTCAGTGTGGCCTCCAGACCGAGTAGGCGCTCCAGGGCCGGCGGGGGCCTGAAACGCACGACCTCTACCTCGCGGTGAGTGGATCCAAGCCGAACCGCGCGGCCTTCGCGCTGTTCCACGCGCATCGGGGTCCAGGGCAGATCGTAATGAACCACCCGCGCCGCGCCCTGCAGATCGAGGCCTTCCGCTGCCACATCGGTCACAATGAGATGCAGCGGTGCGGCCGGGTGAGATTGCTCGACCCTGAACCATCCCAGAACATCGTGCCGGCAGAGTGTAGTGTTCCCAATCCCGGCCCGTTCGCCAGTGCACCAGGCGAGGCGAAGCTCCGCTAGCTGGTCGCGGATATAGCGCACTGTATCCCGGCTGCAGGTAAATACCACCGAGGGTTTCTCATCACTCAGCAGTTCGCGCAGGCGGCCAAGCTTCGGGTCCGGCTGGCAGGGAGCTCCCTGGAGTGCACTGAGCTGAGTCTCGACCTCAGTCAGATCAGCCAGCTCGAGGTCGTTGCCCGCGTCACTGCCGGGAAACAGCTCCCACCATACCAGCTGATCGCCCAGCTGGGCGGCAAAACTCCGGAGCTCGGACCGCTCGAGAGAACGGCCGGAGACCAGTGCGTCCTGGGCATGCTGTAGCAGTCTCTGGTAGCGCCGGAGCGCTCCGGCCAGTGCCGCGGGACTCGAGCCGGCTGCTCGCAGCAGTACTCCCCGTACCATCGCCGCAATCGATCGGTTGCTGGAAAGCCGAAGGCGGCTGAGCCGATTCACGGCTTCCGCGAAGGAGGCGCACTCGGCTGGGCCCGCGGGGCTGGGCTTCGACGTCTTCCGTGGCCGGGTGGCCGGGGCTACCTCGGTCTCCAGAACCAGCCGGCCGAGGGCGGGGACCGCGCAACCGCTCGCGAGCAGCGATACCAGGGACGGTACCCCTTCGAGCGAAAGGGCATTGTCCCGAACGGCAAGCCGCAGTTGGTGGGCGAGATCGTCCAGCCGATTCACCACCGGGGTCGCCGTGACCAGCAGGGCCGACCGGCCCACCAGCCATCGAGCCACGTGACTGTAACGCCGGGTATGGCGGTTCCGGAAATGGTGGCTTTCGTCAATGATGACCAGTCCTCTCGTGCCCGTGGGCAGCCGGCCTCGGCTCGCCTGCTCGTGCGACCCCACGCGGACCTCAATCCCAACGGCGGCCGCGGCGGCTTCCCACTGGCGGAGCAGTGTTGCCGGGGCCAAACATGCCGTGGGGCGACCGTCGTTGCACGCGTCGGCAACTGCCAGAGCAACGTAGGTCTTCCCGCTGCCGACTGGATCGGCCAGGATAGCTCCTCGATAGCGCCGCACCGCGGCTACCGCGCGTTGGAAGCTCGGGTACTGCTCTGGCAGGAGCCACCTCGGCGGCGTGAGGTTCGCCGCAACCGGCGCCAGGCTCTGAGCCAGCGATGCGGCCACCCCGCCAGCCGAGCTGACCGGCGGCAAACGCAGCGCCGTCAGCAGCGGATCGGGCACCGCCACCAGCGCCTCAGCTACGATGACGGGTGGAGCAGCCCACGGACGCAAGCAACGACCTCGTGGCCGTCTCGGTGAGACGGAGGTGACCTGCAACCAGCCGGTCCAGCTGCTCCTGGATATCCCCTGCCGTCCGGCCGGCCCGCGCCAGCCGCGTGAGCTCGGAATCGGTCAACACGGACTCGGGTAGTGGGAGGGCCGCGATGGCTTGGGCGTTGTAGCGGGCAAATCCGCTCGCGGCTGGCACCGCCTTGAGGCGCGCCAGGGCGCGGATCCAGGTTGAGTTCAGCCAGGCACTGAGCTTCTCAGCTTCGGCCGCGCATCGGGCGGAGGTTACGTAGCAGCTGTTTAGGGGTACTCGCTCGAGATCCTCACTGGTGGTGAGGGCCACGGCGGTGAGCTGCCGGGCGAGGTCGGCCCAAACCACACGGTGAGGAGCAACCGCGGGCCGGGCCCGGAATACGGTCCAGGGGGGCCCGCCGCCGAAGTCCTTCCTCGCTTTCAGTTCGGAAAGGTGCGCCTTGAGATACCTGGCGCAGCGCGGGGGCAACGCCCTCAGTGGATGGCCGCTGCCGTCATGGGTCCACAGGAGCCTGGTTCTGGGGCGGCAGCAGAATGGGCGCAGGTCGCGCCCGCGAACAGCCCAGCGGAGGAGGTCGGGCTCAAGATCGTCGGGAGGATTGAGGAAGACTCGATTGGCGCCCGTCTTGAGGCCAAGATGACAGGAGAACCTCTCGGAAACAGTCGGGAATTCCTGCTCCAGAGCGGCTATCAGGTCAGCTACTCCGGGGACAAGAATCCACGGCTCGCCCCCGCGCAGTCCGGCCTGCAGCGGCCGGTGCCTCCGCGAGCCTCCCAGCGCAGTGCCCACCCGCCACTGGGGCGGCGGCGTCGACTTGCGTGCCACCAGCGCGAGTGGATAGACCATGGCCTCGAACCGTGCGCGCGGGTCACCCGTCAGGTCCGCCACCAGGTGAAGCGTCGCGGTGCTTGCGATCGCATGCCTGAACGCGGCGCCATACTGCGCCTTTGCCAGCTTGGCGGGTACGATCATGGCGATCACCCCGCCGGCCCTGGTAAGCTCGAACGCCCGCTCGAGAAATGCGACCGCAAGATCCGGCCGGTTCCCATAGCTGCCGCCTGAGGCGCGCCACCAACGGTACCGGGCGGTCAGCCGCGCCCGCATTGGACCGGGGATCTCCTCCGACCGGAGCCACGGCGGATTGCCTAGAACGATGTCGAAGCCGCCGCGCTCAAACACATCGGCGAAGTGACTCTGGTAGTGAAACCAGGGTACCCCTCCTTCCCGATGCAGGGTTCTCCGGGCCTGGTGGACCGCGTGCAGCCGGACTCGCAGAGCTCTCAGCCGAGAGCCGAGCTCGCAGTCGAGGCCCCTCCGATTTCCAAACAGATCTGGTCCGCGAGCCTGGCCCACGCAGTCGGCTATATCGGTCTGGAGTCGCTGCTCAGTGGATGCCAGCGATTCGTTGACCATGCGGCACTCCACGGCTCTGAGCTTCCGCACCAGCCCTTTCTTGGCGGCTCCGCTGGCCCCGACGACTACACATCGAAGCTTGGAGATCTCGGCCACGAGCACGGGGTCCCGGTGCCCGGCCCCGAGGGAAATACCCACGGGATCGAAGAGGCTGTCGCCCTGGCGTATGAGGCAATCCAGGTTAGGCAGGGGATTGACCTGCTCGGCTCGGTCGGATGGATCGTCGGCGATCACCGCCAGCCACAGCCTCAGCTCGGTGAGACGAACCGCCGCCATGCTCTGATCTACACCGAAGAGATTGCGCTCCAGGACCGCTCGCTTTCGGGCCGGGAGGTCGGGACCACTATCAAGTCGCGCCAGATAATCCAGCGCTCCAACCAGAAACGCCCCGGAGCCGACGGCCGGATCGAGGATGGTGACCGACCTCAGGACAGTGCGGACTTCAAGGTCGGGATCACGAAGCCGCCGCTCGGCCGCGGCCTCGGTGCATCCCAGCCTGTCCGACAACAGTGCGATCAAGGCTGCGTGGAGGACTGCCCCCACCAGCGCCGCGGGCGTGTAGTAGGTTCCGGAAGCGCGGCGCGCGTCCGGAGCCATCACGCCCTCGAACACTCGGCCCAGCATATCGGGAGCTATGGCTCCGGGAACACCGCTTTCGCTCGCGGTGAAGTGAAATCGCTCGAACAGTCCGTCGAACGCTTCTCGCCATACCTCATTGGACAGATCGGCCCTGAATTTCCGCTCCAAGGGGTGGGGCTCGAACAGCCCTCCGTTCAGGAACGGGATGGCGCCGAATCGAGCCGCGGTCCGGCTTCGGGCCGATATGGGGCAATTGAGAGTTCCGAAGAAAAGAGGCCGCAGAAGGTCCCGATGGATTCTGCGACGGCGCCGAAGGCAGCCATCCACTTCTTCGGCCAGAAAACGCTCGCGCCCGCCCAGCCAGCCCTTATTCTGGACGAAGTACAGAAAGAGCACGCGGGTGAGCTGAAGCAGCGCCATACTCTCCCGCTCGGCCGGCGGAATGGCGCCTCGGAGCCCGGCAGCCATCTCTTCGAGGGTGGCGCGGAACGCTCGGAAAAAGCGACGCCCCACCGTTTCCGTGGCCAGGGCGTCGGCGGCTTTGGCCGCGAATGCGAGATATCCTCCGTCGGCTGGGCCTGCCAGCCGTCCCAGGGCGGTCACGCCGTCAGCCGGCGGCCGCGCCAGGCTGAAGCCCAGGACTGGGAAGCCACCGAATCCGATGGCCACCGCGAGACGGCGCTCAAGAGGGTTGAAGCCGAAAACGAGGCTGATTTGACCACCCCGGCTGCGGTGCTCAGCTAGTGCATGTGCGTCGCGCTCCGGTGCAAGCGTTTCGAACGCGAGCCAGGGGAGCTCGCCGGTACGGCCGACCACGGTGACCTCCCGGCCCGCCCGGCGGCCCCGCCTGGCGACCTCAGGCACATGCTCCCAGAGTGGCTGGTGACCGAGAGCGGCCACCAACCGGGGAAGGTCGTGCAGGGATCGAATGGCGGGGAGGAGTGTCTCGAGATCCATCCGCGGGGCGCTCCGGTGGTGCGGAGCCCCACGGTATGGCCCGTCAGCCGTAGCTACTGCATCAGAATTGCGCTTGGCGTAGCAATTAGTCAGGAGTCGGGAGTCGGGAGAGGCGTTCGGTTAGATTACTGCTCCGATTCCCGATTCGACTCCCGACTCCTGACTCCCGACTAAATGACACAGATCACCTGCTCGGTCCTCACCCTGGCACTGCTGTTCCCCGGCCTCGCTCTCGCGCAGACTCCATCCGACAGCTGCACGTTTATCATCCGCCATGCGCGCGATACCGTCGCCATCGAGCAATTCGCCCGGAGTGAGACCAGGCTCGAGGGC
>DASVGF010000030.1:0-6443 GCA_036379675.1 Gemmatimonadales bacterium | reverse complement strand
GGAGGGCCCGCGTGGTCTGCTCAGTGATACCGCCGGCCACCAACTCACCGGTGGCAGGATCGAGGGCCACCTGGCCGGCAGTGAACAAGAGCCCGTTGGCCACGATGCCCTGGCTGTACGGCCCGATCGCCTTCGGAGCCGCTGACGTGGAAACCGCCTGGAGCATTAAAACAATCCTTCAATCGTCCCATCGGGCAGGACCCTGATCGATTCCGCGGCCGGTACCTTCGGCAGCCCAGGCATGGTCATGATGTCACCCGCGAGCGCGACGACGAAACCGGCACCGGCGGAAGGATAGACGTCTCGAATAGTCAGCCGGAAGCCGGTAGGCCGGCCCAGTTTGGCCGGGTCATCGGAGAAGGAGTATTGGGTCTTGGCGATGCACACGGGGGTTTTGGCCAATCCCATGGCTTCGCATTGGGCAATGTTCTTCTCCGCCGCCGCCGTGTAATCCACGCCGCCGGCGCCGTAGATCTCGCGGGCAATGGCCTCGATCTTCTCCTTGATCGGCCGGTCCGCCTCGTAGATCGGCTTGAAGGCCGCCTTCTTCTCGTCGAGCACCGCCAGAATCTCGCGGGCGACTGCCTCCCCGCCCTGCCCGCCCTTGGCCCAGACCTCGCTCAGGGCCGCGCGCGCGCCCCAGCCCTTGGCGGCGTCGAGCACCGTCTTGAGCTCCTCCTCGGTGTCCGAAGTGAAGCGGTTGAGCGCGACAACCACGGGCACGCCGAACTTCTGCACGTTCTTGACGTGCGCCTCGAGGTTCACCATTCCGCGCTTGAGGGCTGCCACGTCCTCCTTGCCCAGGGCATCCTTCTTCACCCCCCCGTTCATCTTGAGCGCGCGCACGGTGGCGACGACCACTGCCGCCTCGGGGTTGAGCTTCCCGAACCGCGCCTTGATGTCGAAGAACTTTTCCGCGCCCAGATCGGCCCCGAAGCCCGCCTCGGTCAGCACGTAGTCGCCGAGGGCCAAGCCCAGCTTCGTGGCGACGATGGAGTTGCACCCGTGGGCGATGTTGCCGAACGGGCCGCAGTGCACCAGGGCCGGCCCTCCCTCCAGCGTCTGCACCAGGTTGGGAAGAATGGCGTCCTTCAGCAGCAAGGTCATGGCGCCCGACGCTTTGAGATCGGCGGCGGTGACCGGCTTCCGATCGCGGGTGAGACCCACGATGATGCGGCCCAGCCGAGTCTCGAGGTCGGAGAGATCGGTGGCGAGTGCCAGGATGGCCATGATCTCGCTGCCCGGTACGATCACAAACCGCTCCTCCCGCACCGGCCCCGCGTTGATGCCGCCCAGGCTGATCACCATGGAACGCAAGGCCCGGTCGTTCATGTCCAGGGTGCGAGGCCAGGTGATGCGCCGGGGATCGAGATTCAGGCTATTGCCCTGATGCAGGTGGTTGTCCAGCATCGCGGAAAGCAGGTTGTGGGCCGAGGTGATGGCATGGAAGTCTCCGGTGAAGTGGAGGTTGATCTCGTCCATGGGGACCACCTGCGCGTACCCGCCACCCGCCGCGCCTCCCTTCACCCCGAACACCGGCCCCAGGCTTGGCTCCCGGATACACACGACCACCTTCTTGCCCAGCCGGCGCAGGGCCTGGCTCACCCCCACGGTCACCGTACTCTTCCCTTCGCCAGCGGGCGTCGGGTTGATCCCCGTCACCAGCACCAGCCGGCCCTTCGGCTTTCGCCTGGCAATGGCCTCGGCGCTGATCTTTGCCTTGAACCGGCCGTAGGGAAGGATCTCCTCCGGGCCGAGCCCGACCTCAGCCGCAACCTCGGCGATGGGCCTCATTTTGGCGGCCTGCGCGATGGCGATGTCGGACGGGACCGGGGTCATAGTGGGGGTCACGGCTCTCTCGAGGTGAGAGGTGAGAGGTGAGAAGTGGAAGCAGAGGGTTGTCGGGGGAAGGCCCGCTCACCTCTCGCCTCTCACCTCTTCCTGGAGTTGGAACACACGGCCGGCGTTCCGGCCGGTGATGGCGATCAGCTCGTCGACCGGAAGTCCTTTGACCGCGGCCACGCGTTCAGCCACCAGGCTGACGAAGCCCGGCTCATTGCGCTTGCCGCGATACGGCACCGGCGCCAGGTATGGCCCGTCGGTCTCAACCAGCAAGCGGTCGAGCGGGGTCTCGCGAATGGCATCATCCAGACGCCAGCTCTTGAACGTCACCATTCCGCTGAACGACACATAGTGGCGGTGGACCAGCCCCGCTCGCAAGAGGCCCATGCCGCTGCTGAACGAGTGCAGGATCGCGGTGACCCCGGGATGCTGGGCCAGAATCGATGCCACATCGTCGTCCGCCTCCCGCGCGTGGATGACCGCCGGCTTCCGGTACTCCGCCGCGAGCGCGAGCTGAGCCTCGAAGGCTCGAAGCTGCTCGGGGCGGGAGGCGTGGTTGTAGTGAAAGTCGAGGCCGGTCTCACCGACGGCGACGACCCGAGGGTGGGCCAGGAACCCCCTGAGCCATGCCTCCGTGTCGGAGCTCCAGTCGCCGGCATGATGGGGATGGACGCCTCCGGTGGCCACCAGGCGGGGCTGGTCTCGAATCAGCGCGAGGGCCGCCTCGGCAGTGGGCCGGGATTCACCGATGACCACCACCCAACTCAGGCCGGCCGCCCAGGCCCGTTCCAACACCTCGGCTCGATCCGGCTGGTAGGCCGAATCGGCGAGGTGGCAATGGGTATCGATCAACATGGTCAAGCGGCGGGGCCGCAGAGCGGTGGCGCCCTATCGGCCCCGGTGCCCCGCTGTCCCGCCACCCGACGCCACGGGCTGCGGCTTACGCGGAGCCGGCGAGGCGGGAGGCTTGGCCCCCAGGTGGCCGCGGGCCGCGGGCCCGGGCCAGCGCTTCTCGATCTCGAGCAGCGCGGGCGAGGCAATGAAGATCGAAGAGAAGGTGCCCACGATCACGCCGAACAGCATCAGCAGCGCGAACGGTCGTACCACCTCGCCGCCGAGCACCGCGAGAGCCAGGAGGCTTCCGAGCGCCGTGGTCCCGGTAAATACGGTGCGCGGCAGGGTCTCATTGATCGACCGGTTGAGGATGTCGATGAAGTGATCCCGCTTCCGGAGATGGAGGTTCTCCCGGATCCGGTCGAAGATGACGATAGTGTCGTTCAGCGAATAGCCGATGATGGTCATCAGGCCGGCCACCACGAACAGGCTCACTTCCAGCCGGGCGATGCTGATGAAGGCGATGCTGGCGATGATATCGTGGGCCGTGGCTATGATGGCGGCCACCCCAAACCGCCACTCGAAGCGGTACGCCAGATACACCAGAACCGCCACGAACGAAAAGAGAATCGCCAGAATCGCCTTTTCCCTCAGCTCGCCGCCGACCTTGGGCCCCACGGCTTCCGTGCGCACCACGGTGTAGTTACCGGCTCCGAGGACCGAATCCAGTGCCTTCTGGAGCGCCCCGGCGGTGGCCTGGGTGTCGTTCTGGTCTGTGCCCTCCTTGGCCTGCCTCGCGCGGATCACCAGCTCCCGGTCGGACCCGAACGTCTGAAGCTCGGCCCCTTCCACACCCTGCACCGAGAGGGCATTTCGCACCGCGCCGACATCGACCGGCTGGCGGGTCTCGACCTGCATGAGGGTCCCGCCGGTGAACTCGACACTGTAGTTCACCCCCCGTACCAGCAGGGCGATGAGGCCCGGCAGGATGATGGCGAGCGTGAGCAGGTAGGCGGTGTTCCGCCGGCCGAGGAAGTCGTAATTGGCGTTTGCGAAGAGTCTCATGTCAGATGCTCAGGGTAGCCATGTCCGGCTTCCGGTTCAGCCAGAGGATGAAAAGAGTGCGGGTCACGAACACCGCGGTAAACATCGAGGCGATGACGCCCAGAACCAATGTCACGGCGAATCCCTTGACCGGACCGGTGCCGAACTGGAAGAGGAACAAGCCGGTGAGTACCGTGGTGACGTTGGAATCGATAATGGCGCTCATGGCGTGGCGGAAACCCTCATCCACCGCCAGGGGCACGGTCTTGCCGGCCGCCAGCTCCTCTCGAATGCGCTCGAATATGAGCACGTTGGCGTCCACGGCGATACCGATGGACAGCACCAGTCCTGCCAGACCGGGCAGCGTCAACGTGGCGTCGAGCATGGCCAGGGCCCCCAGCGTCAGGAACACGTACAGGGTAAGGGCGGCCACCGCCAGCAGGCCTGCTGTCCGGTAATAGGAGACCATCACGATCACGACAAACAGCGTCCCGATGATGCCGGCGATGATACTGGACCGGATGGCGTCCTGGCCCAGGGTAGGGCCGACCTGCCGCTCCTCCACGATCTTGAGGGGGATCGGCAGCGCGCCGGCCTTGAGCGTGAGCGCCAGGTCCTGGGCCTCCTGCAGCGTCCTTCCGGCGAGCGTGATCTGGCCATTCCGTCCGATCCGGCTCTGAATGACCGGGGGCCGGCCCTGGACCCGGCCGTCGAGCAGAATGGCCATGTAGTCGCCCACGTGCCTTCCGGTCTCCTCGCCGAACTTCCGGCCACCGGGCCGATCCAGCTCGAAGGTCACGATGGGTCCGCTGGTCAGCGGGTCGAGCTGTGCCTGTGCGTCCACCAGATTGCTGCCGGTGATGATGGGACGGTCGGCGAGGGCGTACAGATAGCGGACCGACTGCACGCCAACGCTGGTGGGAGCCGCGCTCCATCGCAGGACGATCCCGCGAGGAAGCTGGCGGGCTACCGGGGGAAGGCTCAGCAGACTGTCCACCCGGGGATATGCAGTCTCCGGGACGATGTACTCGCCGGGTATGGCCTCGCCGGCCGTGCCGGAAGCCTGGATGAGCCCGCTCAGCACTCCGCCCACCACCGCTGTAGTATCCGTTGAGGCGCTGTCCTTCTTCCCTGCACTGTCAGCGGTGACCTTCTTGGCCGAATCTCCACCCAGCAGCTGCTGCACGGCGTTCGGTCCGGCCGGCCGGATATCCCCCTTGATCCCCAGATCCCGGATCGCGCGGTCCATGGCAGGCAAGGCGCGGTCCAGCCCCTGAGCCTCGTCCGTGATCCTGAATTCCAGGAATGCGCTCCGCTGGACGATGGCCTTGGCCCGGGCGGGCTCGGTGATACCGGCCAATTCCACCACGATCCGGTCGTCCCCCACCTTCTGGACCAGCGGTTCGGCCACACCGAACTCGTCGATGCGCTTGCGCAGCACTGTGAGCGCCAGATCGAGATCCCGCTTCGGGTCGGCGGACACCTGCTTCGACTGATCGAGCTCGAGTGCCAGGTGCATGCCGCCCTGGAGATCGAGCCCGAGCTTGAGGGGAACCCGCTTCTGGGTGCGGTCGGTCATCACGCCGCTGGCGGGGTCCCGCTCCCGGACGGTAATGTTGCGCGGGATCAGGTAGAAGACGCCGATGGCAATGAGCCCGGCGATGAACAGCAGGCGTGTGCGGATGGACATCGTTCAGTCGCTACTCAAGCGTGGGTTAGGTGACGGCACCCGGGTGGGGACGGACAGCACCGCCTCGGCACGGGCTCGGTCGCGCTCCAATTGCTGCTGCAGCTGCTCTAGGGACCCGAATCGCTCCACATCGCGCAGGTGCTCGACCCATTCGATGCGGACCCACTCGCCGTACAGGTTGCCCTCGAATCCAAACAGATGGGCTTCGAGCACCCGCCGCCCGTCCTGAAACGTGGGCCGTGCTCCCTGGTTCATCATGCCGCCTGCCCGTCCGCCCCGCCAATCCACCCGCACGGCATACACTCCGTCCGGGGGCAGGAGCTTTCGCGGGGAGATGTCACTCAGATTAATCGTTGGTACGCCCAGCAGCCGGCCGCGGCGCTCGCCCTGCACCACCCGGCCGACCACTCCGTAGGGCCGCCCCAGCATGGCTGCCGCTCCGGCCAGATCGCCTCCGGCAACAGCCCGCCGGATCCGACTACTCGAGACATGCTGCCCCCCCACATCCACAGGGTCCACCACATCAACTTCGAATCCCTGCGTCTGGCCCAACCGGCGGAGCGTCTCCACGTCGCCGCTTCTCCCCCGGCCGAACCCGTGGTCGTGGCCGATGACCAGCTCCTTCACGGCACACCGCTCGAGCAGCACCTGCCGAACGAACTGATCCGGCGTGAGGCCGGCAAGATACCGGTCGAAGCGGAGCAGCATTACATAGTCCAACGGCGACTGCGCCAGGATTTCCAACCGTTCGGCGCCGGAGGTCAGCAGCGGAGGGGCAGCCTCCGGATTTACCACCTCGAGCGGGTGAGGATCGAAGGTCACCAAGACGCTCACCCGTCCCGCGGCCCTGGCCCGGCGATCGATCTCCCGGAGCACGGCCTGGTGTCCCAGGTGCACCCCGTCGAATGATCCGACCGTCACGGTGGATCCCTGGGCCAACCGGGGAAGCGCATAGGTGGGTGAGCCCGGGATCATGGCCCTTCCAGCACCACCGCCGGGCGCAGCCAGTCGCCGTCAGCCCGGGCTACCGCCA
>DASVGF010000029.1:0-11710 GCA_036379675.1 Gemmatimonadales bacterium | reverse complement strand
GAGCGATCGGGCGGCCCGCGACCGGAGAAAGCCCGCGGCGCTCTGCAAGCCCTCCAGCGCACGCAGCTTGGCGGCCTCCTCGCCGGAGACGCTCACCAGGATGCGGGCGTGCGACAGATCGTTGGTGACCAGCACGGCGGTCACAGTGACGTGGCCCACCCGGGGGTCCCGAACCTGGCCCCTCAGGAGCGCATCGCTGATGACCTGGCGCAGGGTTTCACCCACCTGCTCCGGACGGCGCGAGGAGCCTTTCATCGGAATACCGTTGCCGTGTCCACGATGCGAACGCCGTCGGCGCTCTCGATCAGGCGGTCCGCAGCCCGGAGGGTCTCTTCAACTACCGCCCGCGCGCTGCCGACCACCGCACACGCGATCTCGGCCCGCTGCCACAGATCCTGTTGACCCGTCTCCGCCACTGAGACGTTGAGGGTCCGCCTGAGCGCGGTCGTGAGCGGTTTAACCACCCCCCGCTTGTCCTTCAGGGAATGACAGCCGGGAAGGTGGAGGTCCCAGGTGGTAATGGCGACGAACAGCTCCTAGCTCCCGGCTCCAGCCGCCGCCGGCGGCAGCGTCCGCTTCACTTCTTCCATGCGGAACGACTCGATCCGGTCGCCGGCCTTGAGATCGTTGAAGTTCTCAATGCCGATACCGCACTCGAGACCCTCGCGCACCTCGCGCACGTCGTCCTTGAAGCGCTTGAGGCTCGAGAGGGAGCCGGTGTAGACGGCGGTCCCGTCGCGCACCACCCGGGCTTTGGCCGTGCGCTGGATCATGCCGCTGCGCACCATGCAGCCGGCGATGGTGCCCACCTTGCTCACCTTGAAGAGCTGAAGCACCTCGGCCTCGCCGAGCACGGTCTCCCGCTCCTCCGGCTTGAGCAGGCCTTCCAGCGCGTTCCGGACATCCTCGACCGCCTCGTAGATGATGCGGTAGGTGCGGACATCCACCTGCTCCCGCTCCGCCGCCGAACGGGCGTTGGAATCGGGCCGGACGTGAAAGCCCAGCACGATGGCGCCCGAGGCCTTGGCCAGCAGCACGTCGCTCTCGGTGATGGCGCCGACGCCCCGGTGCACCACATCCACCCGGACTTCGCCGGTGCTGAGCTGGGCCAGCGCGTCGGCCAGGGCTTCGGCCGGACCGCCCTGGTCGGCCTTGATGATGATGCGGAGCATCGAAACCTCGCCCTCCTTGAGAGCGCGGCTGAAGTCCTCGAGCGACGTGCCCTTGGCGCTCCGGCGGTTCTGGGCCTCCCGCTCCAGGCGCTGGCGCTTCTGGGCGATGTCGCGAGCCTCCACGGCATCGGTCACCACCGCAAAGATGTCACCGGCCGCCGGCACACCCTCGAAGCCGAGGATCTGCACCGGAATGGAGGGACCGGCGGCTTTCACCGCCTTGCCGCGCTCATCGTACAGCGCGCGCACCCGGCCGGAGAACTTGCCGCAGATGAAGTTGTCTCCCCCGACCAGGGTGCCGCGCTGCACCAGGATGGTGGCGAGCGGACCCTTTCCGGGATCGAGGGTGGCCTCGAGTACGACGCCGTGCCCCTTGCCGCCCGGATTGGCTTTGAGGTCGAGGATTTCCGACTGGAGCAGAATCTGCTCCAGCAGGTGATCCACGCCGGTGCCCTTCTTGGCCGAAATCTCGGCCGACAGCACGGTACCGCCGAACTCCTCCAGCACGACGTTATGCTGCAGCAGGTCCTGCTTCACTTTCTGCACATTCGCGGTAGGCAGATCGATCTTGTTGATGGCCACAATCATGGGCACGCCGGCATTCCTGGCGTGGCTGATGGCCTCGATGGTCTGTGGCATCACCTGGTCGTCGGCCGCAACCACGAGCACGACGATGTCGGTGACCTGCGCGCCCCGGGCCCGCATGGCGGTAAAGGCCTGGTGACCCGGCGTGTCGAGGAAGGTGATCTTCTTCTCGCCCGGCAACTCGACGTGATAGGCGCCGATGTGCTGGGTGATCCCGCCGGCCTCCCCGGCCACGATGTTGGCCTTCCGGACATAATCGAGCAGCGACGTCTTGCCGTGGTCCACGTGGCCCATGATCGTCACCACCGGAGGACGGGAGGCGAGCTGATCCGGGCTCTCCTCCGCCAGGTCCAACTCGGCTTCGGCGGCGTACTCGTCTTCCCGCACCGCCTGGAAGCCGAAGGCCGAGGCAATGAGCTCGATCTGATCGAAGTCCAGCCGCTGATTCACCGTCACCATCAGGCCCAGCTCCTTGAACGCGAACTGCACGATCTGGGTAGCGGGAACCTTCATGCCGCCGGCGAGCTCCGAGACGGAGACGAACTCGTTGACCCGGATCAGGGTCTTTTCGCGCTCTTTCTCCTCGGCCAGCCGGCCGGCCTGCACGTCGCGAAACGACGGCTCGTCGGGGCGGCGGCCTTTGCGTCCTGCCGGACCCTTCATGCCCTGAAGGGTCTTCATGATGTTGGCCTGCACGGCATCCTGATCGACCGACGAGCGCTTGCCCTTCTTGCCGCGCTTCCTGCCACCACCCTTCTCGGCGTCGGGACCGAACGTCCGCACCGGAGCTGCCCGTTCCGAGCCGGGCCGCGCAGGAGCGCCGGGGCGGGATGGAGTGGTGGGGCGTGCCGGCGCCGCAGGGGCGCTGCTGCTGAACACCGGCTTGGGCCCCCGCGTTGGGGGAGCGGGACGCTGAACCCGAGGCGGAATGAACGGAGCCCGGGGTGCGGCCGCTGGGGGCGGCGAGGGGCGGAACAGCGGAGCTTCGGGCGCGGCCCCATTGCCGCCCTCTTCCTGCACCGCGACGTCGGTCTCTTCGCTTTCGGGGGGGGCGGGCGGGAGGTCCTTGAACAGCGCGCGGGCGCGCTCTTCGAGCGTCTGGGTGGGCGCCGCCTCTTCGGGCTCGTGAATGACCGGGCGCTCCAGCTCGAGCGCCGCCAGCTCGGCAGCCTTTTCCGCCTGCACCTGTGCCTCGACCTGGGCCACCTCGGCTGCCGTACGGCGCCGCTTGGTGGGCTTGGCCTCGTTGACCACCGGGGCGGGCTCCGCCTTGGCCGCCTTGCGGCGTCCCTTCTTGGCGGCCGGCTCCTCGGAGGTGCGGCGCTTCTCGCGCTCCCAGCGCACCCGTACGGCGGACACCTGGTCGCTCTCGAGCGCGGACAGGTGGCTGCGCACGAAAATGTTCATGTCCTTGAGCATGTTGAGAAGCTGCTCAGGAGCGACCCCAAACTCTGCCGCCAGATCGTGAACTCGTGTCTTGACCACTCAAGCCTCCATCAGGAGCGTACGGGAGCCAGCGACACCATGCCGCCGGCCAATGCGCGGTCCCGCACGCCTACCACCATGACCGGGGGTTTCCCCAGCTGTGCGCCGATCGCTTCGGCGCTGGGCCCGGCGAGGAGGGTCACCCCCTTGGCCCCCGCCAGCCGGACCACCTTGTCTACCGCGCGGGGGCTCGCGTCTTCCGCGACCACCACGCACCAGCACCTTCCCGCCTGCAATTCCTTTCGAACTCCCTCCACTCCCACGACCACCCGGCCGCCCCGGTATCCCAGGCCGACCAGTCCCAGCAATCCGCTCATGCCCGGGGCCGGGCTTCCTCGCCGCCGTCCTCATCGGTGAGCTCGGAGAGGAACGCCATCAATTGATCGCCCGTCTCCGGGGTCATCCCCGGAATCTTGGCGATGTCCTCCCGCTCCAGGTCGAGAATGTCGTTGAGCATCTTGTACCCGGCACTTTCCAGAATCCCGGTGAGCTCGGGCGACAGCCCCTTGAGCTCGCTGAGCGGAACCTGGCCGGCCATCTCCTCCTCGGGAGGAAGCGGCGCAAAGAGCGGCCCTTCGCCGCCGCGCTCAAGCCACTCGCGGCTGGAGTAGAGATCGATCTTCCAGCCGGTGAGCTCCGACGCCAGCCGCACGTTCTGGCCGTTCCGGCCGATGGCCAGCGACAGCTGATCCTCATCGACCACGGCCTGGATCGTTTTGGCCTCGGGATCGGAGAACACCTTGGCCACCCGGGCGGGCGCCAGCGCCAGCCGGGCAAATCGCTCCGGATCGGGCGACCAGGGCACGATGTCGATCCGCTCACCGCCCAGCTCGTTGACCACGGCCTGGACCCGGGATCCCTTGAGACCGACGCAGGCGCCCACCGGATCGATGGCGTCGTCGCGCGAGATCACCGCCACCTTGGTGCGGCTGCCCACCTCCCGCGCGATGGCCCGGATCTCGACCACCTGCTGCTGGATTTCGGGCACTTCGAGCTTGAACAGCGCCTTGACGAAGAGGGGGTCGCCCCGGGACAGGATGAGCCGGGGCCCCTTGGGCGTCTCTTCCAGCCGTTTGAGCACGGCCCGGATGGTGTCGCCCTGATGGAAGTGCTCCCGGTGATTCTGCTCGCGGTAGGGCACGATGGCTTCGGCCTCGCGGAACTTGTTCAGCATGATGACGAGCTTGCCACGCTCGATCTGCTGGACCTCGCCCGAGAGCAGCTCGCCGACCTTCGAGGTGAACTCCTCGCGGATCCGGGCCCGCTCACCCTCACGCACCCGCTGGATGATTCGCTGCTTGGCGGCCTGCACGGCCAGCCGACCGAACTCGACGAAGGGCACTTCCTCCTCGAGCATGTCGCCGATCTGGAAGTCGGGGTCCTCGTACTGGGCCTCTTCCAGGGTGATCTGCCAGCTGGAATCCTCGACGGCCTCCACAACCTGACGCAGCCGCACCACCTTGATGGTGCCCTGCAGCTCGTCGACGCTCAGCTCGAACCGGACATTGGGCCCGAACTTGCGCACGAGGGCGGCGTGGATGCCGTCCCGGAGCAGCTCCAGCAGATCGGAGCGCTCGAGTTGCTTTGCCGTCGTCAGCTCGCGAAACGCGGCCAACATCTCAGTCGAACCAGCCATCGCCATTCACCCCCTACCGCTGTTTGCCTACAATGCCCCAATCCACCGCCAGCGCCGCCTCACGAATCGCGTCGAACGCCACCGTCAGCTCGGAGCCATCTTCCAGCCTGAGCACCACGTGCTCGTCATCCGGCACCGACACGATTTCAACCTCGCGACGACCCGGCAACCCCGCCGCGCGCACCCGAACCCTCCGCCCAACGAAACGCCGCCAATGGTCGGGCCACCGCAGCGGCCGCTCGAGCCCCGGCGAGGAGACCTCCAGCACGTACCGTGGCCCGACCATCGCCCTGGTTTCCAGGAAGCTTTCGAGGGACCGGCTGATGGCCGCACAGTCGTCGGCCGTCACTCCCTGGCCAGGTCGGCTGTCCGGGCGGTCCACCCGCACCTGCAGGATGGGGCGCTGTAGCGTGCCGGTCCGCCTGAGATCAACCAGCTCGTAGCCGAGACCGGTGATGTGATCGCGAATCGGAACGAGAAGCGCGTCGACAGACATCGGCGGAGAAGGAAAAAAAATGTGGGGGAACTCCCCCACATCGACAGTCGGCCCGTCCAAGCGCCTCCCGGGACAGCCGCTAAATATTACTCGCGAATCAGGTTGGAATCAAGCGGCGGCTCAACCGCGGGCCCCAGGGCCATACCAACGTACGCAACCATGCGCCCGTCGCTGCCGTTGGAAGCCCGGTGGCTGTAGAAGCGAGCGCCGTCGTGAGCGGAGCACCAGGATGACCTGGTGATGGAGGAGACACCCAGCGTCCCCGCCTGAGCTACCAGCCGGTCCCGCAAGTCGATGTGCCATGGCCCGGGCCCTTCTGCCGGGAGGCCGCACCCGCGCATGACCTCAGAACCGACTTCATAACAGTCTCCACAAATGCCCACTCCACAATGCATTACGATTTCGCTGGCGTCACACCCCGTATCGCGCATGAGCTGCCGGATACCGCGGTCCACAATTCCCCCGGCGGTACCGCGCCACCCCGCGTGCAGCAGAGCCACTCCCCTGCCCGGTGCGATGAGGTACACGGGAACACAGTCAGCGATAGTAACAGTGAGCAGGATACCCCGGCTGGTGGTGATCCAGCCATCGATGCCCTCGACCTGAATCCATCCTTGGCCGGATCCGAGGCTCATGACCTCGACCCCGTGCACCTGGTTGCCAAGCGCGACCGCCGGGAACTGTGGCAGCGCCCGCCGGAAGGCGAGCCAGCGGCTCATCACCTCACCGACCGGCTCCTTGCTCCAGAGGCCGAGATCGTACCCGCGGCCGGTGACGCCGGCTGTCACACCATATCGTGCTTGCCAATCAGGGATGTCGAACCGAGGAATTGCGCCGGGTACGGGGGTTTCGCGGAGCTCCCTACCCATCCACCCGCTCAATCTCGGCGCCGAGGGCTCGGAGCCGTTCGTCGATGCGCTCGTATCCCCGCTCGATCTGGCCCACGTTGTGGATGGTGCTGGGGCCTTCGGCGGCGAGCGCAGCCAGCAGCATGGCCATGCCCGCGCGGATGTCGGGAGATTCGACGGTCCCGCCCTTGAGCGGCGAGGGACCCGAGATGACGGCGCGGTGGGGATCGCAGAGCACGATGCGCGCGCCCATGCCGATGAGCTTGTCCACGAAGAAGAGGCGGGACTCGAACATCTTCTCGAACACCAGGAGCATGCCCGAGCACTGGGTGGCGGTGACAATCGTGGTGGACATGACGTCGGCCGGGAACGCGGGCCAAGGTCCGTCCTCGAGCTTGGGTACGTGCCCACCGAGATCGGGGCGGATGCGCCGCTCCTGGCCGGGGCTCATGCTGAGGCGGGTGCCTTCGATGCGCGGGCGAATGCCGAGCCGCTCGAATCCCAGGAGGGTGCTGCGCAGATCCTCGGAGCGAACCGGCTCGATGACAATATCGCCGTTGGTCACCGCGGCGAGGCCTATAAAGCTGCCGATCTCGATATGGTCGGGACCGATGGCGTAGTTGACCCCGGCCAGGGGCCGCCCGCCCTCGATGGTGTAGATATTCGAGCCGATCCCGCCGATCTCGGCACCCATGGCGACGAGGAAGCGGGCCAGGTCCTGCACGTGCGGCTCGGCGGCGGCATTGCGGAGGACGGTGCGGCCCTTGGCCATGACCGCGGCCATGAGGGCGTTCTCGGTGCCGGTAACGCTGGGCTCGTCGAGGAAGATGTCGTCGCCCTTGAGCTTTCCCTCCAGCTCATACCGGTCGCCGACCATCACCGATGCCCCCAGATGCTCCAGGGCGAGGAAGTGGGTGTCCACCCGGCGGCGGCCGATCACGTCGCCGCCAGGGGGCGGCAGCGTCACGCTTCCAAACCGGGCCAGCAAGGGGCCGGCCAGGAGAATAGAGGCGCGAATCTTGGCACAGAGGCCGGGATCGAGCGGCTTGGGCTTGACCGAGCGAGTGTCCACCCGGACCGCGTTGGCCCCGGTCCACTCCGCGGTGGCGCCGAGATCCACCAGCAGCGCAAGCATGGTCTCGACGTCGCGGATCCGCGGAATGTTCTCGAGATCGACCGGACCGTCGGCGAGCAGCGTTGCCGCGAGGATCGGCAGGGCCGCGTTCTTGTTGCCGGCCGGACGCACCGTTCCGCGCAGTTGACGGCCGCCTTGAACCAGAAAACGAGGAGGCATGGCCAAAGCTGTCGAGGGCCGTGTTCAAGGTCAAGCGGAGGCAGGGGGTTGCGGTGGTGCGGAGACCCCTTTGTATTAGCCAGATAGATAGTGGACGGCATCCCAGGCGCCGGCTGGTCCGGTGCGGACCCGGAGGTCACTGATCATGTGGACACTGGCACTTCTGCAAGTCGGCGCGACTCCCGAGTGGGTGGGGCCGACCGTGGCGGTATCGCTTGCGGTCCTGGCGCTCTGCTTCCTGGCGATGGCCGTCGCCGTGAGCATAGCGGCCTTCAGAATTGCCGGTGAGGTCAAAAGGCTAGGCGCGCTGGTGGAGGGAATGCAGGACGAGGCCGAGCGCACCCTGAAGGGGGTGCGCCGCCTGACGGAGCAGGCGCAGGATATCATGGTCCTGGTGCGCCACGAAGCCGGCGCCTTCGCGCAGACCGCCCGGCGACTTCGGCGGAAGACGGTGCGTGGGGTGGACCGGATCGAAGCGAAGCTACAGGACCTGGAAACTCTCTACGACGTGGTCCATGACGAGATCGAAGGCACCGCGCTGGATCTGGCCGCAGCCCTGCGCTCAATGCGGCGGGGCAATGGCATGCTCGGGCGAGTGAGGCGTATCCTGGTACCGAGCCGCTGATGACCCTTCGACGCCTCGCGCTCGCCGTTCTGGGCGTGGGGATTTGCCTGCTGCTGTTACCGGAGCAGGCCCACGCGTGGACCCCTGGAACCCACATCTATCTCGGCGAGTCGGTCCTCGCCAACCTTTCGTACCTGCCCGCCGCCGCCGCCGACCTGTTACGGGCCTTTCCATACGAATACCTCTACGGCAACATCGCGGCCGACTCCTCCATCGCTAAACACTACGCCCCGCTCGGGCGCCATTGCCATTACTGGCACGTGGGGCAGGAAATCCACGACCTCGCGGGGACCGATGCGCTCCGGGCGTTCGGCCTCGGCTATCTGAGTCACCTCGCCGCCGATACCATCGCGCACAACTACTTCGTTCCCCGCCAGCTGATGCTCACGAGCAGCACCGCGGCAGTGGGGCATTCGTACTGGGAAACCCGGGTGGAGGCACATCTCGGCGACGCCTATGCCCGGGCCGCCAAAGACGTGATCCTGCTCAACCACGCCCCGGCCGATGCTCATCTCGACCGGATCATCTCCCCCACCATCTTCAGCGTCCGCACCAACCGGCGGCTGTTCCGCGGCATGGTGCACCTGACCGAAACCACCAGCTGGCAGCGTGCCAGCCAGGTGGCGCGCGAGTACAGCCGCTGGCCGCTCACCGACGAAGATGTGGAGCGCCATCTCGGGCTGTCGTTCGACTTCATGGTCGAGCTGCTGGCCGAGTCGGTTGCCTCGGCACGGCACCTCGACCCCTCGGGGGAGCGGCCGCTCAAGGCGGCGAAGGAAATGCGCCGGCGGGTCATGCGGGACGCGGGCCGGCGTGACACAGCACGGCTGCAGGATGCCGCCGATGAACACTTCGGGCTTCCGAGCCGGGCCCTCGTGTATTGGAGCCGGATCAAGCGGAAACTTCCCTGGCGCGCCCCCGAGGGCTCCGCCCCGTCTCCCACCCACCTCGTAGGCAACGACCGCTGAGCTCCGGGCGAAGAACGCCTGCCCTGACCAGAGCGAAGGGGCGCAAAGGGCCGAGGGGGCGGAGGTTGGCCGGTTTCACGGCCGGCCTCACAGCCGTGCTGATGAACGCGTCGCGTCCAACCCTCGCCGGAGCGCAGGACTCCCTCCCTTCACCCACAGCCGCTCACCCGGACAGCACCGCCGCCGCCGCCCCGGAGGCGGGCACTCTCGCGCGTCCTGGAGTTGAGCTGGCGCCGTTGTCCCTAGTGGAGGGTACGATCGACTGGCTGGATGTCCTGCCGGAGACCGCGGTCAAGGTCACGGGCGGCCTGCTGGCCGGCGAGCCCCTGCACTTCACCGAGCTGCGTTCTGGCGTATACCGCACACTGGCGGGCATTCCGGTGGACGTAGGGGACTCGCTCCCCGTGTCCCTGTTCCTGAGGCAAGGCGATCGCACGGACACGATCGTGCGGTTCGTGCGCATTACCCGTGCGGGCTATCCTCGGGAGCAGATCGCGGTGGCCCCTGCCTTTGTGCGACCGGACAGCGCCGCCGCTCTCCGGATTCAGCGGGAGCTGGCCCGGAGCCGTGAGGTATCCCGCAAGGCGCAGGAGACGCCCCGCCTCTGGCGCGGCGCGTTCCGACTGCCCCGGACGAGCCGGATTACCAGCGGATTTGGGTCGGCCCGGGTCTATAACGGGGAGGTGAAAAGCCGGCACCTCGGCACCGACTTCGCTGGCGCTGTCGGGGCGCCGGTCCGAGCCGCCGGCCGGGGAGTGGTGGCGATGGTGGGTGACTTCTACCTGGCGGGGCGGGCCGTCTACCTCAATCATGGCGGGGGACTCGTCACCGCCTACTTTCATTTGAGCCGGGTAGACGTGCACGAGGGCCAGGTGGTGGCTCGAGGCCAGCGGATCGGTGCGGTGGGCAACACGGGCCGAGTCACCGGCCCTCACCTCCACTGGGTGGCCCGCTACGGCGCGGTCTCAGCCGATCCGATGAGCCTGCTGCGGCTGGTGAGCCTCAAACGCAAAGAACGCAAAGAATGAAGAGTGAAGCCGACCATTCAACTTTACTTTTCACTGTTTGACCACTTCACCCAATCTTTCCTGCAATACCGGCTGCACGCCCTTGGGATCCGCCTTGCCCTTGCTCCGCTTCATCACCTGACCTACGAAGAAGGACAGCAGCTTCGTCTCGCCGCCCCGGAACCTGGCCACCTCCCCTGGATACGAGGCGAGGACCTCGTCTACCCAGCCGGCCAGGGCGCCCTGGTCGCTCACCTGGACCAGGCCGAGGTGGGATGCTAACGCCTTCGGATCCTCGTGGGGCGACCGGGCCAGCTCCGCGTACACCCGCTTGGCCGCCTGGAGGCTCAGGGTGCCACTCTGCACCAGGCCGATCAGCGAGGCGAGCCGGTCAGCCGGCACGGGGAACGCACCGCTTTCATTATATGTCGTCATCACATCGCCCATGACCCAGTTGGCCGCGGTCTTGGGCTCGACACCGGCCCGCACCACGTCCTCGAAGTAGTGGGCCAGGGCCGCCTCGCCGGTGAGGACCCGGGCATCGTACGCCGGGAGCCCATAGGCCGTCTCCAGCCGCTCCCGCTTGGCATCCGGCAGCTCGGTCAGGGCCGCTCGCTGCTCGGCGATCCACGCCGGCGTCAGCACCAGCGGCGGCAGGTCGGGATCGGGGAAATAGCGGTAGTCATGGCTCTCCTCCTTGGACCGGATCGGCTTGACCTGCCCCGTGGCCGCGTTGAAGAGCAACGTCACCTGCTCCACCCGCCGGCCGGACTCCACCATGGCGACTTGCCGTTCCCGTTCCGCCTCCAGCGCCCGCTCGACGTTGGCGAAGGAGTTCATGTTCTTCACCTCCGTCTTGGTACCCAGCCGGGCGACCCCCTGAGGCCGGATGGAGATGTTGGCGTCCACCCGCAGGCTTCCCTGCTCCATGCTGCACTCGCTCACGGCGGCGTATACCAGGATCTGCCGCAGCGTAGTCAGATAGGCCCTGGCCTCCGCCGGCGAGCGCAGATCGGGCTCGCTGACGATCTCAGCCAGCGGGATGCCGGCGCGGTTGAGGTCCACGGCGGTCTTCCCGGGAAAGCGGTCGTGCAGGAGCTTGCCGGCGTCCTCCTCCACGTGGAGACGGGTAATCCCGACGGTGATCCTCCCACGATCGGGCGAGTCGAAGCTCACGCTGCCGCCGGTAGCCAGCGGCTTGTCGAACTGGGAGATCTGATAGCCCTTCGGGAGGTCGGGGTAGAAGTAATTCTTCCGCGCGAACACACTGGTTTGGTGGACGGTGCAGCCAAGCGCCATTGCCGCCCGGGCGGCCAGGCGAATGGCCTCCGCGTTGGGCACCGGCAGCGCGCCCGGCAGACCCAGGCACACCGGGCACACGTTGGTATTGGGCGGATCGCCGAAGGTGGTGCGGTCGGCGCAGAACATCTTGGTCCGGGTTCGCAGCTGCACGTGCACCTCGAGCCCGATCACGGTCTCCCACGCCATCAGCGCACCTCCGCGTTGGCGTCGAGATTCCGTTCGAGCAGAGCAGCTACCGCCAGCAGACGCTCCTCCCCGAAGTGCGGGGCCACCACCTGGGCGCCCACGGGAA
>DASVGF010000028.1:0-6188 GCA_036379675.1 Gemmatimonadales bacterium | reverse complement strand
GGCACCAGCAACATGCAGCTGCAGACGATCGCGAAGGGACTCTTGAAGTAGGCGGAGAAGGGGGTGGGCAGGTAAGCAAAGGGGCCGAAGCCTGAATTGGCGTCGACCCCTTTCGTTCTGTCTCGGCTACCCATCTCCCGGCGTACCCGCTTACTCCTTCTTGGTCCAGATACGGGTGAAGACCATGCTGCCCAGCCCGCACGGGTTGAGCGTTGCCGGCGTCTCGGACATATCCATCACGACGCCTTCCGCCGACTCGGGATCCACCACGATGCACTGCGCACCCTGGCGCGTCATCAGCGCCACAGCGTCTTCTCCGTTCACATTGCCACCGATGGCCGCGGCACCGACCTGGTCGGCCTGCGCGTCGCCGGTCTGAGCATCGGCAGCGGCAACCGTTTCGCGGACCTCAGTCGAGTCCTCGGCCGGCCGCACTGGCGTCCCCTCGGCCTCGGTCAACGTGTCGTTCACTTCCGCGCTGGCGACCACCGGATCCAACCGCTCACCGGTCCTGGCGACATGGGCTGAGTCGCCCACCCCGACGGTGGTGTCGGACGAGGCTACAGCAGGGTCGACGGCGCCGGCGCTGTCGGCATTTTCCTGGACTGCTAGCGCAGCCTCTCCAGCCGCTAACGTCGTGTCAGTCGGCTCGGCCGTGGCGCTGGTGTCGCTGGCCAGTGTGGCGCTGGTGTCGCTGGCCAGCGTGGTGCTGGTGTCGCTGGCCACCGTGGTGCTGGTGTCGCTCGTCATTTCGGATTCGCCGGCCGCGCTGTCCGCAACCGAGTCCTGCACCACCGCACCGGCCATTGCGACAGAGCTGTCAGCAGGAATCGCAGCCGCTTCCGGCGTCTCCCCCTGAGGGGCGGCCGCAGACTCGATCGCGGCGGTGTCTTCCTGAACGGCGGCGGCGGACGCGCTCACCGAAGTGTCCTGGGTGGTGGGGGTAGCCACCTCCATGGGAGCGCTGTCAGACGGGATAGCCGACGACTGCTCGGGGGTCGGAGCGGCGGAATCGGTCGTGACCCGCGCAGTATCGCGCGGCGCCACCGGTCCGGCGCTGCTGGTATCGCGCTCCATACCGCTGTAGCCGGCGGTAGCCGTGTCCCGGTTGGCGCCGGTCTCGGCCCGGGGCGCCGGCGTCTCCGCTCCCGGCGCGGGAGCAGGGGTGGCTGCGGGCGGCGTCGTCGCGTTCCCAGGGCTCTCCCCACTTGCCGTATCGGCAGTCACCGTGCCGGTGTTGGTAGTGCCGGTTTCCGTGCGATCGGGCCGGGAGCAGGCCGTCGCGCTCGCGAGTACCACGGCGCCGACCAGGAGTCCACGCATCAGCGCGTGATCGTGCGTTAGGAAGTTCATCATGCTATTCCTCCACTGAGTTCGTGCGGATCTCGCGTAAGGTTGCGGCCAGCGATTGATTCAGAGCTGCATGGTAGCAGTTGGGACATCCGCGCGCCGTGAGTGTTGACCGGCCCTACCCGTGAGTAGGCTCACAGGCTCCGGAGCACAAAAGCGTCGGGGGCGCCGCTGGGCGCCCCCGACCAGAAACCCGAGCCTCGTCCGCTTTAGCGAGCCGAGGTCGTGTCCTGTGCTGGCTGTTGAGATGGGTTGTAGCTGGTCGTATCGCCCATGCCACCGTTCTGAGTAGCGCCAGTGGTGTCAGCGCCCCACGCACCCGAGGTGTCTCCGGCGCCGGCTGCGGCTCCGGTGGTGTCCACCTGACCGCCCTGCCCTGCCTGACCGCTGGTGTCAGTGCGCTCCATACCGGAGTAGCCGGCGGTGTCCTGGGGCTGTCCCTGACCCTGATTCTGGAGGAACGTGTCGCCAGGCTGCTGCTGCGCCTGAGGAGCAATGGCGGTGTCCCGCTCCATCCCGCGGTAGCCCGGCGGGTTCTGCGCTTCGGCACTCACCGAGTCTCTGGTGGTGTCACGGGCAGCTGCAGCCTGATCGCCCTCCATCGTGCGCGCCCTGTTGCTGGCGCACGCTAAGCCACCTACAAGCAGCACCATCGCGGCATATCGCGCTGGAGAATGAGCTCCCATTGGTCCTCCTCGGATCCTCATAGTTAGGTTTCCTTGAGTTCGGCGACACGATACCCGCCCCCCGGACTCCATTCTGTGACTTGGGTCACCCGAAGCTGCGTCACATTGGCATTGATTCCGTAGCATCCACGCCGCTCCGCTCCGGTAGAGGGGCTCAATATGCTCTTATCTCGGGCCTGGTACTTGCTGACTGAAAGAGGCAGGATTCCAGTAGTGAGATGGGAGTGTGCTGCCGGCCCAGCGGTCAATCAGGACTTGACCCCCGGTCGGGGTTGGCGGGTAGATTCCACTCCCCCAGCGATTTAGCGGACGCTCGGCTGCTACCACGCGGCACTCGCGATTTACGCAGACACCCAGGAAGGTCAGTGGAATTGTCGTTCAACTCACGCAGACCCTGCATGACGCTCGGCCTGACGGCACTGCTCTTTGCCCCATTCCCGCTCCTGCACGCCCAGGATCGCGAATGGGTCAGCTCGCGGATGTCACCGTGGTATGAGTCGGCTTCGAGGGCAGCACCCGGCCAGTGGGGCATTGCGATTGCAGATCAGAGCGGACAGATGCTCTGGAGTCTCAATCCGGACAACACGCTCATGCCGGCCTCGGCCGTGAAGTTGTTCACCACCGGGTACGCGCGCAGCGTGCTGGGTGGAACCGCCCGCCGGGCAACCCGCGTAGTCGGCGCGGGCGTTATCGATACCGTCAGAGGGGAGTGGCTGGGCGACTGGGCCCTGGAGCTCAACGGAGATCCCTCGCTCGAGCGAGCGGAAGGGTCCGGACCGACTCTGTATGATCTCGCGTTCCAGCTATCCCATGCCGGCGTCCGGCGCCTTGCCGGGCCCTTGCACGTCCAGAGCGCGGCCGGTCCGGCCAACGCCGTGTACCCACAGGTCTGGTCGCGGCGTCATGCCGGGCGTCTGTTCGCTCCGCTGGTGGGACCTCTGACGCTGCACGAGAATATCGTGTGGCTTACCGTTCAGCCCGGACGGGGGGTGGGGGCGCGTGCCCGCCTCACCGGCACGGCGCCGGCCGGCATCACTTCTCTGGTGACGGTCACGGCGACGACCAGTAACGGCCGACGCTCCCGACTCAGGCTTCTCCCGAGGCGCGGCGGCGGGTGGGTCATCGCAGGCACCATTGGCGTGCGGGCAGCACCCCGCCGCCTCACGGCGGTAACATCCGACCCGAAAGCCGTCTTGAGTGCCGTCTGGGCCAACGCACTCCGCCGGGCCGGCATTGTGTGGGACAGGGGAGCCAGGACCCAGCAGCCGCTGGATGGTTCCCTTCGGGTCCTGGCCGAGGTGGAGTCGCCGCCGCTCGACTCGCTGGCAAGCGAAATCAATCGCCGCAGCTTGAACCTGGGCGCCGAACTGCTGCTCCAGTGGGCCGGTGGCCGGGAACACGGGCCGGAAAACCTGATGGCCCATGTCCGGCAAGTGATCGGCAGCAACGACGGCGTGCATCTGGTGGATGGAAGCGGACTCTCCTATGACGCGAGGGTGAGCCCGGCAGCCTTCATCGCCTATCTGGCCAAGTTCCCCGCTACCCCGGGGGGCCAGAACTTTCCTCAGCTCCTGCCAGCGAACGGCACCGGCACGCTTCGGAAGCTCAATACGGGCTTCCCCAGCTCGGGGGTGGTGCGAGCCAAGACCGGCACGCTTGGCCGTGCCTCGACGCTGGTGGGGTATCTGGGACGTCCCGACGGCACCCTCCTCGTCTCTCTCATGTACAACGGACCGCGGCCGGCGGCGGCACGCCGGGCCCAGTGGAAGCTGTTCCGCGAGCTGGGGGCCGACGGCGTGGTGATCCCGACCGATACGATGATGGTGGACCCGCCACAATTGGGTAGCGACGAGACAACTCCACCCGCCTGGTGGCCCAAGACCGCACCGGACTCGACGGCGGCGGATTCCCCAACGGCCGAGTAGCCGGAATGGTGGACATCAAGCAAAACGGCCCAGCGAGTGCTGGGCCGTTTTTAGTTTAAGGACTGCTTACTCGGAAGGGCGGCTTCCCTGGATGGCTCGCAGCAGGACGACCGCCACGGCCATGGCCAGCAGCACGTGAATGAACCCGCCGAGGGTCGTCGCTGAGACGATCCCGAGGGCCCAGAGCAGGAACAGAATGAAGGATACGGTCCAGAGCATGAGCGCCCTCCCAGCGTGTTCTCGGAGCCGAAATTCCCGGGAGACGATAGCCTGAAAAGGAGAGGCCCGCCACTCGGCGGGCCCTCCGCATGTCTACTTGCACCCCTGAAAAATCAGGTTCCTGCCAACGCTGCATCCGCGGTGGTGAGGCCTGAGCCAGTGGCATCAGCTCCCCAGCAGGTGTTGTCTTCCGCTCCCGTGTTGGGGTTGAGAACGTTACGGCAGCCGGGAGCCAGCGGGATCGCCGTGGTGGTGAGTATTGTCTCGGCGTCAGCCGGAGTCAGCGAATTTCTCTTCTGAGCCATGAGGGCCGCGATCCCCGCCACATGCGGGCTGGCCATCGAGGTGCCGCCCAGGAAGAAGTAGCTGAGCTGACCCTGGTTGACTTGGAAGGGGCCCACTACCCAGGAGCCCGGTGCCGCCACATCCAGATCCTGAGTAGGACCCTGACGGCTGGAGAAGTCGGTGATGTAGTAGTCGGCCGGGTTGGTGGGATCCGGGACGTTGCAGTTGATCCAGAACCCTGAGTACGGCGCTGCAGTGATCGGGGGGACACAGTCCCGCCACTCGCCGACCCATCCCGAGGCCGCTACCCCAATAACCGGAGCGTACGCCCCAGGATAGCCCATCTTGCCGTCAGGTCCGGAGTTCCCGGCCGAGGCCACAATGATCACGCCTCGGGCAATCGCATAGTCGATGGCGGCTTTTTCCACCGCGTCGAGGACGGGACCACCCAGGCTCATGTTGATGATGGTGGGGGCGCCGCCCAGCTGATGGGTCTTGAGGTCGGCCACGTAGACGATGCCGGCGGCGATCATCGAGGACCAGCCGCTGCCGTTCTGGCCCAGGACCTTGACCGGGATGATCGTGGCCTTGGGAGCAACGCCGTTAATCGGCGTGCCGCGCAGGCTGTAACCGATCACGGTGCTGGTCACGTGCGTGCCATGGGAGTGTACGTCGCCCTCCCATTTGTTGGGCACGGGGTGCACGTTGCCGCGGTCGTTGCCGCCGCCCCCGAACGCCACACCGTATTCCTCGGCGATCCGCTCATCGGGGAAATACGAGCGCCAGGTCGGCAGCAATCCGGTATCCAGAATGGCTACCCAGACTCCAGTGCCGTCAAAGGGAACGACCCGATCCGAGCCTGTCTGCGGGTTCGTCACGTTCACCGCGTCGAGATCCCAGGTGTTGAATCCGGTCGTAGTGAAGTCGGTCGCCGCGACCTGCTGGAAGGGAGGAATGTTGCGCTCGGCGTCAAAGTTCGCCGATGCCACAAAGGGGAGTGCGCGGATCGAGGCAAGGCTCGACTCCTTGCCACTCATGATCACGGCGTTGATCGCCCGAATTTCCGAGAGAACCTTGCCATACGTGCCGAGCTGAGTCAGTTGGGCGGGGGTGGCGGCAGTCTTGGTGACGACGTTGATGGGCTTGGTTCCCGAAACGGCCAACGCGGATTCGGGGTTTGAGTCTCCAGTGGGATCCTGCTGGTCTGTACATGCCCCGATGACGAGGAGCGCGGCCAGACCGACCATAAGTCGGCGATTCATGTGCGAGCTTCCTTGAGTGTGAGGACGAACTGAGACGACGAGAGAATGAATCCGTTGGACGAGGTGCAGCAGGAACCGGCGGAACGCATGACGGACCCAGCGGAACGCATGACGGACCCAATAGAGAAGGGCCGCCGCGGTTCCACAGTACGGATTTCGGGCGCGGTTGATCCGAGAGATTCCGATCCCCTGCTGCTGTCGACGTGGAGTGTTCTGGTGTGCATTGCTGTCCGACCTCCGGCAACCGGAGCTCGGGACCCGGAAAAGGTGCCCCCAGGATCGGAGGCCGTCAAGAACATCCTCGGAGCATGCCCATGCAAGTGTTTGCACTGCAGTCGGCCGATCCTCATCGCCGGCAGAGCGCTGTCGGCATCGCCCGCGTTCGGCTTTGCCAGCATTCGGTCAGATCCACCTGACGGGTCCAGCGCCCAAGCGGCCAGACCCAAGAGCGGGCTGCGTTT
>DASVGF010000027.1:0-15458 GCA_036379675.1 Gemmatimonadales bacterium | reverse complement strand
ATGGCCGCCCTGCTGCATGACATTGGGCACTACCCGTTCTCGCACGCCCTGGAGGAAGCCGGGTTTCCATCACACGAGGCCCTGGGCGTGGCCAAGCTGTCTGAGGGAGAGCTGGGCAAGGTCCTGGTCGAAATCGGAGGCAGACAGTTCCCCGCCACGGTGGGCAAGCTCATCTCCGGAGTGAGCCGGAGCCCCCTTCAGGGATTGATCTCCGGCTCGATCGATCTGGACAAGGTGGACTACCTGAGCCGGGACGCCCGGATGTGTGGCGTTCCATACGGCACGGTGGATGTGGACCGGCTGCTGTCCTCTCTGACTCTCGTGGAGGTCGAGCCCGGCCGGTTCGAGGTTGGTGTGCAGGAGAAAGGCATCAGCGCGCTGGAGTCCCTCCTCTTCGCCAAGTACCAGATGTACCGGAACGTGTACTGGCACCACGCCGTGCGGTCGGCCACCTGCATGTTCAAACGGGCAGTCCGCATCGCGGTCCGGCGTGGCAGCGTCACGCCTCAGGGAATCGCCGATGCTACCGACGATGGTCTCATGGAGCTGCTCATCAACCGGGACCGTAACGCGCTGGCCGCCAGCATCCGGGCGAGGCGCCTGCACAAGCGGGCGCTGGACCTGCCCGCCAGCGACGTGCCGGCGGACCTGCAGCCCTGGGTTTCGGAAAATCCGGACCTGCTGGAGAAAGTGGAAGACGCAATTGCCGAAGGGGCCGGCCTGCCGAGCGGCGGCGTGCTGCTAGATTTCCCAGCCCGGTCGGCCATGCTGGGCGTCAACCTGCCCCTTCGCACCCGGGGCGGTGCGGTCGAGCACTTGACCGACGCGGGCCGGGCGGGACAGCTGGGACTGCCCCGGATTGCCGATGAGCTGTATCGAACGGCGCGCCGTCTTCGTATCTTCGTCTCCGGCCGCCCGGCCCGATCACTGGAACCGGTCTTGAGTCTGCTCACGTGGCCCGCTGCGGAAGTCGAGCGGCGTCTCCAAGACGGATCGAACCTTTTGTAAACGAGAGCGGTATGATGGAACGACGCACCTTCGTGGCGCAGCTGGCGGGGCTGGCTGCCGTGGGCTACACCGGGCGCCTCGGGGCCGAGCTGGCCTCGGTGGCGGGCAAGCCGACTCCCATCACCATCTACAAGAGCAGCTCCTGCGAGTGCTGTGCCCGGTGGGTCGATCACGTGAAAGCATCCGGGTTCGCGCCCGTGGTACACGACGATGAGGAGATGGAAGCCCTGAAGGATGAGATGGGCGTGCCGAAGGGCGTGCGCTCCTGTCACACGGGGGTCGTGGACAAGTACCTCATCGAGGGACACGTGCCCGCCTCGGACATCCGGCGGTTATTGAAGGAAAAACCGAAGACCGCCGGGCTGGCCGTGCCCGGGATGCCCCCCCGTACCTACGGGATGGCGCCTCCGGGAGTCGAAGTGGGTGGATACGAAGTAGTAGCGTTTCAGCTGGATGGTGTAACCCGGATCTTCGCCCGCCACTAGCGGGCGCGAGCCGCCTACCGCTGGAGCCTCCGCAAGCTGCGCCATTCCACCACCGATTCTCGTCGGCTATGCTATTGAGGCGGGATGGTGAGGGAAACGATGTCGCCCGGCTGCACCACCATCTCCTCACTCACGGGCGTCCGGTTCCCGCCGATGGGGTCGGCCAGAAACCGGAGGGTGGCGCCGCCACCGACAAGGTAGCGCGGAATGGGAAAGGTCCGGCTCGAGTGTCCCGTCACCGAGCCCAGCCGGACCCGCTGGGCTCCGTCGACAGCGTAGATCACCATGTCGCTGAAGCCCTGATTTTCAACCTCGACCATTGCCTGGCCTTCCGGCCGCGGGCTGACCTCGGCGGAGCGGCCGCCGCAGCCCGCCACCAGGGCCAGGGCGAGCAGATGGGACGCGCGTATGAATCTGCCCATAGAGACCACCAATCGAGTTGTCGGTTCGGAGCCGACC
Source organism: Gemmatimonadales bacterium (assembly GCA_036379675.1). Lineage (GTDB taxonomy): Bacteria > Gemmatimonadota > Gemmatimonadetes > Gemmatimonadales > GWC2-71-9 > CAVVWJ01. The sequence goes on along the minus strand of DASVGF010000027.1, from coordinate 13,506 downwards.
GTCGTGCCGTACCGCGATGAATTTGCCGATGCTTTCGAGCAGCTGAACCGGGAATGGATCGAAACCTACTTCGTGCTCGAGGACGCCGACCGGGAAGTCCTCGGCGACCCGCGCGGGAAGATCATCGAGCACGGGGGCGAAGTCTTCTTTGTGCTCGACCAGGGCGAGGTAATGGGGACGTGTGCGGTGCTCCGCCACAGCGCTGAGGACTACGAGATCGCGAAAATGGCCGTCGCGCCCGCTGCCCGCGGGCGCGGCTTTGGCCACCTGCTCATGGAAGCGGCGGTCTCCTTTTCCCGGGCGGCCGGAGCCCGCCGCGTGATCATCGTGTCCAACACCGTACTCGAGACCGCCATCCACCTCTACCTCAAGCACGGTTTCGTCCGGGTTCCCATGGCGGCCGATGGCCGCTTCCGGCGGGCCAATATCCGTCTGGAGCTGGAGCTGGCTACGGCGCCCGGCGCCGGGAGCCCCTGATCAGCCGGACAATCAGCAGGAACACCACCGCGCCAATGAAGGCCACGAAGATGGCCCCCGCAATGCCGGGAAACGGCGAGGCCCAGCCCATTTGGGCGAACAACCATCCGCCGATCACCGCTCCCACGATGCCCACGAGGATGTCACCCAGGATTCCGTAGCCGATACCGCCCATGACCAGCGATGCCAAGAGCCCGGCAACCAGTCCGACGATGATCCAGGTCAGCAGATCCACACGTCCTCCTCATGGTGGGGGTGAGACGCCATCGTTCGGTCCTGCCACGGAGCGAGAGTAGCCGCCGGCCCCGGGATTCGATGTGCCGAGCGTCACGCGAGGGAGGAGGCCTGCTGACCGCTTCGGCTATGAGCGCTGGGAGGCAGCGGTCCGAGCCACCGGGTGTTCGCCGGTGTCGCTGTCCACCGAATCGATCCGCACCACAATAGCGGTGATGTTGTCGAGGCCGCCGCGGCGATTCGCCTCCGCCACCATCCGGTCGACCCAGGCCTGGGGGCCGCCCTCCGATCGCAGGATGTTGCCCAGCTGTGCGTCTTCCAGCATGCCGGTCAGCCCGTCCGAGGCCAGCAGCAGCACATCGCCCTTCTCCAGCGAGCCGAAATAGATGTCGGGAGCTACATCGATGCCCGCGCCCACGCAGCGGGTGATCACGTTGCTGTACGGATGCACCCGTGCCTGATCTGGAGTGAGCAACCCTGCGTCTACCTGCTCCTGCACGTACGAGTGGTCCTTGGTGACCTGCTGAAGCTGCCCCTCTCTGAGCAGGTACGCCCGGCTATCGCCCACCTGGCCGATGAGGTAGCGTCCGGGCATCAGCACCAGCACCGTCGCGGTCGTGCCCATGCCGCGCTTGTCCTGTTCCGACAGGGTGCGCTCGAAGATCGCGTCGTTGGCCGAGCGGATGGCACGCCGGATCCGCTCCCCCGCTTCCTCGTCGCTGAGGCCGCGCAGGGAGCCGATGGACTGGGAGGTGATCCGCACCGCCATCTCGCTCGCCACCTCGCCGGCTGCGTGCCCGCCCATGCCGTCCGCCACGATGAAGATCCCGTGGTCGGCCAGCATCAGGTAGTTGTCTTCGTTCCCAGACCGGACGATGCCGACATCGGTTCGGGCGGCGCAGGTAAATTTCACGGCTCGTCAGCTCAGCAGCAGGTATGCCAGGATCGCCAGCAGGAACAGCAGCCCCACAATCATCAGCGGTGAAGGACCCTTGGGTTGCGGCGGCGGGATTCGCGGCGGACGTCGGCGCTGGGGCGTCGCGTCCACCCGATCCATGACGCGGGTGCCATGGGTGCGCGCCACCGGCGCGCGGTCGTCCAGCGGCTCGAACAGCGCAAGGATGTCACCGAAGCGGAGTGTCGTTCCAGGGCTCAGCGGCACTTCGCCGCGGAGCCGCTCCCCCTCGACGAAGGTCCCATTGGTGGAGCCCAGGTCGCTCAGGATCCAGACGTCCTCCCGGCGCTGGAGCTTGGCGTGCATGGTGCTCACGCTGGGGTCCGCAATGACGAGATCGTTGTAGTCTCCCCGCCCGATATTGACCACCGGGACCTTGATCGGGAGCCGCTTGCCCTTGAGCTCCCCGCTGCGGAACAGCAGCGAGGCAAGCGGCGCCGCCTCGGGGGACGTCGGCGTGATGGGTCCCTGCGGCTTCGCTTCCGGAAGGCCATGCATCGTGTCGGAGAGACGCTGCAGGGCGCCTTCCGGCGCGGGGGCAGGCTCGCTCGGCGCCGGCTCGGATGCCGCCGGAGTCGGAGCGGCGTTCGCTGGAGGGGGAGCGGAGTCGGCGTAAAAGCGGAACTCATCGTGGCCGATCCGAATCACGTCGGCCCGTGAGAGGAGGTGGGTCTTGCCGATGCGTTGACCATTCACGTGGGTGCCGTTCACGCTCAGGTCTACCAGGACATATCCCTCGGGGTCCGACCTGATCTCGGCATGGTGGCGGGACACATCGCTGCCCGCCACCACCACGTCCGACCCCGCATCGCGGCCCAAGGAGAGCCGCGCGCCGCCCACCGTGTACTCCCGGCCATCCGTGAGGCAGACGAGGCGGCCTCCCGTCCTGGTCGCGGCTCCGCGGTTGCCGGAGGGGGCAATCAGGTCGGCGAAGGCGCCCGAATCGAAGAGCTGAGTGCTGCCGGCCCGTGCGGTGTCCACCACCAGGAGCTCCTGGCCCGCAATCTCGACCTTGTCGCCGTGCAGCAGCGGGGTGGGCTCGGCACCCAATCGGACGCCGTTGACTTTGACTTCCGCGGCATCGAGCGGCCGGATGGCCACGCCCTGCGGGGCCCCTTGAACCACGGCGTGGCGCGGTAGGGCCCCCACGCCACTCAGAACAATGCCACTGTCTGAAGCCGAGCCTATGACTGTCTCGCCGGCGGCGATGGGGTGCTTCTCGCCGTCGATTTCGAGATGGATCATCGAGGATCCTGAAGAGTCGAGTGGGGAGAAACGTACCGCCCGCCAAATGACCATGCAAGCGAATACGGGTCAGGACGCCGCGCGCCGCGTCCCCCCGTCCACCTCCCGCCCCTCCTGCCCCCGCAGCTGGAGCTGGTACAGGCGGTGGTAAACCCCTCCTTGCACCAGCAGCTCCCGATGGCTGCCCCGCTCCCTGATCTCGCCCTGCTGCAGCACCAGGATCTCGTTCGCGTGCAGGATGGTACTCAACCGGTGGGCCACCACCAGACTGGTCCGGCCCGCCATCAGCTCGGCGATGGCCCGCTGGATCTGCCCCTCCGCTTCGGCGTCTACCGAGCTGGTTGCCTCGTCCAGCACCAGGATGGTGGGGTCCAGAGCCAGCGCACGGGCGAAGCTCAGCAGCTGGCGCTCTCCGACGCTGAGGCTCCTGCCCCGTTCCCCGAGGCGGTGGTCGTAGCCCGAGGGAAGCCGCTCGATGAAGCGGTCGGCCCCCACCCGGTGCGCCGCCCGGCGGGCCGATTCGGGAGACACCGGTGCGTCGAGCGTGAGGTTGTGAAGGATGTCCCCGGCAAACAGGAAGAGGTCCTGCTGCACGAACCCGATGAGAGCGCGCAGATCCGCGGTCGCAAGCTGCCTGATATCCACTCCATCGATCAGGATGCGACCCTGGCTGGGATCATAGAAGCGGAGCAGCAGGTTGACGATGGTGGACTTTCCCGCGCCGGTGTGTCCCACCAGCGCGATCGTCTGTCCCGGGGCCGCGGTGAAGCTGACATCCCGCAGCACCCAGGGCCCGTCCGGACTATACCGGAACCAGACCCCCTCGAACCGGACCTCTCCGCGCACCGGCCGCGGCAGGGTCACCGGGTTGCTGGGCTCGTGCACCGTGACCGGCTGGTCCAGCAGAGCAAACACCCGCTCGGACGACGCCATGGCGCTCTGAAGCAGATTGAACTTTTCCGACAGGTCCTGCAGGGGCTGGAAGAAACGCCGGGTAAGCTGGATGAAAGCGGCCAGGACGCCGATGGTGAGGGTTCCGCTCAGCGCCCGAAGTCCCCCGTAGTAGAGCAGCAGCGCCATGGATACCGCGGTCAGGACTTCGACCACGGGGAAGAAGACCGCGTAGATGGTGATGGAGCGGCGGTGGGCTTCCAGGTGGTCCTGGTTGAGCGACGCGAAGCGGGCGGCGGAGTCGGCCTCCCTCCCGAAGAGCTGCACCACCCGCATCCCCGAGAGTCGTTCCTGCAGGTACGCGTTCAGTCGGGCCAGGCGGACCCGGATGTCGCTGAACGCCAGCCGTACCCGGCGGCGGAAGACCCGGGCGGTGAGCCACACCAGGGGGATCACCGAAAAGGTGACGAGCGCCAGCCGCCAGTCGATCAGCAGCATCATGGTCATGATGGCGATCAGGGTGAACACGTCGCCGAAAACGGTGACCACGCCCGACGAGAACAGCTCGTTCAGGGTCTCGACGTCCGAGGTCACTCTGGTCATCAAACGGCCGACCGGGTTTCGGTCGTAGAAGCTGATGCTCAGCCGCTGGAGATGTCCGAAGATCTGCATCCGGAGGTCGTACATCACCCGCTGGCCGATATAGGTCGTCAACAGCGTCTGGCCGTACTCCACCACGAACTCGAGGACCAGCGCCGCGAGGAAGACGGCGGCGAGCGTCCCAAGCAGGCCGGTGTCCCGTCCGGGGATCGCGACGTCCAGGGCCCGCTGGGTCAGGGCCGGCCCCACCAGCGCCAGGCAGGCCCCCGCCAGCAACAGCAGCACCGCCAGCGCCGTGAGTCCGCGATAAGGCTGCAGGTACCGCAGCAGACGGCGCAGCAGGCGGGCATCGTAGCCCTGGTCGAGGACCTCGTCCTGTTCCGTCACCTTCCGGCGACCTGGCTCTCCACTGCCGGCCCGGCCGCGGGCGACCCATCCACGCCCCTGAGTCCCCGGCGAACCCACCGGTGAAACACCAGGAAGCCGAACGCGATGGTGAAGTAGCTGAGGGTAAGCCGCCAGACCAGGATGTAGAGCGGGGTGAGCTCTCGGGGGACATAGGAGGACATTACCGCGGCGGAGAGCACCTCGCCGATGCCCGAGGCTCCCGGGGTGGGCGCGAAGTAGAGGAGGAACATTACCAGGGTCTGCACCAGCAGGATGTCCACGAAGTTGGTCTCGATCCCGACCGCGCGAAGCGCGACGTAGCCGGCGAGCAGCTTGTTGGCATGCGACGGCCCGGAGAGGATTGTCGCCCAGAACATGGCGAGCCAGCCGCCCGGGCTGTTGAACGCCACCAGACTCTCGTGCGCCTGGTCAATCCCGGCGCGAAGCTTCTCCAGCCGGACTCCCACCCGCCGGCTTCTCCGCCCGATCGCCTCGGCGGCCCGGTGGATCAGGTCTCGGGCGAGGCGGGGGAAGATCAGCACAAACGCCATCAGGGCGCCGATAGCGGCGATGATGGTGAGGCTGCCGAGGAACAGATCGAAGAGGGAGAGCCCGAGCACGTTGCCGCGCTGCCCCAGCGAGCGGCCGGCGCCGAAGAAGACGGCGAGCGGTCCCGCGATGGCAAAGAAGAGCACGGTCGCCACGAAGCTCATGAAGGTGGCCGTGACCGCCACCGGGAGAGGCACTCCGTACCGCCGCATCGTGTACATCGTCATGGGCCCCGCCCCCGAGTTGAGCGGGGTGATGTACCCGGCCCAGGCCCCCATCCCGCCGGCGAGGATCATCGCTTTCAGTGGTGGGTTGGGATAGACATGGCGGGCCACGACCCAGAGCCGCAGCCCACCGCCGATCCAATCCATGGACGCGAGGCCCAGCCCCACCAGGAGCCAGACCCAGTGGAGGTGGCCGAGCGCGTTGAGGAAGGCGGGGAGGTCGTTGCCGTAGACGAGCGTGATCCCGAAGCCTACGAGTGAGGCCGCCAGGGAAAGCTCGAACCCGCGCAGCAACAGCTTGGGGGTGAGAAGTCGAGGCATGGACTTGGAAGAATAGCTATTTTTCCGCCGATGTCCCACTCATGCATCCGCATCGTCAACGCCCGCCAGAACAATCTGCGCGGTATCAGCGTAGACCTGCCGCACCGCTCCCTGATCGTCGTGACCGGTCCGTCGGGCTCCGGCAAAAGCACCCTGGCCTTCGACACCCTCTACGCCGAGGGGCAGCGGCGCTACATCGAGTCGCTGTCCACCTATGCCAAACAGTTCCTGGATCGCATGCCCAAGCCGCTGGTGGACCGCCTCGAGGGGCTGGCGCCCGCGGTGGCCATCGAGCAGCGGAACCCGGTGGTCTCCAGCCGCTCGACCGTGGGCACGGCCACCGAAGTTTATGATTTTCTGCGGTTGCTCTGGGCCCGGGTCGGCCGGTGTCATTGCCGGCTGTGTGGCGGTCCGGTCCGCCGCGACACGCCGCAGGCGGCGGCGGCGGACATCCTCGCGCGCATCAGTGGTCCGCTCCAGATCTGCTTCCCGCTGCCGCCGGTGGCCCGGCTGACCCATGCGGCGGTGGCCGAGAACCTCCGGGCGCTCGGATTCATGCGCGTGGTGGCCGACGGCGCACCCTGGCATCTGGACGATCTCCCGGCGCGGCTCGATCTCACCCGGGTGGATGAGCTGCTCGTGGCGGTGGACCGGCTCACGGCGGCCCCCGAGTCTCTTACCCGCCTCGCCGAGGCGCTGGGCACCGCCTTTCAGGAAGGCGAAGGGATCGCCGTCGTCCTCCATCCCGATCAGGCAGGCGGGCGCAGCCGCTTTACCGAGTTTCCCGCCTGCAGCACCTGCGATACCCCGGCGGCGGTGGTGACCCCGGCGCTCTTCTCCTTCAATAACCCCCGGGGCGCCTGCGCCAACTGCAACGGGTTCGGGGCGGTGCTCGAGTACGACGAGTCGCTCATCATCTGCGATCCGGAACGGAGCCTCGCCGAGGGGGCGATCGACCCCTGGACCAAGCCCCGGTACGAATCGCGGCGCCGCATCCTGGTCGACTTTGCCCGGTCGATCGGCGCTGATCCCACGAAGCCCTGGTGCCGGCTCAAGGCGGCGCATCGCCGCGAGCTGCTGTACGGCAAGAAGGGCCGCTTTCTCGGAATATTTCCGTTCCTCAAAGGCCTCGAGGAGAAGCGCTACAAGCAGTACATCCGGGTCTTTCTCCGCCAGTACCAGCTGGCCAAGACCTGCGCCGAGTGCGGCGGCAGCCGGCTGAATCCGGACGCGCTGTCGGTGCGCATCGGCGACACTCCGATTTCAGCGGTGGCCACGCTTTCGGTCGACGCCGCCCACAATTGGTTGCAGCAATGTCCGCTGAGCGCCTGGGACAGGCAGGTGGCCCAGCTCATCCTCGATCAGCTGGACGCGCGGCTGTCGTTTCTGCGGGACGTCGGGCTGGGCTACCTGACCCTCGAGCGCCAGACCCGAACCCTCTCGGGAGGCGAAGCCCAGCGGATAGCGCTCGCCAACGCGCTGGGCTCCCATCTGGTCGACACGCTATACGTGCTCGATGAGCCATCGGTGGGACTTCACCCCCGCGACACCGACCGGCTGCTCGGTCTGCTGCGCCGGCTGCGTGACGCCGGGAACACCGTCGTGGTGGTGGAGCATGACCTCGCCGCCATTCAGCAGGCCGACTTCATGCTCGAGCTGGGCCCGGGCTCCGGTGAGCACGGCGGACAAGTGGTGCATGCCGGTCCTGTGGAGGAGGCCCGGACCTCGCTGACGGGACAATACCTTACCGGCAAGCGCCGGATCGCCGTGCCCAGCGTCCGACGCCCGGCGGGCCCCCAATGGCTTCGCGTTCGCGGGGCAAGCCTCCACAACCTCAGCCGGGTGGACGTGGATATCCCGCTCGGGACGCTCACGGCCGTGACCGGCGTGTCGGGCTCGGGCAAGAGCACGCTGCTCCACGACGTCGTCTACCGACATCTGGAGGCAAAGCTCAAGGGCGAGCACTCGGCCAAGTCGCACCTGGGGGAGCCCGTGGGGCAGGTGGCGTCACTCAGCGGGTGGGAGTTCCTGCGGGATGTCCTGCTGGTAGACCAGTCTCCCATCGGGCGGTCTCCCCGCTCCAATCCGGTCACCTACATCAAGGCGTTCGACGAAATCCGCGAGCTGTTCGCGGGCCACCCGCTGGCGCGGCAGCGCAAGTACACCTCCGCCACCTTCTCCTTCAACCTTCCCGGGGGACGCTGCGAGAACTGCGAGGGAGCGGGTCACGTCCAGGTCGAGATGGTCTTCCTGGCCGATGTCTTCGTCCCCTGTGAGGCATGCGGCGGAACCCGCTACAAGCCGGAGGTGCTCGATATCCGGATCCAGAGCACTTCGATCCACGATGTGCTCCAGTGGACGGTCGACGAGGCGATCACCCGGTTCCGGCACCAGCCGAAGCTCGGAGCCGCCCTCTGGCATCTGCAACAGGTCGGGCTGGGCTACCTCCGGCTTGGCCAGCCCGCCACGACGCTGTCGGGCGGCGAAGCCCAGCGCCTCAAGATTGCCCGCGAGCTGATCCAGGCGGGTAAGCGGGAAGGCCGGAAACTCTACATCCTCGATGAGCCCACCACGGGCCTGCACCTCGACGACGTCCGGGTGCTGATCCAGGTACTCGACCGGCTGGTGGATGCCGGCCACACGGTGGTTGTCATCGAACATCATCTGGATGTGATCAAGCGGGCCGACTGGGTCATCGACATGGGGCCCGGCGCGGGTGACGCGGGCGGCAGGCTCGTGGCGCAGGGAACGCCAGAAGCAATTGCGGAAACGCCCGGCTCGCACACCGGTCACTACCTCCAACCGCTGCTCACACCCGCCCAGGCCGCCCTCGCCGGATGACCCGCCGCCAGGCGGTGTTCTGGCTGATCCTCGTCTGTCTGGTCTGGGGAGTCTCCTTCACCATCACGAAGGAGATCCTGCGCCTCTCCTCGCCCCTCGTGTTCATGGGGTTCAGGTTTGGATTGGGCGCGCTGGTCCTGTCCGCCAGCCTCCGCGGACTCACCCGCGAAGAGCTGACGGGGGGACTGGTCCTCGGCCTCCTGTTCTGGGGCGGCTTTGCGTTTCAGGTGTCCGGCCTGGCCGGGACCACACCGAGCCGCTCTGCCTTCATTACCAGCCTTTCGACGCCGCTGGTGCCGGTGGTTTCGTTTCTGGCACACCGGTCGGTACCGCGCGTGCACATCCTTGTGGGAGTGGTGTTGGCGGGGATCGGGATGTACTTCCTGACCTTGCCGGATACCGCCGGCCAGGGGATCAACCGGGGTGACCTGCTGACCCTGGGCTGCGCGGTGCTGTTCGCCGGACAGATCGTGGCGGCCGGGCACTTCTCCCGCCGCTCGGCTCCCGTCCGACTGTTGGCGGTAGAGATGGCAACCGCCGCCCTGCTCTCGGGTCTGCTGGCACCGGTGCTCGAGACGCCACGACTGGCTCCCAGCAGCGTCTTCCTGGCCGCGCTACTGTTCCTCACCCTGTCGGGGCTGTGGACCTTCTATATGCAGCTCCGGGCCCAGCAGGTACTGAGTCCTACCCATACAGCGCTGATCTTCATGCTGGAACCGGTTTTTGCCGCATTCACGAGCTTCATTGTTTTGGGGGAGCGTCTCTCCAGCTTACAGTGGTTCGGCGCCGGGCTCATTCTGGCGGCGATGGCGCTGCCCGGCATCCGCCGGATGTCTCCGGCTTCTCCACCTTCACCACCCTCGCCGCTGTGACCGCCGGTCAGGATGACGCAGCTCGCGCGGCCTCCCGCACCAGCCGCCACGCTTCCTCCACGTGCTCTCGTGCGGTTTCCCGCTGTCCGATCACCAACCGGATGACGTAGCGTCCGCCCAGCTGGGTATGCGTGAGGTGCACCCGCCGGCTGGCATTGACCCGCGCCAGGAGCGCCCGGTTGGCGTCGTCCAGCGGCGGGCCGTCGGGCGTTCCGGGTGGGCGATACCGGAAACAGACCAGGCCGAACGCCACCGGCGCCATCAGCTCGAACCCGGGCTCGGCCTCGATCCATCCTGCCAGCTCGCGGGCCAGGGCCACATGCTTTCGCACTACGGCCTGAAGGCCGGCCACGCCATAGCTCCGGATCACGAACCAGAGCTTCAGCGCGCGGAAGCGACGTCCCAGCTGAATGCCCCAATCACGGTAGTTGACGACCTCGGTGTCCTGGGCGGTTCGGAGATACTCCGGGGTGATCTTGAAGGTGCGCAACAGGGTGTCCCGGTCGCGGGCGAAGTAGGCGGTGCAGTCGAAGTTCACCAGCATCCACTTGTGAGGATTGATGACGACGCTGTCGGCATGCTCCATTCCGTCGAAGTAGTGGCGCAACTCCGGCACAATGGCCGCCGTGCCCGCATACGCCGCGTCTACGTGCAGCCAGGCTCCGTGCTTGCGGCAGATCTCAGCGATCTGAGGCAGTGGATCCACGGCAGTGGATGACGTCGTGCCCACAGTGGCCACCACACAGGCAGGCGCGATCCCCCGCCGGACATCCTCGCCGATCATCGTCTCCAGCGCGTTTGGCTGAAGCGCGAAGTTCCGGTCGGTCGGCACCCGGCGCAGCTGATCCAGGCCGTACCCGGCGAGCTTCACGCCCTTGTCGATCGAGGAGTGCGCTTCGGTCGAGGCGTACACGGCCAGAGGCGCACGCCCCGCCATCCCGGCCGACCCGGCTGCGTGCCCGGTCGCGCGCTCGCGGGCCGACAGCAGGGCCACCAGCGTGGCCGTAGAGGCGGTGTCCTGGATGGAGCCTACGAATGGGAGGGGGAGCCCCACCATGCAGCGGAGCCACTCCAGGGTAACCTGCTCCAGCTCGGTCGCGGCGGGCGAGGTTGCCCACGACATGCACTGCGCGCCCATGGTCGCGGTCAGCATCTCGGCCAGGACGGAGGGGGCGCTGTTGTTGCCGGGGAAATAGGCGAACCAGCCGGGGTGGTTCCAGTGCGTCATCCCTGGAAGAATGATGGCTCGAAAGTCCTCCATCAGGCGATGGAAGGGCTCCCCTGCTACCGGTGGCGCCGGCGGGAGCTGCCGTGCGATGTCCCCCGGCTGCACGTCCGGCGTTACCGGCAGCTGGCCCACCTGCGCGAAATAGTCGGCCATCCAGTCCACCAGCTCGTGCGCGTGCCGCCGGAACTCGTCGGGGTTCATGAAAGGGAAGATGGGGAAGGACGGGAAGGACGGGAAGGACGGAAAAGACAGGACCCACTACCTTAGGTCGATGACAAGTTCCTTAGGTCGATGACAAGTTCCTTCCCGCCATTGCCGCCTTTCCCGACCGTTCCGAACAGCGGTCTGGCCTGGATGGTCCTTGCTCAGGTCTTCTTTGCCGGAATGAACATCTGTACCCGGCTCGGTGCGCGCCATCTGCCGTGGTCCGAGATCGCGTCCACCCGGTTCATGCTCGGGGCCCTGATCGCGTACGGCCTGGCGGTCCACCGGCGGACCTCCCTCAGGATTACCGACCGGCCCAATGCGTGGAGACGGAGCATCTACGGGACGCTCGCCGCGGTGTGTACCTTCTACGCCCTCTCCTCCAGCCGCATCGCCGTGGGCGACGCGGCCACGCTCACCGCCACCGCGCCGATCTTTGTCGCGCTGCTGTCCGGGCCCATCCTGGGTGAGCGAGTTGGCGGCGGGGTCACGCTGGCCATCGCGCTCGGGTTTGCCGGCATCCTGGCCGTGGTCCGGCCCAGCTTCGAGCTGGCGCTGCCGGTGGCGGCGATCGCCACGCTGGGCGCCGGCTTCTATGCGCTCGCCATGATCTGGCTTAGAAAAATCGGGCCGGGTGAAAGCAACGAGGCCATTGTTTTTCACTTCTCCCTGGTGGCGCTCACCGTCACGACCATACTCGCGATCCCGGTCTGGGAATGGCCGGATTGGCGCGGCGGACTGGCTCTTCTTGGCGTTGGGGTCACCGGCGGCGGCGGCCAGATGGCCATGACCCGGGCCTACTCCCTTCACCGGGCCGCACCGATCACGGCGCTCTCGGGGTTAGGGATCGTCCTGACCCACCTGCTCGCCATACCGGTGTTTGGACAGCGCCCCAGCGGCTGGCAGGTGGCCGGTTCTCTCCTGGTCATCGGGGCCGGTATACTCCTCACCTTCGGTGCCGGAGCTTCGCGCGCCCGGGCTCCCAGTCCCCCGGTTTAGCTTTTATCATGACCTCTCCCGCCATCACCCTTTCACCAGCACGCGCCGACGGGCTGGGCTACGATCCCGAGGTGGCGCGCCGGCATTTGATCGATGCCGATGCCGATCTCGGCGCGCTGATCGAGCGCGCGGGCGAGTTTACCATGCGTCCGTCGCCCACTCACAGCCTTTTTACCTCCCTCATGCAGTCGATTGTCTACCAGCAGCTCAGCGGGGCGGCGGCGTCCACCATTCTGGGCCGGGTGAACCGGCTGTTTGCGCCCCGCCGTTTCCCTACCCCGGACGATCTGCTGGAGGTCTCTCCCGACCGCCTCCGCCAGGCGGGCCTCTCGGCCGGCAAGGCCGCGGCGCTGCGCGATCTGGCCGCCAAGACGCTGGATGGCACGGTACCCTCGCTCGCGCGGGTCCGCCGGATGACCGACGACGAGATCATCGAACATCTTACCGCTGTGCGGGGGATCGGGCGCTGGACGGTCGAGATGTTGCTGATCTTCAAGCTGGGACGGCCGGATGTGTTCCCGGTGGGCGATCTGGGCGTGCGAAAGGGGTTCGCCCTCACCTTCAGAAAACGTAAACTTCCGGAGGCTCCGGCGATGGTTCGGCGGGCGGCGCCGTGGCGCCCCTATCGCAGTGTGGCGAGCTGGTATCTCTGGCGGGCACTGGAGCTGTAAAGGAGGCGACATGGCACCCTACCAACCGGGTCTGACGTTCACCGCCAGCCCTCAGGCCATCCGGATCGTTCGCGAGCGGCTGGAGCGATCCGGCTTTACCATCAGCGAGTCGGGAGCCCGCAGTCTGGTTGAGGCCGTCCTTGCGGTCGAGGGGCCCCGAATGCAGGCGGTGGCGCGGGGAATCATGCACGGCTCGCTGGAGACCATTCGCCAGACGGCCGAGGTTGCCCTCAGCGCGCTGAAGGAGAATCGGGAGGAGCCCCCGGATCTTCTGGCGGTGGTGAGGGAGCATCTCGGCGCACCTCCGCTGTCGGAGCGGCGAGGCCTCGAGCCGGCGGAGGAGGATGATCCCCGGCCCGTGTTCAAGCGTCGGGGACGGTGAGCGGCGGACTTAGGCTCCGCCCTCCCTGTCTACCCGGTGCAGCAGCTTGGCCACATCCTCCGGCGACAGACCGACATCCTGGAGCATCTGCTCGGTGCTGGGCCGGCTGAAGTCCTCTCTCCGCGCCTCGAAGATGAGCTCGTGCGCCTCGGTTGCATCGAGGACCTGCTGCTGGCGCAGCACCCACCCGCTTTCGTCCACGAAGAGACGCATCGCGTGATCGAGGGACTCGAACGCGTTCTCACTCCAGCAGTGGTCCCGCGGGTGCCAGAATCGGGTAATGAGGGTGGACCCGGGTGGGCCTTTGTCTTCACTCTGGAATCGGCGGGTCATCACGACGACCCAATGGACGCGGCCGGGACGGTCGGTTTGGAGCGGATCAGGCGCCGATGCTACACCGGGAATGGCGGCCGGCGCCTCCCGGAA
>DASVGF010000026.1:0-19921 GCA_036379675.1 Gemmatimonadales bacterium | reverse complement strand
TGGTCTCGCCCCGCGATGATGACGACGTCGCCATTGGAGAGGGTGGTGTTGGTGGGGTACCAGCGCCCCCGCAACATGGGCGTGGACGTGCTCCAGCTGTTCGAGGCCGGATCGAAGATGGTGTTGTCGGGAATTCCGTGGTCTTCGGTGATGTGCCCCCCCGAGACCAGGAGCCGGCCATCGGGAAGAAAGGCGTGGCCCGCGCAGAATACGTTGGCGCGGCTGGGAACCCGGGTGGTGGCGCCGGTGGCCGGGTCCCAGGTATAGGGGCCCTCGGACGAGCCCCAGGACAGGACCCTGCCGTCCGGCAGCAGACTCAGGTGTATTGCCACATTAGGCCAGGGGAAAGGAGCCGACCAGCTGCCGCCCCCCGCGCTCGTTCCGGCGACCAGGGCGGAAACGGCCGGTGCGCCACAGGCTCGCCCCTCGTTTCCCCGCCGCGCCACCCGCTCCCCGTCCTGGTACAGCTCGACGGTGCCCCGGTCCTTCGTCTCCAGGTCGGTCTCGCTGAACGACTGGTCCTGGTCTCCGCCCTCGCGCAGTGTCAGACCGCCGGTCTCGTCGGTGCCCACCACGCGGTAGGTCACATGGACCGCCGCGTCGGTAGCGTTGGTAGCGAGGAATCTGTTGCCGCAGATGTAGACCAGGTCCACCGGCTCCAGCATACTGCCGGCCGGCCGGTCGGACTCGAGCGGAGGGACGGCCCGGCCGGTGGGCGCCTGCGACCCGTCCCCGCAGGCACCGAGGAGGGCGATGCCCATCCCGAGCAGGAGGGAAGACCCCAGGCGGGTGACCAGCATGAGACCTCGAGCGGATCAGGGACAGACCTGGCGCGAGGAGAGCTACGGTGCGCCAGGCTCATGCTAACGTGGAGGCAGATTTTTCTGACGTCAAGGCGAGCGGTGACGGACCAGCGAGCAGGCGGTGTGTAAAACCAAGGGGCGTGGAGCAGTGCGATCAATCTCCTTGTCCGGAAGCGCCGCGTGATTAGAGATCTTCCGTCTGCTGAGGCCGGGTGGCGTCAAATCCGCCTTGATGACTGCGCTGAAGCCGTTCAGTGCATCGCCTTCATCATCTGCTCGTGTGACGTGATCAGCCGCCGCACCCGATCGGTGTGCGCCCGCATCCTGGCTGGGAGCTGCTGGCCGCTCAGGCCCGGGAGCTCAGCCAGGTCCCGCTTCACCGAATCGGCCAGCGCAGTCCACTCCGGGCTCCCGGGCATGTTCATGCCGCGCATGTCCGCACCCATCCGGTCCAGCATCTGCGACATCACTTCCTGATGCCTCGGCATCATCGTCTGCATCTGCTGGGGCGACAAGCCCGCCATCGAATCCATGAGCGCCCGCATGCCGGACATCATCGGCATCCCCTGCAGCGGCATCCCGGTCATCCTGCCCGAGTCCATGTGGCTCGCCATCCCGGCGGAATCCGCCGGCCGCCTGGCGCGGTCGCCGCCACCGCTGCATCCCGCCACCGCGAGCGCGCCGGCCAGCATTGCCCAGTATGACATTCGCATTTCAGGCCTCCGTGAACGGTGTGGGTTGGTCCAGGCCGCGGCATCGCCACAGGTAATAGACAGCGGGGATTACCACCAACGTCAGGATAGTGGAGGTGATCATGCCTCCGATCATCGGCGCGGCGATCCGCTGCATGACCTCTGCGCCGGTGCCGTGACTCCAGAGCGCCGGGAGGAGGCCGAGCATGATGGCCGCCACCGTCATGAGCTTGGGGCGAAGCCGGTTGACGGCGCCGTATTCGATGGCTCGGACCAGGTCCGAAGCGGTTAGGCGGTACGGCGGTGCGGCGGCAGCGACCGTCTCCTTCCAGGCATGGTCCAGATAAAGCAGCATCACCACCCCTGTCTCCGCCGCCACGCCGGCCAGCGCGATGAACCCGACCGCCACCGCAATGGACAGATTGTAGTCCAGCAGCCACATCGCCAACACCCCTCCAACCAGCGCGAACGGAAGGGAGAGCATGACGATGAGCATCTCCGCCACGGTGCCGAACGTGAGATAGAGGAGCAGCGCGATCACCCCGATCGTGAGCGGCACCGCCACCCGGAGCCGCGCCTTGACCCGCTGGATCGCCTCATACTGCCCGCTCCACTCGAGGCGGTACCCGGCCGGTACTTTGACCGTACGGGCCACCACCGCTTTCGCTTCGGCCACGTAGCCGCCCACGTCTCGCCCCCGGATGTCGATCGACACCAGATCGTTGAGGTAGCCGTTCTCGCTCCGGATCATCGGCGGGCCCGGTGCGAACGCGATGTCCGCCACCTGCGCCAGCGGCACCTGGATCCCTCCGTCGCCGCCGCCGACCAGGATCTGCCCGATCGCCTCAGGCGAGTCGCGGAAGTTCCGGGCGTAGCGCACCTGCACCGGGAATCGCTCCCGCCCCTCCACCGTGGTGGTGACCAGCTCGCCCCCCAGCGCCATCGCGAGCACCTCCTGGACATGGCCGGTGGTAAGCCCATAGCGGGCCAACGCCTCGGCCCTGGGCCGGATATCCAGATAGCGGCCCCCGAAGGAGCGCTCCGCGTAGATGCTGGCCGTCCCCCTCAGTGATGAGAGTGCGCCCTCGATGTCGTGGCCGATACGCTGGATGACCTGGAGGTCGGGCCCGAAGATCTTGATGCCGAGCGTGGTGCGGATGCCGGTCGAGAGCATGTCGGTCCGGTTCTTGATCGGCATGGTCCAGGTATTCACCGCCCCGATCACCCGGAGCCGCCGGTCCATCTGTCCGATCAGCTGCTCCTGGGTCAGCCCTTCGCGCCATTCCGATCGCGGCTTCAGGTTCACGATGGTCTCCACCATGGAGATCGGAGCCCAGTCGGTCGCGGTGTTGGCCCGGCCCGCCTTGCCCCAGACGGATGCGACCTCGGGGAAGGTCATCAGGATGCTGTCCTCGACCTGGAGCAGCCGCCGCTGCTGCGTCAGCGACACGCTGGGGAGCGTGTTGGGCATGTACATGAGGCTGCCCTCGTTCAGTGGCGGCATGAACTCGCTTCCCAGACCGGCGAAGGGGAGAAGAGTGAGGCCCACCACCGCGACTGCCCCGGCCACGACGGCGACCCGGGCCCGTAACGCCCAGCGCAGCACCGGCCGATAGAGTGCACCGGCCCACCGGTTGATCCGGTTCGCGTTCTCCGGCCGGATCTTCCCCTTGACCAGGTAGCCCATGAGGACCGGCACCAGTGTCACCGAGAGAAGCGCGGCGCCGGCCATGGCGAAGGTCTTGGTGAGTGCGAGCGGGCGAAAGAGTCGCCCCTCCTGGTCCTCCAGGGTGAAGACCGGCAGAAAGGAGAGGGTGATGATGAGCAGCGACATGAAGAGCGCCGGACCGACTTCCTTCGAGGCGTGGGTCACCATCCGCCAGTGTTCGTCCGCGGCAGGGCGGTAGGGCGGAAGGGCGGTAGTTGTTCCCGAGCCGATGACCGCCGTCTCGCCGTACCGCCTTTGCGCCCGTTCATGGTGCTTGTGGAGATTCTCGACCATCACGATGGCCGCGTCGATCATCGCCCCGATTGCGATGGCGATGCCGCCGAGCGACATGATGTTGGCGTTGATCCCCATCCAGCGGGTAAGCGCGAGGGCCGCGATGATGCCGAGCGGGAGCGTGGCGATTGCCACGAGAGCACTCCGCGCGTGCAGCAGAAAGACGAGACAGACCAGGGCGACGATGGCCGACTCTTCGAGCAGCGTGCGTTTGAGCGTCTCGATCGAGCGGTGGATCAAGTCCGAGCGGTCGTAGGTGGTGACGACCCGGACCCCAGCCGGGAGCGAAGGCGCGATCTCGGCGAGCTTGGCTTTGACGCGGTGGGTGACGTCGAGGGCATTGGCGCCCGAACGCATAACCACCACGCCCCCCACCGCCTCGCCCTGCCCGTTGCGCTCGGCGATCCCGATGCGGAGGTCGGGGCCGATGGTCACCTGGGCCACGTCGGATACCCGGACCGGCCGGCCCTGCGAGCCGACGCCGACCGCCACGTTCGCGATGTCCCCCACTCCCCTGAAGTAGCCCCGTCCGCGGATGGCGTAGTCACTCCCGGCTACCTCGATGGTGCGGGCCCCCACATCCTGATTCGCCCCGCGCACCGCATCCGCGATCTGCCGGGCCGTCACTCCGAAGGCGCGAAGCCGGACCGGGTCGAGCTGTACCTGATACTGCCGTACGAACCCGCCGATGCTCGCTACCTCGGCCACCCCCGGCAGCCCCTGGAGGGCATAGCGGACCTGGAAGTCCTGGATGGTGCGGAGTTGCTCCGGTGAGTAGCCGCGGCCCTCCAGCGCGTACTGGTACACCCAGCCGACGCCGGTGGCATCGGGTCCCAGCTCCGTTTTGGCGCCGGCGGGGAGCCGGGCCTGGATGGCGTTGAGCCGCTCGAGCACCCGGGAGCGGGCCCAGTAGAGATCGGTGCCCTCCTGGAAGATCACGTAGACGAAGGAGCTGCTGAACATGGACTGGCCCCGCACGACCTTCGCGCCTGGGACGCCGAGCATGGCCGTCACCAGTGGGTAGGTGACCTGGTCCTCCACGACCTGGGGCGCCTGGCCGGAATATTCGGTGTAGACGATCACCTGGACGTCGGAGAGATCGGGGATGGCATCTACCGGCGTGGTGCTGAGGTACCAGGCTCCGCCAGCGAAGAGCGCCAACGCCCCCAGCGCCACCAGGCCCCGGCGGGCCACCGACCATTCGATCAGCTTGGCGATCATTGTTTCTTCTCCTCACCCATCTTCATCCCCTTCATCTCCTGGTCCGCTTCCTCGTTCCCCGGCTGCCCCGCCGTCATCCCACCCATGTTGAGTCCCATTCCCATCTGGAGCATGAGTCCCTGCATGGCGGCGGCAAGGTTGGACTCCGAGTCGAGCAGGTATGTGGCCGTGGCAATCACTTCGTCACCGGACTTGAGCCCCGCAACGACCTCGACCAGCGAGTCGCTGCGGACCCCGGTGTGCACTTGCCGGGGCACGAACCGGCCGTCTCCCCGATTGACGAAGACGAGCTGGCTGGTGCCGGTGGGTAAAACGGCGGTGAGCGGGACAGTCAGGCGTGGCGTCGAGGCGCTCCCGAATCGAGCGGTGACGAACATCCCGGGCCTGAGCCGGCCGTCGCGGTTGGGCACTTCCGCCCGGGCGGTCAGGCTGCGCGTGATCGAATCCACTCCAGGGTGAATGAATGTCACCCGGCCCTGGTACGTGCGGCCCGGCAGGGCGTCCACGCTCAGCTCGACCGGCACCCCGGTTCGAAGCGTGGGAGCGTCGGTCTCGAACACGGCCAGATCCGCCCAGAGCACGTTGCGGTCGGCGATGAGGAAGAGATTGTCGCCCTCCCGGACCGCCTGCCCGGCGGTCACCATCTTCTCAGCAATCTCTCCGCTTCGCGGCGCGCGGATCAGCAGGGCGCGTTGCGCCGTGCCGGTCTGGTCCAGCAGCGCGATCTGGTCTTCAGGAATGTCCCAGAGCAGCATCCGGCGGCGGGAAGCGGCCGTGAGCGCCGAGTCGCCCAGCCGCCGGGCCGAGAGGTATTCCTCCTGCGCGCTCACCAGCTCAGGCGCGTAGAGGGCCAGCAGAGCATCGCCCTTTTTAACCCGCTTCCCCACAAAGTCCGCGTGCAGCTGCTCCACCCATCCATTCACCCGCGCGTTCACGTAGGCCCGCCGGGGCTCGGCATACCTCAGGGTACCGACGACACGGGCTGCCGCGGCGACGGGCCGGGCCGCGGCACGAGCAAACGTGATCCCGAGCCGCTGCGCCGAGGTGCGGTCCACCGGGACCCCCACAGTATCGGCGACGGCCTCGCTGCTGCCGCCATTCATCCCCTCCATGCCGACCATGGCGTCCTTCTCTCCTGTCGCCACACCGGAGCCCGTTTCCTGACTGCCGCAGGCGGCTGTTACGGCCAAGAGCAGCGCGATACCGATCCTGAGCGGGGTCATGTTGCGGCCTCCCCTTCGAGCAGCTGCTGGAGCATGACGAGATGGGTGAGGTGTTCCGCGGCCACCATGGCGGCCTCGAGCTCGGCGCGGTACAGCGAGTCGTGAGCCGCGATGACGTTGAGAAACGGAACCTGGCCCACCCGATAGCCGCGGAGCACGGCTTCAACCGCTGCCCCGCCCGACGGAATGACCTGAGTGATGAGAAGCCGAAGGCGGGCCGTACCGCTCACCACTCCAGCCCGAACCGTCTCCAGCTCGGCCTCGAGCGCCACGGTTTCCTCCTGCAGCTCCTCCCGGGCGGCCTCGGCATCGGCCCTGGCCGCGTCCGCCAGCCGGCCTTGCTTGCGGCCGGCCCAGAGCGGCACCCGGAGACCCACGAACGCGGAGAAGAAGTCGGAACCGAGAGGCCGCGCGCCGTAGCGGGTGGTGATGCTGAAGTCCGGTAGCCCTCCCAGCTGTTCTACCCGAATCCTGCGCTCTGCCGCATCGAGGGCGGCACGGCGGGCGGCTAACCGGGGATGCGCCGGAAGTGATTCGAGGCCGACAGGGGCGCCCGGGTGCCTACTGTCCAGCGCGAGCAGGACGGTGCTGGGCCGAATGAACTCGATGGTCAGTGACTCCGCGCCCCTCACTCCACGCAGGGCTTTCAACTGCGTGCCGGCCGTTGCCTGCTGTTCGGCCAGGTCCGCGTCCTCCGCGTCGAGCCGCGCCAGCGCCACCCGGGCCTGGAGCGGGTCGCTCTGAGGTGCGGTGGCCGTGGCGTACCGGCTGGTCGCGATATCCACCGCCGCGACAAGCAGCTCTCGCTGCCGCTTCAGCGTCGCGCGGGCGGTCACGATGTAGCGGAGCCGGTAGTAGAGCTCCGCCGTCCGGACCACGATCGCACGCCGTCTGACGGCCACCTCCGCCGACCGGACCCGGGCCTCTGCCCGGGCTACCCGGGTGCGGGCGCCGAGACTTCCGGGCCAGGGGAATTCCTGGGACAGCTCGACATCCACCTCGGTAAAATCGTCGTCCCGGAACCCGAACCTCGGCAAGGTCAGATTCATGACGCCGGCACTCAGCATCGGATCGGGAAGCGCGCCGACAGGGCCGACGCGTTGCCGGGCCGCACGGGCAAGGGCTCTACCGGCTTGGAGGCTCGGATTCGCGGCCAGGGCCGCGGCGGTGAGACGGGCCAGCAGGGTGTCCGACTGAATCGGATGCTCTGCCACCGGCGGGGCGAACCCCACAGCCTGAGCCCCGGCGTCTGCCGGGAAGAGCAGGACCGCGGCTGCGAGGGCAGCCGATCGAATATGAGTGCGCACGAGAGTGGACCTCTCCCTTTGGTCAAATGCCTGATTGCCCTGGCGGTCCGGTAGAAACGGCCGCGCGGCGTTCTTGAGCGGAGCAGACAGGGGGACCAGTCCTGGAAGGCCGGCCCGGTCTACCGAATTGGGATCAGGCTCTGGGAGGGTGGAACGGAGGAGCAGATACGACGCCGGACAGGGTTCGTGCGGGTGAGGTCGCGGCGGCTGGTGCAGCGGAGGTGGTGCACTGTTCCCCGGCGGGGCAGCTCGGTGCGGCGATGGTGCTTCGCGCACAAACGAAGGCCAGGGCGCACCCCGGCCCGGCGGTGGCGCTCTGGAGCGCACTCGCCGGGGCCGCTGGGATCTGCTCCGGCATTTCGCAGGCCCGTTCGGCCGGCCGGTCCGGGAACAGGGCGCACGCCGCCGACCCGACCAGGGGCTGTAACTGGAACAACAGAAGGGCGACAGCCAGAAGCCCACGCATTGCCTCAAGGCTAACTCCCGCAATCCGCCCGGGGCAATGCCTGACCCCTGGCGGACTCGTTCCGACCTTACTCTCAGCTCGCATTGGCGAAGAACTCGACGACCCGGAGCCGTTGCTCCGCAGAGAGCACGGCCATGGCATCGGCGAAGGCCCGCTCCCTCGTGATCATCTGCTGATGCTTGGTCTTGTGCGGCTTGCTGCCATCATGGGAGTAGCGGTGCTTTTCGTCCCGAACCATGATGTGGAGCGCCTCGAGGTCTTGCACTTGTGCTTCAGTGAATCCGAGCTCCGCACGCTGCTGAAGGATACGCGCGACCACTTCGTGAGGCTTCCCGCTCTTGAGGCCGGACGGAATCTTGGCGGTCTCAGGCAGAGTCGTGAGCAAGGTGACCGCCTGCTGCCGCTGGTCCGGTGTGAGGAGAGCCATCGCATCCGCGTAGGCCTGGCCCCGAGTGATCATGGCCTGGTGCCGGGTGACGTGCGGCTTCCCGCCCGAGTGTGCGTATTGATGCTTCTCATCCCGGATTGTGAGGTGAAGCTCATTGAGCTTCGCCGTTTGCTCCTGGGTCAGGGCGAGACGATCTCGAAAGGTGAGCACCTGCTCCACGACCTCATGGGGTTTCAGGCTCTTGAGCTCTTCCGGAGCACCTTGGGCATGTGCTCGGGCCACGCCCAGGGTGGTTCCCAGGGCGGTAGCCATAGCGATAAGGGTGAGAACGCGCATGTTTGCCTCCGACCAAGGGTGATCCCGAGGGTGCAGCCTCAGTCTACAGGCACTGCATGAAGGGCAGGAGGAAACTCTCATGAAACCTTGTTCATGAAAGCGCGCCGGCGTACCAGCCGATTCCAGATGGCCGCATGGTGACCATAGGGCCGTAAACAGCCCGCTACTGGAATACGACCGTGACAGGGCCGGAGCAGACCGCAGTGCCGGCCTGGCACACCTTGTAGGTGTAGGTGGCTGGACCGGTGAAAGCGCGGGTGTTGGTGTACTTCCCATCATTCTCGGTCAGCTTGATCACGACACCGTTGCGGTAGACGTCCACCATGGCGCCGCTCGCGCCGCTCCAGGTCAGCGTCATGTACTGCGTGGTAGCGTCCTTTCTGATGGTGACGGACAGCGCAATCGGGGCCGCCGTTCCCACTGTCACCTGCGAGGAAACCTGCCCGGTGGCGCCGGCATTATCCCTGACACTCAATGTTACCGTGTAGGTGCCACCGGCTCCGTACGAGTGGGTCGGGTTCCGAACGGTGCCCAGTGCCCCATCGCCGAAATTCCAGGACCAGGCCGACACGGTCCCATCGGGGTCGCTGCTGTGGTCTACGAAGCTGCAGGCCAGGCCGCTGCAGCTGGTGCTGAAGCTGGCCTCCGGCGGAACATTCGGCTGCCCGAACTGCACGGTCGCCGTGTTGGAGCACGTAGTCGTGCCCGCCTGGCATACCTGGTAGATATACGTGGCTGTGCCGGTGAAACTGCGGCTATTGGTGTACTTCCCGTCATTCTCGGTCACTCTGATCAAGACAGCGTTACGGTAGACATCCACCATCGCGCCACTCGCACCGCTCCACGTGAGAGACATGTACTGCGTGGTGGCATCGGCGCGACCGGTCGCCGTGAGCGCAAAGGAGGCCGGCGGCGGCCCTGAGCTCGAACCGAGTTGGACGGTGGCTGCTACCGACGGCACAGCATTACCGTCCAGAATGAAGAGCAGGTAGTGCCCCGGCGGCGCGGTGTTCCGGCTGGTAGGCGCTGAGACAAGCAAGGCGCCGCTCTCCTGGGAGAACGATAACCTCTGGAAGCGCTGGTTCATGTCGCTTCCATGGGTCAACGAGCCGGCCCGGACCAAGGTGACCTTGGCGATGGTCGCGGCGTCCGGCGTCGTCAGGGTGAACGCGCCGCCGTATGCGATCGCCGTGGGAGCGGCGGTGATCCGGGGTCGGGCGCCCCGGAACAGATAGGGCGGCGAGAAGAGCTGCGCGTTCATCTCATCGATCGCCACTCCCCCTGCCGCCCCACCGCCGGCCTGGAGCACCCGCCCGTCGGGCAGCAGCAGGGCTACCGAGTGATAACCGCGGTCCACGCTGCTGCTGGCCAGGGTGGTCCAGAGCCCCGTGGCTGGGTCCCAGATTTCCGCCGCCCGAACCATGCGAGTCAGGTCGTTGAACTCGGTGCCTCCCGTTCCACCCGTCGCCAGCACTTCGCCGGTGGGTAGTACAGTCAGATTGTGGTGCCGGCGCGGATAGGCCATTGACCCGGTCCAGCTCCACTGGGGCGCCGCCACGTGGAGGTCGATCGTCTCGGCGGTGTTGGTGGTCCGGCCCCCTCCGGCATAGAGCACCCGCCCCTCGTCATACATCACCGCGGAGCCCTGATCCCGGGTTCCGAAGCGCCGGAGCCCCACATCGGCCCATGAGCCGGTCCCGGTGACGGTAAGGTACCGGGACATCTGCTGCTCCCCGGCCACAAATACCTTGCCGTTCGGCGCCAGGAATGACACCGGATAGTACGGCACCTCGCGCGACGCAGACGTCAACTCACGCAGGCCGGTCGAGCTCCAGACCTCGGGCACGGTCACCTGCACGGCCTGCTGGTCCGCGCCGCCCAGGGCGAGAACCTCCCCGCCCGCCAGCGTGGTGGCCGTGGGGTACCATCTCCCCCGCGGCATCGGCGGGGAGCTGGCCCAGCCTGAGCTGTTGTTCCAGAGGGTGATGTTGGGGATGCCGTGATCGCCCCGGATGTGGCCGCCGATTACGACCAGCTGTCCTCCCCGGGTGAAGGCGTGGCCGGAACAGAATAGCAGAGCCGGGCTGGGATACGGCACGAACCCGTTCGTGGCGGGATCCCACAGTTGAGGCTGGCCGTTGGAGGCGCCTCCCCACACCAGCACCTTTCCGCTGGACAGCAGGCTCGCGTGCACCGCGACGAGGGGCCACGGAGTGACCGGCCCCCATTCGCCCAGTTGCGCCGAGGTGGTCCCGGCAAAGGCCGGAGCAGGCGCGTCGGGAGTACAAGGAATGCCGCCGTTGGCGCGCACCTTGAGCCTGCGGCCTTCCTGGTAGAGCTCCAGAGGGCCTCGATTCCTGGTCTCGATCAATCGCTCGCTGGATGTCGGATGATGCTCGGGAGAGGCGGCCGCAAGCGTCGCGGATCCGGCCTCGCCCGTCCCGCTTACCTGCCAGGTGACGGTGATCGGAACGGTGTACGAGCTGATGAGCACGAAGCGATTACCGCAGACGTAGGAGAGCCGCAACGGCGCGCCGCTGTCGTCATCGGCGGTTGGCTCCTGCAGCGGGGTCGCTGGAGCGGAAGAGTCGTCGCCGCATCCGGCCCCGAGAAGGCTGAGCAGCAGAAGAGCGCGCCCCCGTGGCCCGCACCGTGGGTGACGAGAAAGCCGCGTCCGCCCTCCGACCCAGCCCATCGGAAAGCTGCCTGTTGTGAGAGGAGTGGCAGGCTCGAGTGGCCTGCCTATGGTGAGCTTACGGGCGAGGACCAGCGCAGTCAAGCCGTTCACTTCGGAACGATCTGTCGGTACACGTCCAGCGTGGCGTTCGCCGCCACGCTCCAGTCGAAGCGCCGGACACGCTGGCGGCCAAGCTCCCGGAGCCGGTCGCCCTCGCCGGCGGTCACCTGCTCCAGCCCGCCCGCAATGCTCTCCACGTCGAAGGGATCCACCAGGATGGCGGCCCCGCCCGCAATCTCCGGCGCCGCGCCCGTCCGAGACGTGACCACGGGAGTTCCGCAGGCCATGGCCTCGATGATGGGCAGCCCGAATCCCTCGTAGATGCCGGGATACAGGAAAGCGGCGGCCCCAGCGTACAGTCCCGGCAGCTCCGACTTCTCCACGTAGCCCAGCAACGAAACTCCCTCGGGGAGCTGCGCGCCGTTGGCCGCGAAGTCGGGGTCCAGCGAGGTGCCGGTGATGAGCAGCCGGTACTGCGAGCGGTGCCCGCCCCTGCCCCGCCAGCGGACGAAGGCGTCGATGAGCCGGCGGGTGTTCTTGCGGGGGGACACGCCACCGACCGCGAGCACATAGGGCGGAGAGGAGCCCCCGCCACGCTGTCCGTCGGTCGGCGTGGCAAACAGCGGATCCAGACCGTGGTAGACGACATCGATCTTCGCGGCAGGGACGCCGGCCCGCCGGATGAGGTCATCGGCGGTATAGCGGGACACGGCGATGAAGCGGTCGGCGCGGCGCAGCACCCACGGAAAGAGCGCCCCATACATGATCCTGAGCTTCCGGTCGTAGAGCTCCGGATGCACCTGCCAGCCGAGGTCGTGCACCGTGGCCACCGCGCGGTCGCGTGAGCGCAGCGAGTACGGCAGGAACCCTTCCATTCCGTGATAAACGATCCCTTCCGGCGGAGCTGCGGCGCGGAGGGCGTGCCACTGGTCGAACCACAGCTTCCATAGTGTAGCCCGGAGGCCGCCGAGCTGGGGCCGGAGGGTGGGCACGACTTCCCGGACCCCGGGCAGGCCGAGACCGAGCGGGGCCCAGCTGATGGCGGTGATGTCGATCTCCCCGGTCCGGCTCAACGCGCCCAGCAACCGTTCCATATACACCTCGATTCCGGTCATGGGGCCGGTGAGGTGCCGGGCGTTGACGGTGACCGCGAGGCGGCGACTCATGCTGGGGCGTTCCCGGCGTGAACTCGCTCGAGCACGCGCAGCGTCTCGGTGGCGCAGCGCTGCCAGCGGAATTCACCGCTTCGAGCCCGGCCGGCCGAGATCAGGCTCGCTCGCAGTGACTCGTTGTCCATCACCCGTCCGATCCCATCGGCGATGCTGTCGACCGATTCCGGGTCCACCAGCACGGCGGCGCCTTCCGCCAGCTCCTTGGTCCCATAGCGATCCGCGGTGACCACCGGACAACCGGCCGCCATGGCCTCGAGGACCGGGAGCCCGCACGACTCGAACAGCGAGGGCAGCAGCAGCGCTTCGGCCAGCGCATAGAAGCCGGCGAGGTCCTCTTGCTCCACCCATCCGGGCCAGCGGACCCACTCGGCGATGCCCAGCCGCTCGGGCTCCCGCAGCTCGTCCTCCGACAGGAACCGGTTCTCACCGCCGGCCACAACAAGGGGAGTTCCGCGTGCCGGCCCTACCGCCGCATATGCCTGGATCAGGCGGGTGAAGTTCTTGGGCGGGTAGATGGCGCCGGCGTAGAGAAGGAAGCGGTCCGGGAGGGCGTACTTCGATCTGATCCGGTCGAGACGGCCATTCTCGGGGTGCTGGCGGAACACGTCGTCCACCCCGGAGTAGACCGTGACGACCCGCCCGGGAGGTACCGGCAGGTACTTCATCACGTGCTGGCGGGTGATCTCGGAGACTGCGATGATGGCGCCGGCCCGGGCGGCGTAGCGGGGTACCAGAAAGCGATGGCTCAGCCGGTCCACCATCTTCGAGGCCCAGGGCATCACGTACCAGTCGAGCCCGTGGCAGACCCAGACGGCGGGGCACGGCGCGTTGAGGGGAATCGAATACTTGGGGTTGAACAGGAGATCGATTCGGTTGCGCCGCACCGCGGCAGGCACGGCGAGCTGGTCCCAGGTCAGGACCGAGCGGGCGGAAAGTACGGTTTCCTCGACGCCGGGCTCGCCGCGGTAAGTGCCGAGCAGCGCGGGATTGCGGTAGAGAAAGACGAACTCGTGCCCGGACCGGAGATCCAGCAGGGCGCGGAGCAGACGCTGGGTGTATACCTTCACCCCGCCCCCGTGCTGGTCGTAGTGGCGGAGCATGATTCCGATGCGCAAATGGGCTCCGGTGGAAGGGCTAAGAGCTATTTGCTACTAGCTACCAGCTACTAGCAAAGCCAAGAAGCAGGGAAGAAACAAGCAGGAGGTACCAGCTCCTAACTTCTAGCTCCTCGCTACTCCTCACACCCCGGCGCCGAGTCGAGCTCGACCGGTATCAGCTCACCCACCCCGGAATCGGAGTCGGCGGGGGCAGCCATGGCGATATAGGCGTCCACCCGGCCATCGACACAGCGGAGCACCAGCGTGGGCTGGGCGTCCCCCGGATCACCGCTGGAGCAGGCGCCCGCCAGGAACAGGCAGATCCACAGATATCTCGCGCCCACGGTCCCTCCGGGGACAGGGCAAGGAAACAGCCTCGGACCGCCGGACGGCGGCGCCGAGGCTGTTCCTGCAGCAGCTCAGTTAATTGCCGGTCGGCAGCGCGGTCAACGTCATCACCAGGTCGTCGAAGTCCTGGTCCACGCCGTCCTCATAGGTCAGCTGCCACTGGGGGTAGCTGCCGCTTACCCTGAGCTGGGGTGGATTGTCGAGCAGCGGCGCAACGACTTCCGCGCTGATCTCGGTGCCGGCCGGGAATGCGGCCGCGAAGACGATCTGCTTGCCGGGCTGCTCGTAGCACCCGTCGCTGGTGAGGGTGCCCTGCACCGGCGCGGTAACGCGGAAGAGGTTGCCGTGGGCTTCGCAATCGTGGCTGTTGAGCACCACCTTGAAGCCGGCCTCCTCCTCCAGCCGTAGCGTGCAGGTCACGTAGCCGCCCGGCGCCGAGCCGTCCACGCAGGACAGTGAGCTGACTACCGGGTTGGTGGCAACCACCTGCCGGGTATCGGTAGAGGTTTCCCCCTCGGCGTCGGTGACCGTCAGGGTGACACTGTACGGACCGGCGACGCCGTAGGTATGGACCGGGTTCCGGCTGGAGGAGGTCGCGGCATCGCCGAACGCCCAGCTCCAGGTCTCGATGCCGTTATCGTCGGTACTGCTGTCGGTGAAGTCGCACCGGAGCGCGGCGCACTGCGACGAGAACCGCGCGTCGGGGGCCTCATTGCCCGGGCCATTGTCCTTGCAGGCCGTAACCAGGCCCGCGGCTACCAGTCCTACTGCGAGCCAACGCTTGGTGCTCATCGTACGCCTCGGGGGTGGGTGGAGCTCGCCATGCTGCGGATCGGCCGCAGACTGCCGTCCTGCCCCCGCCGAAGGACTCCCTTCGGCGGGCACTACAGCGTCACTATTGCAATTGATTCGGAGATCGGGTGCTGGGTTCCCTCGCAACCCGCCGGAGGTTGCCCTCCGGCGGGGTACTGCGTGTCACATCACTTCTCTGCCGACCTTACGGAGCCAGCGTCGCCTGCACGGCGAGCACGACGTCGTCGAAGTCCGGCTCACCACCGGTGCCCGCGGCGCCACCGTCGTCGATGTTAAGCGTCCAGTTGGGATAGGTCCCGTCGATCTGGATCCCGGCATCCCCGGCCGCCGGGTCGCCAGCGCCTGGCGTCCCACCGGTAAACCGCAGCCCAATAGGAGTTCCCGCCGTGATCACCAGCGGCGCACCAGCGGCGTCGGTGATAGTGTATTCCTCGCCCGGCGTCCGGTTACACAGGTTGAAGAAGGCCGTCTGCTGGCGGGGCGCGGTGACTTCGATCTTGTTGCCCGAGAGCTCGCAGGCGGTGCTGACGATGCGAATCTTCACGGTCACCCGTGCCGAGGGTGTGAGCGTGCAGGCCACCGTTCTACCGGTGGTGGTGCAGTCCTGGCTCGCAGCCGGTGAGACGGTCACTGCCTTGGTAACGGTCGCGGTGCCGCCGGCGTTGTCGGTCACGTCCAGCTTCACGTTGTAGCTGCCGGCCGCGGCGAAGGTATGGGTCACATCGGCCCCGGTACCGGTGCCGGTATCGCCGAAGTCCCAGGTCGTGGTGGCGATGGTGCCGTCGGCATCGGTGCTGGTGCTGTGGAACCCGCAGGGGGTCCCGGCGGTGCAGTCAACCGGCAGATCGAAGTTGGCCACCGGCGGGATGTTGGCCGGAGGAGCCGCGACTACGGTGACGGGGTTGATCTTGGCGGTGGATACCTCGCCGCCGCCATCGGTCACCGTCAGGGAGACGTTATATGTCCCCGCCGTGGCGAAGGTGTGGGTCGGGTTCTGAGCGTTCGAGGTGTTGGACGCGCCGGACGAGGGGTCGTTAAAATCCCAGGCCCAGACGGTGATGTTGTTCTTGTCGTCCGTGCTGGCGTCAGTGAATTGACACGCGGTGCCCGCGGTACAGGCGGCAAACGTAAAGTTTGCGACGGGGGGCTGATTCGGCTCGACGCCGCCCCCATCTCCACCACCGCACCCGGTGATCAGCGCAAGAGTCCCGGTTACCGCAGCAAGCCAACGGATTGATCGCATAGAATCGTCCCAGCCTAAAAAGAGTGACGGAAAGCCCACGGGATTTCGACGGAACTTGATGCGCGTAGTCGCCACGCGATCCGACCGCCGCATGCGCCAGAGCCGTGCCAGCCAGCGGGTGGTGAGTACCTGCGCTCGGGTCAACCGCGCAACAGCTTATGGCACTTGCACCTATCGCACTGACCTGCGGCCGCAGCAGCGCTGTGCGGCGGGCCTACAACTGTGGCGGGCGGCCCATACCCGACGGACCCGGATGCTACGTTGGATGTAGCGGAAGTGCTGGAATCCGCATCACAAACGGGTAGCTTCGAGGCGATCCCGCCGGTTGACGCGAGGGCGTTGAGGCGGCTACGTTTGCGGGCTGTAAACCATGACGGACCTGTCGCTGTCGCGCAGCCAGATGCTGCTCCTGAGCGGGTCGGCCAACCGCCCCCTAGCCGAAGAGGTGGCCGCCCATCTGGGGCAGCCTCTCTGTCAGGTCACGATCCGGCGCTTCGCTGACGGCGAGATCTTCGTCAAGATCGACGAGAACGTGCGCGGCCGGGATGTGTACATCGTCCAGCCGACCAACCCTCCGGCGGAGAACATGATGGAGCTGCTGCTCCTCATGGATGCCGCCAAGCGGGCCAGTGCCGCCCGGGTCACCTCGGTCATCCCGTACTTCGGGTACGCCCGGCAGGACCGGAAGGACCAGCCCCGGGTGGCAATCAGCGCCAAGCTGATGGCGAACATGGTGTCGATGGCCGGCGCCGACCGGGTGCTCGCCATGGACTTCCATCAGCATCAGCTGCAGGGGTTCTTCGATCTGCCGGTCGATCACCTTTACGCCGCGCCCGTTTTCGTCAATCACTACCGGCAGAAGTCGCTGCGCGACCTGGTGATCGTCGCGCCGGATGTGGGGTCGGCCAAGATGGCCCGCGGGTTCGCCAAGCGGCTGAACGCGTCGCTGGCCATCATCGACAAGCGGCGCCCGTCGGCCAACATCGCCGAGGTGCTGAACGTGGTGGGTGAGGTCACCGGGAAAGACTGCATCATCCCGGACGACATGATCGACACGGCCGGCACGATGTCGGAGGCCGTCACCGCCCTCAAGCGGCTGGGAGCCGAAGACGTGTACTGCTGCGCCACCCATGCGCTGCTGTCGGGGCCGGCGGTCGACCGCCTGATGGCGTCGGGGGTGAAGGAAGTGGCGGTCACCAACACGATCGCCATCCCCAAGGAGCGGCGATTCGATCGGCTCAAGGTGCTCTCGATTGCCGGCCTGCTGGCCAAGGCCATCGGGTATACCCACAGCGATCAGTCGGTGAGCTCGTTGTTCGATTAGTAGTCGCGAGTCGAGAGTCGCGAGTCGGGGTCGTCTCTCACGGCCCACTCGAGACTCGTGACTCGTGACTCGTGACCATAGAGAGGAACCAACCATGGCTCAGCAAGCCAATCTAGAGGCCACCACCCGGAGCATTACCGGCAAGGGCGCCGCCCGCACCCTCCGGCGGCAGGGGAAGATTCCCGCCGTCATCTACGGCCATAACCGGGCAGCCGAGCCGGTGGTGGTGGACACGCAGGCGCTGAACAAGATGCTGGTGGGCATCAGCGCCGGCACCACCGTGCTGGACGTGGTGGTGGACGGGCGTCCGGCGGTAAAGGCGCTCATCCGTGAGCTGCAGCGGGACTCGGTGCGGCCGGCGGAGATCCTGCACCTGGATCTGTACGAGGTGAAGGCCGACGAGACCGTCACCCTTTCCGTGCCCATCCATCTGGTGGGCATTCCGGACGGGGTGCGGAACTTTGGCGGCGTGCTGGACCACGTACTGCGCGAGCTCGAGATCGAGGTCCTCCCGGCCGACATTCCCGAGCACGTGGAGCTCGACGTGACGGCGCTGACGATCGGGCACTCGCTCTTCGTGCGCGATCTCAAGGTGGAGAAGGCGGAGATCCTCAACGACCCGGACACGCCGGTCTGCACCGTGGTGGCCCCGCGCGCCGAGGAGGCGCCGGCCGTCGTTGAGGAGGCCGTGGCGCCGGCGGAGCCGGAGCTCATCCGGAAGCCCAAGCCCGAGGAAGGCGAGGGCGAGGGCGAGGCCGAGGCCGGGAAGAAAGCCTAGGCTCTGTACACGATCGTGGGGCTGGGCAACCCCGGCCCGGAGTACGAGGACACCCGGCACAACGCCGGGTTCCGCCTCGCCGATCGCCTTGCAGCTCGCTGGAAGTTGCCGCCGTTCAAGCGGGGTGACCGGGCCCGGGAGACCCAGGGCAGCTGGCAGTCCACCCCGGTCAGGATTCTCAAGCCCACGACGTACATGAACCGGAGTGGCGCGGCCATCGCACCGCTCCGGGCTCTTCCCCAGTTCGACCCCAGCCGACATCTGCTGGTCCTGGTAGACGACGTGGCCCTGCCGGTCGGCAAGTTTCGCCTGCGCGGCGCCGGCTCGGCCGGGGGCCACAACGGGCTCAAGAGCATCGAGGGGACGCTGCAACGGCAGGACTACGCCCGCCTCCGCATCGGCGTGGGCCCCGCCCCGCCGGGCCTCGACGACCTCGCGGACTTCGTTCTGGATGTGTTCGAGAAGGAAGAGCGGGACGTCCTGGCCGGGCTCCTCGATCCCATGAGCGAAGCGGTCGAGAGCTGGTTAGAGAACGGGATCGAGGTAGCGATGAACCGGTTTAATCGCTGAGCCCCAAAAGCTCACCACGGAAGCACGGAAGACACGGAAGCTGCTGTTTAGCAGAAGACCGGAGGACGCCCCTTGCAAGCGCATGTGTAGGTGACCCGGACCGAGATGGCGATGTACCTCAATGGCTGCCCCGATGGTTACATCGCTGACTTGATTGGTAGCATGTTCGATAAGTCCCACAAGCCCTCCCACAAAACCATAGGAGTTCGGCGAACAGACGCATCGTCTTTTCCATGCACCAATGACTTTTCTTCCGTGAAGCTTCCGTGTCTTCCGTGCTTCCGTGGTGAGGTATTTTTCGATCCATGCTGCGTCTAGGAATCGTGGGACTGCCGAACGTCGGGAAATCGACGCTGTTCAACGCCCTCACCTCCGCCAAGGCGCTGGTGGCGAATTATCCGTTCGCGACCATCGAGCCCAATACCGGCATCGTCCAGGTGCCCGACCCGCGGCTGGACGCCCTGGCTACTATCGTGAAGCCGGAGCGCACCGTGCCCGCCGTCGTGGAGTTCGTGGATATCGCCGGGCTGGTGAAGGGAGCGAGCGAGGGCGAGGGGCTCGGCAACCAGTTCCTGGCCAACATCCGCGAGGTGGACGCGATCGTCCACGTCGTCCGCTGCTTCGACGACCCCGATGTGCAGCACGTGATGGGCGAGGTAGACCCGGTGCGCGACCGCGAGGTCATCAACATCGAGCTGGGTCTGGCCGACCTTGCCAGTGTAGAGAAGCGGGTGGACAAGACCGCCCGCGCCGCCAAGTCGGGCGACCCGCAGGCGAAGCTGGAGCTCAAGCTGCTGCAGTCGCTCCAGACCGTGTTGGCGGCGGGCCAGCCCGCCCGCATGGTGGTGCCCACCGCGGAAGAGGCCGCGTCCTATCGCGCCTTTAACCTGCTGACGTCCAAGCCGGTCCTCTACGCGGCCAACGTGGCCGAGCACGAGATCGCGGCGGGGAATCCGCAGGTGGACGCACTGAAAGCCGCGCTGGCTCGCGACCGGGAGACCGCCGAGGTGGTCACCTTCTCCGCCAAGGTCGAGGCCGAGCTGGCCGAGCTGGCGCCGGAGGACCGGAGCGAGTTCCTCGAGTCGCTGGGACTGACCGAGTCGGGCCTCGACCGGCTGGCCCACGCCGCCTATCACCTGCTTGGCCTGCAGAGCTACTTCACCGCCGGGGAAAAAGAGGTGCGTGCCTGGACCGTTCATCGGGGCGACAAGGCGCCGGCGGCGGCGGGGGTGATCCACTCGGACTTCGAAAAGGGCTTCATCCGGGCCGAGACCGTGGCCTATGGCGACTTCGTCCGCGTGGGCGGCTGGAAGCCGGCGCGGGAGCAGGGGCTGGCGCGGGCGGAGGGCAAGGAATACGTGGTCCAGGACGGCGACGTGATGCTGTTCCGATTCAGCAACT